>CALZGC010000148.1 GCA_945786985.1 uncultured Nitrospirota bacterium | reverse complement strand
TCGGATTCCTCTACAACTCTCTGAGCTGGATCAACACGGCTTTCGGCGGAGTCCACCTGGCCCGGGGGATCCACAACTGGGCCGGCATCCTCTTTGCGGCTTCCCTGGTCCTCACCATGGCGAACTATCTCGGCGAATCGCTGAAGTTCGGCTCCGATGATTTCGCCTGGCTCGGCCAGCTCGGGGGGTATCTCTCCGGCAAGGAAGGCCCGCCCCAGGGCAAGTTGAATGCCGGCCAGAAGCTCTTCTATCTTCTGGTGCTAGCGGCGGGTCTGGTGATTTCCGTGTCGGGCTTAATTCTCTGGATGGGTGCCTCGCAGGGAATCATGCAGCTGGTACACCTGCTGCACAATCTCGCATTTCTCATACTCGTCATTCTGGTGCCGTTTCACGTCTACGCGGCCACGGCGCTGAACCCGGGCACGTTCCGAATCATGACCCGGGGCACGGTGCCGCTCAAATGGGCGAAGAAGCACCATCCGAAATGGGTCAAGGAGTTGGGACTGAAATAGGCAATCATCCCGGAGAGGGGAGCGCCCCTCCCTTCTCCGGGGACAGACACCCTCAAACCGGCACCGGTGCAACCGTTTTCGAGCGAGAGACTAGAGATGCTGAGACGCGCCATTTTCACCCTCTTATTGCTGCTTTTCCCCCTGACCGCCGACGCCGATGACCGGCGTTACGACGTCCCTATCGGCGATGCCCCCCAGAGAGGCCCGGCCGATGCCCCGGTCACGATCATCGAGTTCATCGACTTCCAATGACCCCACTGTGTGGCGGCCGGTCCGGCCGTCCGAAGGATCCTGGAGGAGCACAGCAAAGAGGTGCGACTCATCCTGAAGAACTATCCCTATCGCTATCGCGATTACGCACGCATCGCGGCGCAGGCAGCCCTCGCGGCGGGCGACCAGGGAAAGTACTGGGAGATGCACGACCTCCTGCTGAAACGCTCCCCCCTGCTCGACCGGACCAGCCTCGTCAAGTATGCCGGGGAACTGGGCTTGGATCTCGCCCGTTTTCAAAGAGACTTGGACGGCGAGAAACACAAAGACCTGATCGAAGCGGACATCAAACTGGCCGAGTCCCTGGACATCTACAACACGCCGACCTTCTTCATCAACGGCCGAAAGGTGGTCGGCAACGCCCCGTATGAATACCTCAAGAAGGTCGTCGTAGAGGAGCTGAAAAATGCCGGCAGCCCGAAAGCACTTCCCTGTGGTGAGTGTCATCTCCATCCTCCTGTTTCTAGCTCTTCCGGGATGCGCGCAAAACGGTGACCTTCAAGCGACCGGGCCGGTTCCCATTCCCCAGGAAAACCCTCAGACACCGGAAAAGATCGAACTGGGCAGACTCCTCTTCTTCGACCGACGGCTCTCGGGCGACGGGACCATGAGCTGTGCCACCTGCCACGTCCCCGAGATGGGCTTTTCCGACATGCAGGCCCTTTCGCTCGCCTATCCCACGACCAAGAGCTGGCGCAACACGCAAACCCTGATCAACATCGCCTTTGCAAAGGCCCTCTTTCACGACGGGCGGGTCAGCTCCCTGGAAGAGCAGGCGGGACACCCCGTGCTCTCCCCCTTCGAGATGAATCGCAACCTCGATTATGTGGAGGAGGTGCTCCGTTCCGTGCCGGAGTATGTAACCCTCTTCCGAAAAACCTTCGGCAACGACGACATCACCAAGGAGCAGATGGCCATGGCGCTGGCTGCGTTCCAGCGGACGCTCGTTTCCCGTAATGCCCCCCTCGACAAGTTCCTCAAAGACGACAAACAGGCCCTCTCGGCCGACGCGCAGAAGGGGCTTGCCGTGTTCCGGGGCAAGGGCCGGTGCATCGAGTGCCATCACGGCGTGAACCTTTCGGACGACCGGTTCTATGCCCTCAACGTCCCGGAGAATCCGGGATTCGTCGACGATCCCATGGTCGCGGCCACACGGCGCTTCGTGGCCAAGATCAACGGATACAAGGAGTTCAAGACGCTCGATGTCGATCCCGGGCGATACCTCGTCACCAAAGACAAAAAGGACTGGCGGGCCTTCCGCACCCCCACCCTTCGGGACATCACCCGGCACGGTCCCTACATGCACAACGGCATCTATGCAACCCTTGAAGAGGTGATCGATTTCTTCGACCGAGGCGGAGGTGAGAAGAACAGCGTTCTCAAGCCACTCGGTCTGACCCCGGAAGAGAAGCGGCAGCTGAAGGTTTTTCTGGCTGAAGCGCTGACGGGTGACGAGATCGTGGTCCGCATGCCGAAGCTGCCCTGAGGCTAGCCCGGGCCCGTTGACTAATCCCGCTCAATCCGATAGATCAGGTCTCCCCCGCTTTCGAACCCGTATTCCGTCTGCACGAGCCATTTACTGCTGAGTTGGTAGCGCATCCGGAAGGTACTGACCGGATCAAAGAGGCCGATGCCGTAACTGACGTACAGTCGGGGGGAAAGATATTTGCCGATGAAGACGGTGGCATCGTCGGCGGCACTCCCGCCCTCGATCTCGATATCTTCAATGCCGAACGTGCTGCCGATCTGCTGGGCCAAAAGACCGCCGCCGGTGAGGCCAAGAGACAGCGCCGCATCATAGAGCATTTGCCCCTCGTTGCCGGTGACCTGATCCGAGGGACGTCCCAGAACGAGATAGGATAGGGCGTCGGTCTGGTCCAGCGACGGTGAGGAGAAGAGCTCCATCCGGGGCTCCCGCAGCGAACCTCGCACATCGACCCCCGACTCCAGTTCCCCCGTGCGCCGCAAAGCCCGAACATCGAGTCCCGGATCGTCGATGGGCCCGCCGGCGAAGAGGAGTCGTCCCCGCGTAATCTCCAGGTTCTGTCCGTAAGCCTTGTATTTGCCGTCGATGATCTGCAGCTCTCCCTGACCGGTGGTCAGCTTCTCCGGCGCGTCCACGGCGGTGACGCTGCCCGTGATCCGTCCGGTGAGACCGAAACCGTTGAAAACGACGTCGTCGCCAAGGGTCAACCGGACCCGACTGACGATCCTCCGTCCGGGAGCCGTCGCATCTGCCGCCTCGCTGGTGACGATGACCACATCCCGGGAACGGGGGACACCACCCGAAAGCTCCAGCGGCTCGATGCGGGCCCAGGGTACAAGGACTTCCCCGGAAACATCGATCCCCTCACCCTCGAAGCGTATCCGCAGATCCGGAGAGGCCAGCACCCGCGCTTCCGGCAGGTTCACAATTTCAATTCTCTCACCCCGCAGCACCAGCGTCGCCGGGAAGCCCGCCTCGGGCCTCAGATCGACCTCACCGCTGAGCGCCACCTGCCCGCCGCCGGAGGTGGCCTGTCCGGTCACCTTCAAGGATGTCTCGCCGCGACT
>CALZGC010000147.1 GCA_945786985.1 uncultured Nitrospirota bacterium | reverse complement strand
CGAATCCTTCGGGAAGCGGTTCCACCTCGTTCGCGCGGGCGTCTGCGAGGATGTCGGCGGCGGCTTCAAGATCGTCGGTCACCACGTCCAGCCAGATCTCCGCACGCATCATGTCGTCGGCACGGTCCAGCCAAAGCTTCTGGTTACCGAATGCGAAGACCACGCTCGCGTCCTTTTCGTCCAAGACCGGCAGTCGCAGCCGATCTCTGTAGAACCTCACGGTCCCGACGAACTGATCGCGAGGCAGTTTCATGGCGATGTTGCCGCCGCCCTCAAAACTCGCTCGGCCCCCTGCAGACATGGTGTCACCCTCCCAAGAGGTGTTTCAGCGGAGTGAGAATTCGTGGGGCTGTTTCACGCGCCCTCCTACCAATCTCTCGATGAACTTCGAAACATCCGGTAACCGGCCTCCCGTACCTGATCGGCAAACCGGTTTATCTCCTCGGGGGGAATCTCGTATTCCGCCAGAACCCGGGTGAAAATCTCCACCGAGGTTTCGTACTCCTCCGGAATCACCATGTTCGCCCCCATCCGATAGAGGGGTTCCACCTCGATGACGTAGCGGGTTCGAACGATAATGAACACCTTCGGATTGAGCCGGCGCACAACCGCCGTGATCCGCCGCGTCGCCGTGGGATCATTGATGGCCACGGCCACGACCCGGGCCTGGTGAATACGCGCATGGCGCAGAACGGCGTCTTGGGTGGCATCTCCAAGAAAGATCGGCTCCCCCTTGGCCCGCTGCGCGCGGACCGTGTCGACGTTCATCTCGGTTACCGTATAGGGAATGCCCGCGGCCTTGGCCGCCTCGGCCAGATTCCGCCCGGTGAGACCGAAACCCACGATGATCAGGTGCTCCTCGAGCGGCCCCGGCCCTGCATCGACGGCACAGGAGACACACCGGGTCTTCATCCTGTCCGGAAAAGGGAGCTTCATGATCCGGTCGGCTATCCTTGCGGAATAGCGCACAATGAAAGGCGTGGCCGCCATCGTCAAAATGGCCACGGCGAGAAAGATCTGATAGGCATTCCCCGCCAGGAGACCGTGGCTCAAACCCTCCTTGGAGAGGATAAAGGAAAACTCGCCGAGCTGCCCGAGACTAAGCCCCACCAGCACGGCGGTCCGCAGGGGCAGCCCCACCAGCAGCGCCACCAGCGCTGCCACGAAGGACTTGAGGAGGAAAACCCCCAACGCAGCGCCCGTAATGAGCAGCGGCTCCTGGATGCAAAAGCCCAGGTCCAGGAGCATTCCGATGGAGACGAAGAAGAAGCTCGTGAAGACGTCCCGAAAGGGAATGATGTTTCCCAGAGCCTGGTGGCTGTACTCCGATTCGGAGACGATGAGTCCCGCCAGAAAGGCGCCCAGAGCAAGCGAGAGCCCCAGGCTGGACGTGAGCCAGACCACCGCCAGGCAGATGACGAGCAGGGTGGCCAGGAAAAGTTCTGGAATCCGGGTCCGGGCCACATGATAGAGAAGCTTCGGCACCAGGTAGCGTGCGCTCACAATGACAAAGAGAATGATCCCCGCTCCCTTCGCCAGCATCAGCGCAAGTGTGCCGGCCACGTTCTGCACCGCACCCGCGAGCAGGGGGGTAAAGAGGACCATGGGGACAATGATGATGTCCTGATAGATGAGAATGGCCAGCGACGTGTTTCCGTGGGGACTGTCGACCTCGCCCCGTTCCTGCAGGAGTTTCAGCACAATGGCGGTGCTGCTCAGGGCAGCCAGGAAGCCGAGGAAGATTGCCTGGCCCCAGGTGGCCACGAAGGGCCTCGTCAGGAGGAGCACGGCCACACAGGTGAGCACCACCTGCAGGGAGCCGCCGAGGAGCACAGTTTTTTTCAGCTTGGCCAGCGTCGTGAGGGAGAACTCCATCCCGATGGTAAACAGCAGGAGCAGCACCCCGATTTCCGCCAGGACCTCCACCTCGTGCACCGCCCGGACGAGCTTCAACCCGTGGGGGCCCGCCAGAATCCCCGTCAGGAGGAGTCCCACCGTTGCCGGGATCCGCAAGCGATGGCAGACGAGCAGCACCCCGATGGAGAGGGCAAAGATGATCAGAATGTCATTGAGGATGACGACTTCCATGGTCCGTCCACGGTCGTGGCTGCGCGCTCCGAAGCCACTATCTGTCAGAAAACGGGGGGCAGCCCCCGTTGGAGGCTAGCAACCACTCCCTATGTAACTATCCCAAATGGATCCCTTTGGCAAACACTAAAGGGAAACCACCGTCTTCGCCCGATCCACCACCTGGAAGCAGCGGTCCGGCCAGATGTAGTTTCCGTCGGGGCCGTGGATCTGAATCCCCGTGAAGACGGCATGGTCGCTCTGGGCCGGGTCGACCGTCAGGCCGATGAAACGTTCCAGATCGTCCTGGATGACTTTCAGAGCCGCTCGGGTCAGCGTCAGCAGGTCAGGCACCTGACCATAAGGGATCTCCTGGATGAGGCGTATCTTGATGAGGCTCTGTTCGACATCGTCGAAGGCGAGGCCGACGCTGAGCTTGCCGGACGCCAACTCCTTCTGAAACGCAAAAAGGGCACCACAAGCGGTGCTCAGCTCTTTTCTGCCGCCCCGTTTGCAAACCCCCACCTGCCCGTCGATGTGGATGGCGATGTGCGGAAAGGCCAGGTAGACATATCGCTCTTTGCCCCCGGCGTTCGGCGCATGATGGGCGGCCGCAGTGAAACCGGTCCGGCCCAGGAAGAGCATCCCGGCAAGACTGGAGAGGTTGAACGCCTCCCCCCAGGCCGTTCGCACTTTCTGAAGGAGGGGCTGGGTGATCTCATCGCGGCAGACCGAAACGCAGGCGATGGTGTTCTCGGGTGTAAAACCGCTCCCCGAAAGGAGCGCCACGGTCCGGTTCACAAAATCGGCTTCAGGCACCGCGCCCGGGAAATGCTCATTGAGAGATTCTTGAAACCCCACGATCTCCTCCTTCTCGACAAAACCCTCTGGGGGTGGCGCAACGAGCAAATACGGCGCTTTGATCTGCCGCTCCGTATGCGAAGTTATCCATTGACGCCAATGGATGTCAAGAGAAAGGCTCTCCTGCAACGGGATCCGGGCTGCAAACGAGGGTGTCGGGAATAAGGGCGGCTGCCCCTGGGGCCACCACCGTGAGAATAACCCTCTTGTTGCCTTGTTGCCGGAGCGCCGGTCCGTTGAGCGAGATCACTCCACCAATGCGCGAAATCCCCCTCCATATATGTCATTGTTTTCGAAATATTCTTTTGACGGCCGTCTAACCGTCTATTATTGCGAGGATTTTTTTGTCATTTCGGATTCTTGTTTATTGGCATTTTCCTTGCATGGTATGGGTCATATTTTGGGGGAATTTTAGCTATTTTTAGATTTTTAAGCAGATTATTAGATAATTAATACCAAATAGAAGCCATAAATGAGTTTTAACACAAAATATATCGCTTATAACCAGTTTATCATTTCTTTTTCATCGGAAGACCGGAAGGCCAGACGGTCTTCTCTCTAATTGAAGGGAGGTGAGAGCCCGCACGAAGGCAAGGGAGCATGGGGATCTGTTAGTCAACAGAAATGAAATGCAACTAGAGGAGAGTTTTTATGAAGAAAACCACGATTATTCTATCTTTTGTCCTTGCGGCGTGTTTAGCCGCATGGGTACCGAACGCGGCAGCATTTTCGGGGCCGGTCACTAATTGTGTCGGCTGTCATGCGGGTTTCAAAGGTGGTTCGGGCTCTGCCGGCCATGGTGCGCACCTGTCAATCGTCACCAACGGCTGCGCGACGTGTCACCAAAACAATGTTTTCAATGTAAACGGTACCAACTCTACCCTATGCGGGGAATGCCATCTCGCGCCGGGCCTGCCAAACCATCACGAGAATGCTGGCGTGCAAGGTATACCCCTAACCGGCTCATGTGTAGCATGCCACTCAGGTACCCCAGCGCCGGAAGACACGATTCCCCCTGGTTACCCCGCAGGTCTCGACCCGTGCGACGGCTCTGAGGACGTCTTCATGAATTCGTTCACCGTGAGCCTCGACAACGACGGGGACCTTCTCTATGACATGGACGATCCCGACTGCGGACCGGTGGATCTGTGCGCGGGCGTGGTCTGTGACGACGGCGATGACTGCAACGGTACCGAGACCTGTGATCCGGCTTCCGGATGCCAAGCCGGCACGCCGCTGGACTGCAACGATGGCGATGCCTGCAACGGCGTTGAAACATGTGATGCCGTGGCCGGATGCCAGGGCGGCACGGCCCTCGATTGCGATGATTTAAACCCCTGCACCAACGATTCCTGCGATCCCGTAACGGAAT
>CALZGC010000146.1 GCA_945786985.1 uncultured Nitrospirota bacterium | reverse complement strand
TATCTGGCGGTAGAGGAGATGTTTCCTGAACTGCCTGTCCTGATGATGACGGCCTTCCTTCACGACAAAGATCATATCATCAAGCGAAGCCGCATCAAGGGTCTGAAGGGCGCGGTCTTCAAGAAGCCTGTCGATCCCGATCGACTCTGCGCGGTGATTGCCGAGACGGTGACGCGCCGGTAGCCCGGATATTGCATGAGTGATGGGAGCAATAATCTGTTTCCCCGAAAGAGGTTGCCGAAATGCCCCTGGGAACCGATTTAGCGGGAAGATGTCCCTTCATTTCTCTCTCTTTTCTCTCTCTTTCGCGTGAGAACGTGTGGAGAGAATTTTCCCGGCGCACATCCTCATTTAAGGGCGGATGCGTTGTTCGGGAAGCCTTATTGCCATCGATATATCAGTATATCAGTCATATTTTACTTTTTTCTGCGTGAGGGCCTTTTCTGCCCGGGCCTTACCACTCCTTCGGCTTATAATGGTCATCCTGAAGGCATAATCCCGCCTAGTTGATTGGATTCGAAAGTAAGAGCGGGCTATTCACAGCTTCATCGCTCGGATCCTGTAGGAGCAAGACTAGACAGAGGTACATGAATATAGCGGTTTCTAATCCTGTTAATGAGGTATTCAGGGACTGCCCCCGGGCACTGCAAGTCATTTGATTTTTCTGAAGAATTTTTCGTTGCGGACTTGACAGATCCCGCGAACAGAGGTATATGGAATGAATAAATTGGTTGTAGGACTGGGCTGTAATCCGAGAGAAGGTGGAGGGCTAACAAGCAGCATAGGGGTTTTGCCGGGAGGGGCCGGTTAATCGTAAGGAGGCTCCAGTCTGCCCTTCTGTTATAGAGGGGTCAGACTAAGGCGAACATTGACTGGGCAAAACATTCCGGAGCAAGGATGAGTATCCGGGTTTTAAAGGGTTCCCAATAATTTAAGAAGGAGGAGACACCGTGAACAGAATAAGGGTGATAGCGCTGATGTCGATTGTAACGGTTCTCACCATGCTACTGGTCGCCGGCCCTGCTTTCGGCTATATAGTGACTGACGACGAAAGGAGGACAAGCATCCTTAGTGCGGAGACCGAGAAGAACATCGCAGACGTCTTGGAAGGCTTGGACGGCCTTTTCCAGCTAAATCAGAGCAGGAGGGACAGTACCGAAGCGTCCAATTCCTACGCCTGGATCAGTTATTTGATACCCGCGAAGCAGACCCGCTCCGTGCCAAGCGCTCCGGTGCCTGAACCTGGGACGATGCTTCTCCTGGGAATATCGGCCCTTGCGGGGGCTGGTTACTTTGTGAGGCGGGCCAAAAAGATCTAAGAACGGCTGACACGGGATTTAGGGGTCTCAGTCCGAAGCAAGGTTTGGGTCAGCAACAGCGATTATCGTCAGGATATAGAAGGGCGGAAAGACTGAGACCGTCTTTCCGCCCTTTTTCGTACGAGGTCCCAGTAGAACCCATGCTCCCTATCTCGGCACTTGCAGTTGGAACGGCCGATTGGAGATTGCAGGCTGCTCAGGCGGGAACCAAGGGTGGAAGCGTTCTTGCCGGCAACTCTTGAGAGAAGTCCCGCCGTTCAGCTGGTCTTGAAGCGCCTCCGGTAGATTCCCATTAGATCCTCCGCTCACGGGTTGGAGAGGCCTGTTATAGTCTCCCGGAAAGCTCGCAAGGATTCTCCGGGCGATAGGCCCGCTCCCGCAATCAGTGAACGCCCGCATGGGGTATCCCGGTTTCTTGAAGCTCTTGTATCAACTCTTCCAGAACCTGTTCGGCAGTATCCGCTGGCACCTGGCAGGTCCCCACCTTGCGATGCCCGCCGCCGCCGTATTTCAGCATCAGGGAGCCGACGTCGGTGGTTGAAGTTCTGTTGACGATGCTGTGGCCACAGGTGATCACGATGTTCTGGCGCTGGAAGCCCCACATGAGTTGGAGGGAGATGTTCTGTTCGGGGTAGAGGCTGTAGAGAATGAATCGGTTTCCGGTGTAAATCTCCTCCTGGTTTCGAAGATCCAGCACAATCACATTGTTCCGAACCGTCGTGTTCGACCGGACCATTTCCCTGAACAGCTTATCCTGCTCGAAGTACCTCTTTTCCCTCTCTTGGACATCGTTTATGGCAAGAATCTCGTCCACTGTCTTGCATCGGCAGTAATCGATCATATCCATCATCAACTGATAGTTGCTGATCCGGTAGTCTTTGTATCGGCCCAGGCCGGTTCGGGAGTCCATGATGAAGGAGAGCAGCGCCCATCCCCGGGGATGGAGAATCTCATCCACGGTGAAACTGCCGGAGTCGGCCTGATCCACCGCTGCGACCAGATCCCGGAGGTGGGGATTCTGGAATTTCTCGTTGCCGCCATAATAATTGTAAATCACCCGGGCGGCACTCGGTGCGGACGGGTCGCTGACACCCTGGAATGCACCGTAAGCCCGTCTTTCCTCTTCGCTTGAGTGATGGTCGAACCAGAGGCCGCAGCCGGCCGCATAGGGCACATTCGCCAGAACATCCTTCCCGTCTACCTCTATCTTTCCGTCCTGCACATCTTTGGGATGCACAAACTGGATGTCATCGATCATGCCGATCTCCTTGAGAAGAGCAGCACATCCCAATCCATCAAAATCTGAACGGGTCAGAAGTCTCATTATCGTCTCCTTTGATGATTTGTATTCGTTGGGTGGGGTCGAAAACCAGCCCCTTCAATCATTATAAGACAGGATCTGTCAGAAGAAAACAAATCTTCCTGTTCCCCGGGTTTTTCGCTTGAATCATCGCCGGTGTTGGGATATGGTCGGGGGCTCTTACGCCGATCCCCGGTGACCGTCTATGGGCCATGGCGGCGTGTCGGCCGTCCGTTTAGAGAGGAGAAGAAAATGACCGTGACCAAATGGGTTCCGGTCGTCTGTCGGGCTTTGTCCATGATGGCCTGCGGAGGTTCCAGTTCGGGGGGAATGGAGAAGATCGATAAGATGCTTCAAATGGAGATTCCGCTCCGCGCGAAAGACCGCTCGCGGGCCGTCACCTTGCGGGCGGAGGGTGAGCGACGAATGAAGGCGGGGCAGCAGGGGGATGCGCTCAAGTTCCTGAAGCTGGCGAAGAAGATCCTTCAACGGGGGTCGATGCGAGCCTCATCAACAAGAGTGAAGGATAGATCCGCCAGAACGAGCAGAGGATAGCCTTACCGTGCCTCGGTTCCATGGCTGTTTTGTTCTTGTCGCAATTTGCGACGCTGTCTGGACAAACTAACCTATGGAAATATCTAAGATTTGCCCCCATCGTGATGGCAAAATGGCCGCTGCAGTGTAGCCAAAGTATGACACCCTGTTCTTCCATGGGCACCCATGTTGTCGTCTAAACGTAATTATTTCGGTAGGTTAGGTCGTCTGTGGTGCCTTGGCACAGATATTGCCTAGAACTCTGGTAGGATTTGCTTCCACCGAGCCGACTCCCAAATGCTCCCGATAGGGAATAAAGATCATGAGCCGAACAGTTGCTGTTCGATGTCGTCTCTCCGGTATGTCCGTGCACCGCGTTCACGTCCGCGCGTGTATGGTGGATTGTGGCCGATTGAAAATGATACTCCCCAACCTTAATCACTTAAACCATCTTGCATGAGGACGGACGTATGAGCGATCTCACAGAAGACCTGAGGGGGATCCTTGAGGAGGACCGAATCGCATCGGACGTATTCGAAAGACTCCTCTACGGGCATGACCTGGTTTCTCTGCCCCCTTTATTGGCGAAGGTCTACAAGTCCCTGCCTGACGTGGTCGTGCGGCCCGGAAATGCGGAGCAAATTGCGGCCATCGTACGACTTGCACTGAAACGCAAGACACCGATCGTTCCGAGGGGGTCCAGTACTTCCCCAACGGGTGGGTCCATGCCGGTCTTCGGCGGTATCGCCATGGATCTTTCGGGCATGGATCGGATTCTAGGTCTGGACGACGGTGAGTCCACGGTCCAGGTGGAACCGGGGTTGATCTGGGAACATTTGGAGCGATACCTGGCGGGGCAAGGCCTGGCATTGAACACGTATCCCACCAGCGCGCCCTCGTCAACGGTTGCCGGCTGGGTCGCAGGCTCCGGGCTGGGCTACGGTGTGGGTGGTGTCGGAGTCGGTACCTCCAAGTACGGCCCCATTGCCGACAATGTGACGTCCCTGCAGGTGGTACTCCCCAGCGGCGAGACGGTGGATATTCCCTCCGGCGACTACGCAGTGGGCGACTTCATCGGCACGGACGGCATCCTGGGAATCATCACGAGGGTCGGTCTGAAGGTGCGCAAGCAGCCGGCTGTCGTCAAGAGCGGTGCCTTTGCGTTCGAAACGGTTCCGGACCTTTGTCATGCCATCGATAGGTTGTCCCAATCGGTTCGCGTCTACTTCTCCGAGTTTGAAGACCGGACACTGGGCGAGATGAAAGGTTCTGCCGATGTCCCCGTTCATGGCTCCGGAAACGTTCTGAGCGTGACTCTGGACGGCGACGAGGAGACGGTGTCATCGGATCTTTCGAAGCTGCATCAGATCGTGCGCGAATGCAACGGGCAAACCCTGGGAGAAGCGCTGGGAGAAGAAATCTGGACGGAGCGCTTCAATCCCTTGCAGATCAAACGGGGTGGCCCGAGCCTTCTCTCGAGTGAATTCAACGTTGCAACAGCCCGGTTGAACGAGGCGCTGGCCGGGCTCGCCAGGATCGGGGAGAAACACCGGGTGCAGGTGGGCACGCTTGGAATCCTTCTGAAGGACAGTGTCAATCTGCTCCCCATGGTCTTGAACGATGAAAGAAAGAGGTTCGGCTATACCCTGTCGGTCGGCATTACGAAAGCCTTCAATGACCTGGCCCTGGAACTGAATGGCACACCCTACGGTGTCGGTCTTTTCAACGCCTTCTATTCGAGGGAAATCCACGGCGCCCGATTGGAGAAGCTCAAGCTGCTCAAGAAGAAGCTCGATCCCCAAAACATCATGAACCCGGGCAAATCGATGAAACATATGACGCGATACGGGATCGCCCTGCCGCGGTCACTCTATGGCGCAACCATGCGTTCATTCGGCATGCTCGAAAGACTAGGAGTCGGAAAATCATGACGGAAAAGCTGACGGTCGACGAATTCGAAAGGGACCTCTGGGTCTGCGCCCAGTGCGGTTACTGCAAGGCAGTCTGTGAGGTTGCAAAAGAGAAGCGGTGGGAATCTTTCGCACCGCGCGGCCGAATTTACCTGCTGAAGGCAATGCGACGGGGCGAGATCAAGCTCGATGCGGAGCAGGAAAAGAAGTTCTCCGATCACGTGTTCAAGTGCACCCTCTGTGCTCGCTGTCGCACAGCATGCCCCGTGGGCATCGACATCCGGGCGCTACAGATCGAGCTGCGGGAAAGCCTGGTGAGCGCCGGGCAGTACCCGGAGAATCTGAACCTGATGGCGGACTCCATGAAGCAGGAGAACAATCCGCTCAATTATCCCAACGATGAACGGGCGGCCTTCGTCGAATACTTTGATGATCCGCCGGATGATTTGTATCAAAAGGAAACGGCGGACGTGGTTTACTTTGTTGGATGCATCTCATCGTTCTCGCCCGCGGTTCAGAGTGTTCCCGAAGCCTTCATCTCCGTTCTGGAAAAGGCGGGCGTGAACTTTGCCATCATGGGAGAGAACGAATGGTGCTGCGGCTATCCGTTGATTGCTGCGGGCATGAAGGACAAAGCCGAGGCGCTGAAGGCGCACAACATTGAGCGTGTAAAGAAGCTCGGCGCCCGAACGGTCGTCACCAATTGTCCCTCTTGTTACAACACGTGGGCTTTTGAATATGATTCGGACCTGGAAATTGTGCATTCGACGCAGTATATCAAGCGCCTCATTGCCGACAAGAAGATCAAGCTGAACCCGCTGACGGGCTCGGCGGCCTACCACGACCCGTGTGATCTGGGAAGGAATTCCAATGTCTATGAGGAGCCCCGGGAAGTGATTGCGGCGACGGGGCTCGATCTTATGGAGTTTCCCGAGAACCGGGAGCAAGGATACTGCTGCGGCGGCGGCGGCGATCTGGAAGCCATCGATGCTGACGCTGCCCATCAATTCTCGGAAGTCCTGGCCGGTATCGTCCAGAAAGCGGGCGTGACCGAATTTATCACGGCCTGTCAGCAGTGTAAGCGGATGATGCTCTCCGTGTTCAAGGAGAAGGAGATCAAGGTCCCCGTAAGGGATATCGTCGAACTCGTTCGAGACGCCATGGAGTAATGGCCATGGCGATTAATGTGAACGAAGGCAATTCATAAAAGCAGAAAGGAGGTGAGAGAACATGAGCTTGGAAAAGGCCGAACCGAATGCCACCACCGACCTTACCGGCAAGACCTGCCCGTATACGGTGATGGGGGCGCGCGACGCGCTCAAACCGCTGCAGAAAGGAGAGATCCTGGAGGTGATCACGGACTACGAGCCGGCCGCTCAGGAGTCGATTCCCAACTTTTTGAGAAAGAAGAACTACCCCTTCACGGTTGCGGAGAACGATTCGGGCAAGTGGAGATTCCTGATCGAAAAGACGGACTGATCATAGCGAAAGGACACCATTATGGCAGAATACAAGGGCATTGTTCTCCCGGATGATCTCCACTATGAACCTAAGGAACATATTTGGGCCAAGGTCGAGGGCGACAACGCCCGATTCGGACTCGACAAGTTTGGCTTGAAGGCCTCGGGGGGGAACCTCCAGTACGTCAAGCTCAAGCCGGCTGGCGGAAAGGTGAAGCAGGGAAAACCTTTTGGATCCATCGAAGCCGGAAAGTACATTGGTCCCCTGAAGGCACCTTTCAGTGGCACCATCGTGGAAGTCAATCAGGACGTGATCGCGAATCCCGGTCTAGTGGATGAGGACCCCTACGGTAAGGGTTTCTTCATCCTGATGGAACCGGAAAATATCTCGGGAGAGATCGGACATCTGGTGGGCGGCTCAGAGAAGATCCAACAATGGCTGGAGAAGGAGTATCAGGATTACGAGGCCAAGGGGCTCTTTAAAGAAGAATAGGCCTCGGCCAACCGCATTGAGAGGGAGGAAATAACCATGGCGAAGATTTGTATGTTGCTGACGGAAGGACCGTGGCAGTCGGAGAATTATGAAATTTTTGCCCAGTTTACGGAGGCCGCTTTGGACAAGGGCCATGAGGTGCAGGCCTTCTGGTATCTGGATGGCGTCTACAATGCCATCAAGCATCAGAAGTTCCCTGAAGATGTGCCCCTGCCCGTAGAGCGAATGCAGGCCGTTATCAAGAAGGGCGCCAAGATCACGGCCTGCGGCATCTGTGTGAACGCCCGAGGATTGGAAGGCGGCAAGGAGTTTACCGAAGGTGTATCGGTGGGGGGGCTGCCCGACCTGGCCGATATGCTCAGTGAATCCGACACGTTCGTCGCCCTGTAGTCGGGCTGGAAGTTGTCCATGGATAAAGGAGGAACAACCGATGGGACAGAAAAAAGTTCTGATCAATATCAGTGATGGACCCTTCGGGAACATCTTTTACACCGAGGGTTTGCGCGCTGCCGTAGGGGTGAGCGCCGGGATGGATGAAAACATTCCGACCGTCCTGTTCCAGGCGGACGGTGTTTACTACTGCCTGAAAGACGTGGACCGCACAGATTCAATGGCCTACTTCGAGTCCATGAAAGGCTTGGGAACCAAGCTGTACGCCGTCGAGGAGGATCTGGCGGCGCGGGGGATTGCCAGCGATGAGCTAGCCCCGGATATCACCCGGATTCCACGCCAGAAGGCGTTCGAGCTGTTCAAGGAAAACGACCATAATATAGATTTCTAGGAGGACAATTCGATGGTTTATTTGTGCGGTGAAAAATACTTGGGACAGGTGGCCACGCAGTATGCCCAGATGGACCCGGACGCGATTGTGGTTCTGATCAAGGACGGCGTCTATTTGGACACGACCCCCCTAAAGGGTAAAAAGATATTTGCCATTGACGAGGATGTGAAGCGGCGCGGGATGGGAGAACGGATCAAAGCCAAGGCCGAGATTATCGGCTACGACGCTCTGGTGGATCTGGTCGTTAACAATAAGGTGGCCAATTTCACCTAACGCTTTGTTCACCATAGCGTCATAGATGCATGCGCTTGCAGAGCGGCAGAATTTAGCAGACCGAGGCGCGACGACGTCGCGGCGTGGGGCGTAGGAACCGGATAGTGCGCTGCCACAACGTGACGAGGAAGCACGAAGTCTCTTTGAAGTGATGTCGTTCTGTGTCGTTTATCACAACAGCCTAGGAGCGCTTTGGTTCGTCTACTCGATTTGAATAACATCTCGGGCCTGCATTCGCAGTCCATCTACCACGCGGTCGCTTACTGCACGACCGAGGCATCGCCCGGCACTGTCATTATCGTGTCGCCGGAAGATCGGTACGCGTCCATCGGGTATCATCAGCTGGTAGAACACGAGATCGATCTTCCCTACTGTGAGCGCCGGGGGATTCCAGTCTTCCGGCGGGAGGTGGGCGGCGGCGCGGTCTTTCTCGATCCGGACCAGCTCTTCTTTCAGTGTGTCTTTCCCAGGGGGCGGGTTCCCCTGCGGCCTGACGCGCTGTATCGGCTCTTTCTGCAACCGGCCGTGAACACGTACCGGCGGTTGGGCGTGCCGGCCACTTACCGTTCGGGCAACGACATTCAGGTCGAGGACCGAAAGATCTGCGGAACCGGCGCGGGACGGATCGAAGAAGCTGCGGTCGTCGTCGGCAACATTCTCTTTGATTTCGATTACGGTGAGATGTGCAGGATTCTTCGCGTTCCCTCCGAGGATGTCCGGCGGAAGGTGCACGAAGGGATGCGGGCCTATCTCACGACCCTGCGTGCCGAGCTGGGCCGTCTGCCGGACCGGGAGACGACACGGCGCATCCTGATCGAGGAGTTCGCACGCGTTTTGGGTGTTGCACTGACGCCCGGTGAGTTGACGGCTGACGAGCGCCACAAGGTCTCCGAGATCGACCGGAAATTCACCGATCCAGCCTGGCTGCGCGAAAAGGGCGGCCAGACCCGCAACTGGATCAAGATATCCAACGATGTGAAAGTCCTGGAATCGACCTCCCGCTGCGACGCAGGGGAGCTGAAGGTTCTGCTACGGTTGAAGCGAGATACCATTGACGACGTCGAATTCGCCGACGATGGGGTGTTTCAGCCCCAGGACCGTGTGCGGGACTTGGAGCAGGCGCTGATCGGCCTTCCTCGAGAACCTGGCGTTCTGTTGGAGGCCGTCGAATCCTTCTTTGATGCCAACGGGTTTCGGGCCCCCGGCTTGCGCTGCGAGGATCTGGTGCAGGCACTGATGGCACCGTGAGACGGGAGGGGAGGTGAACCGATGACGGAGCAGGAAAGAACTGGGAGTTTGGTCACCCCCGACCCACATCGGGCGCATCCCGTGGGTTTTGTCCGGGCTGCGACGGCACCTGACGATCGGCCGATGCCCTTTCGACCTTTTCGGGGTCCGACGCTGTGGTTCCGATGAAGGTTCTCGTCTATCCTGGATGCATGGTGCTGGCCCGGTTCCAGCATTATGAAGCAGCGTCACGCATGTTGCTGCAACAGCTCGGTTATGAACCCGTGCCCCTGAACAAGTTCTCCTGCTGCGGCGCGTCACTCCTTCCGGGAGCGACGGATCGGTGGGTCAATATCTCGGCGTATACACTCGGTCTGGCCGAACAGGCGGGCGCAGACATCGTCACCCTCTGCGGCAACTGCACCAACAATTTCAAGCGGGTGAATATCGATTACCGGGAACGACCTGCGGTACGAGAACAGATAGATGCGGCCCTCGGCCGGGTAAGTCTAGGCTACGCCGGCGGTGTGCGTGTTCATCATATCCTGGAGATCCTGACCCGTCGGACGGCAGACTTGAAAGGTTTGCGCAGACGTACGTACAACACCCGGGTGGCGATCACCCAACCCTGCCAGGTCTACCGGCCGGAGACGATCACCGGCGGTTCCGGCGGGGCACCCAGCCCCGAAGCGTTTCGGCGGCTTCTGGAGGGTCTCGGAATCGAGTTGGTGTCGTATCCACTGGAGGCGGCCTGCTGTGGCGCCACGGCCCTTCTCTTTGACGAATCTCTGGCCATCGAGCAGGGGAGACAAAAACTGGCGTCCGCCAGAGCGCACGGCGCGGATGTCCTGTGCGCGGCGTGCGGAAACTGCCTTTATCTGCTCGACCGCCAACAGGCTCGCGTGCGCGGTGATCAACGGGAACCGAGAATGCCGGTGATCTCCGTATCGGAGCTGGTGGCGGGTCTGCTGGATGAAGCATACGCAACACCGTTTCTTTCATCGGGTATTCCATGAAACCGGAGCGAAAACGACCAAGCGATTCCGAGCAGTGCCGGCAGTGTGCGGCCTGCCTTGACACATGTGTTGTCGTGGCCCATGGCGGGGCGTCCATCCTGTCGGAGCTGACGGGAGACGACCAGCAGGGCGCCTGGCACTGCGTGAACTGCTGGCGGTGTATCGAGCGCTGCCCCCACGGGGTCGACATTTACGACGTCATGATGCGACGACGCCGGCAGGAGCCGGTCCCCCCGGCGATCGAGGGGAGCATTGACAGGATCTGCCGGAGCGGCTGTGCCCTGCGCATTCGGGATTTGAACGCCCTCCGGGTGATGCATGGCCTGGATAGGCTGGAGATCATCGACGAGGAGACCGTGAACCGGCTCCTCGCGGAGCCAGAATAGTGCAGGTGGTCGAAAGCGGTCCCGGACATCCAGAGGCCGATGGCGAGCCAGGATGGTACGAAACGGGTTGGACCGGCGCCCGACCGGGCGTAGGAGAAAGGAAAGAACTCATGGAGCTTGAAAAGACAGTAATTCCCGAGGGACTGCGTTATTCGAGGGGCCATGTCTGGGCGGCCTTTGAAAACGGTCTTTGCGTTCTCGGCTGGACCGACTATATCCAGCAAAATGCAGGGGACGTCAATTACGTGGAACTGCCAGAGCCGGGAAAGCGGGTCGAGAAAGATCAGGAGTTCGGCACCATCGAAACGAGCAAATGGGTCGACCGGCTGTATTCCCCGATTGCGGGGGAGGTGGTGGCGTCCAACCGGGAAGTCCTGCAGCGTCCCGAGCTGATCAACCAGGCCCCGTTCGGTGAGGGGTGGCTGGTGCTGCTCCGAGTGGACACCGCGGTCGAGTCGCCCACACTCCTGTCGCCCGATGAATATGCCGCATACGTTCAAACCTGTGAAGAGAGGTAACCATGGCCTCACCGGATACCGTCCGTCTGAGCACCGCCGCCGCCATGACACTGGGGTTTCAGCGGGGGAAGTTTTACCGAAACGCGAAACTGGGGTGTATCAACCTTCTCATGGAATATGACCACGGCTGCCGGGCCAACTGCCTTTATTGCGGTCAGGCCAGCGGCGTCGCGGAGGGGCCGGAGTGCAAGAGCCTCATCCGGGTGGCCTGGCCATCCTATCCCCTGACCAAGGTGATCGCGGCCACCCGGAAGGCCGCCGAGAGGGATCCCTTCATTCAGCGGGTCTGCGTCTCCGCCCTGACGTCACCGGAGGCACCAAAAGATCTGGTCCGGATTGTGCAGGCCGTCAAGGCGGGCACGGGGCTTCGGGTCTCCACGCTGATCACGCCGACAGTCTTTACCCGGGAGGATATGGCATGCATCCGCGCGGCGGGAGCCGAAAACATCACGGTTGCCGTCGATGCGGCGACAGTGGAACTGTTTGACGCACTGCGGGGCTCCGTAACCGGTGGCTTACATCGCTGGGCGCGCTACATGGAAGGGATTGCGGATGCCGTTTCGGTCATGGGAAACGGTGCGCGTGCGGTCGGCGTGCATCTGATCATCGGGTTGGGGGAGAGCGAAGAAGAGGCTGTCCGCTTTATCCAGGGCTGCTACGACCGGGGTGCCCGGGTCCATCTCTTCTCTTTCTATCCCGAAAAAAAGGCGGCGTTGCAGAACCGCTCCCAGCCGCCGATCTCGCAGTATCGCCGGATACAGCTTGCCCGTCACCTAATCGACCGCGGCCTCTCGCGGTTTGACGCGATGCGCTTCGAGGGAGGCCGACTGACAGCGTTTGGGCTGCCCCAGGAGGAGGTGCTTGCCATCCTGCGGGGAGGCACCCCTTTCATGACCACGGGGTGCTCCGGGTGCAACAGGCCCTACGCCAATGAAACGCCGTCCCAGGCCCTGGAGGGCAAGCTCAGGAATTATCCCTTTGCGCCGAACCCGCAGGACATTGGGATGATCGAATCGCAGATCGTTGAGCGGGTGATGGAGTAAGGAGAAGAACCATGGAGCCCTGGCGCCTCCTGGATACGGGCCATCAATCGGCCGCGGAGAATATGTGTCTGGACGAAACCGTTCTGGCGGCGCGGGCGAAGGGTCTGGTCCCCAACACGCTACGTTTCCTTCAATTCCGGCCGCATTGCGCACTGGTCGGTTTTCACCAGAGTGTGGACCTCGAGCTTCGAAGAAGCTTCTGCCGGGAGCAGGGCATCGATATCAACCGCCGGATCACCGGCGGCGGGGCGATCTATTTCGGAGAAGATACCCTCGGTTGGGAGGTCATTGCCGGCAAAGATACGACCTCCCGGGATGTGCTCGCCTTTTACCGCAGGCTCTGCCGGGCTGCCATCGAGGGGCTCCGGCTCCTTGGGGTCGACGCCTCTTTCCGGCCGATCAACGATATCGAAGTACAGGGCAGGAAGATTTCCGGGACCGGCGGCACCGAGATGGGCCCCGCCTTTCTCTTCCAGGGGACCCTGCTGGTCGACCTGGATCTGCCCACCATGCTCCGGGCGCTGCGGATCCCTGCGGAAAAACTGAAAGACAAAGAGATCGCAAAGCTCAAAGAACGGATGACCTGCCTGTACTGGGAACTGGGTGAACGGCTTCCGATGGCGGTGATCAAAGAATCCATGGTGGCGGGATTCGCCAGAACCTTCGGCGCCGAATTCGTCCCAGCCGGGCTCACGTCGTGGGAGCAGACCTGCTTCAACGAACGGCTCCCGGAGTTTCAATCGACCCCCTGGATCGACAAGGTGCGCCGTCCCCGGCAAGACGACTCTGTGCTTTACGCCGTCCACAAAGCGCCCGGAGGGCTGATCCGCATTTCCGTCCGGATCGATGACGTCCGGGACCGTATTAAAATGGTTCTCATCACCGGCGATTTTTTCGCCTACCCGAAGCGCGCGATTCCGGACCTGGAGGCCCGTCTCAAGAGCTGTTCCATCGCAAAGATGGCGGCAACGGTGAGGTCCTTTTTCGAAGAGACGGAACCGATCATTCCGGGCGTGACCGCAGAGGACTTTATACAGGCCATCGAAGAAGCCCTGGCAAAGCGGGACCTGCGACACCTCGGCCTGAGCACCGAAGAAGCCAACCAGGTCCACATCATCAATGACGCGATGGTCCGTTTGCCGGAGGCCGGTGTGCTCCTGCTCCCCTACTGTGCGAAACTGGCCACCTGTGAACTGCGCTACGACAAGGACTGCATCTCGTGCGGGGAATGCAACGTGGGGGTGGCCTACGAGCTGGCCCGTCGTCACAATCTAGAGCCCATCACCATTGTTGACTTCGAGGATCTGAAGCGGACCCTGGTCGAGATGAAGCAGCGCGGCGTCAGCTGCTTTCTCGGGTGCTGTTGTGACCCCTTCTTCGTCAAGCACCGCGAGGACTTTGAAAAGGCCGGCATGGGCGGCCTTCTGATGAACATCGAAAACACCACCTGCTACGATCTCAACCAGGAATCCCTGGCCAAGCAGGGGAAGTTCGGCGGTGAGACGAAGCTCAATCTCTCGGTTCTGGAAAAGGTGTTATGCAATCGAAGTTGACGGAACATGATCGTTATGATGTGCTCGTTGTGGGGGCAGGTCCGGCGGGTGCTTCCGCCGCCCGGTCCGCCGCGGAGGCCGGCGCTTCGGTGCTGATGATCGACCGGAGAAACCGCATCGGTGAGCCGGTGCAGTGTGCCGAGTATATCCCCCGGATGCTCGCCGCGCAGGTGAAGATACCCGAGGGGGCCGTGGTGCAGGAGGTGACGGCGCTGGTGACCGTCCTGCCGGACGGGGAAGTGGTACGCAAGTCGGCGCCCGGCTTCATCCTCGATCGCGCCCGTTTTGACCGGGGCCTGGCCGAGGAGGCCGAAAAAGCCGGCGTGCGGGTTTTGCCCGAGACGCAGGCGCTCTCGCAGAGCAGCGGCGGCATTACACTGCGTCGTCGGGGCAAGGGACTGCAGGTGCAGACGGATGTGATCGTGGGGGCCGACGGGCCGCGTTCCACCGTGGGCGCCTGGATCGGCCGATGCAACCGCCGGTTCCTGGTCGGTCTGCAGCACACGGTGATGCTGCGGCAGCCGATGCAGGAGACGGAGGTGTATCTGGGAAGCCACTATCCCGGCGGGTACGCGTGGCTCTTTCCCAAGGGAGACCGGGCAAATGTGGGTGTGGGGATCCAGCCGGCGCTCGGCGGGGCGCTCAAGCCCGCGCTGGCGCACATCCAGAGGTATCTCGGGGACCGCATCGGTCCCGTAGTAGCTCGCACAGGAGGACTCATCCCGGTGGGGGGTCCGCTGAAGGCTTTCGACGAAGTCGCCCGGGTGATGCTGGTGGGGGACGCGGCCGGACAGAGCCATGCCATCACCGGCGGGGGCATCCCTCAGGCCGTGATCTGCGGCGCCATGGCGGGACAGGCTGCGGCCGAGGCGGCCGGTGGGGGCGCGGGGGCCTTTACGCGGTATGAGAGGCAGTGGCGCAGTGTCTTCGGCGCCCTCCTGGAGAGGGCTGCGTCCAAACGGGAAGAGATGGAGTCCCAGTGGCATGCGGGCGAACTCTCCCAACTGCTTCGCCGCTGCTGGATCGCATGCCCGGAGTACCACCATGCTGCCTGATTCCCTGCAGAGCTGGGACACCGTCGTCGCATTTGATCTGGGATCACTGCTGGATGCGGCCCGAGAACTTTCCTGGGCGATACACGGCAGGCGTCTGGACTGCTTCATTCCGGGCCGGATGGTCTACATGGGAGAGCGGGGGGAGTATCCCATGGTTTCCCTCACGGCGGACGCATGCGCCCTCAATTGCGATCACTGTTCCCGGAAAATCCTCAAGAGCATGGTGCCGGCTCCGGATCCGGATGCGCTCAAAACCGTCTGCCGGCAACTCGATGCCGAGGGCAATGCCGGGGTGCTCCTCAGTGGGGGCGCCAACGGCGCCGGTGCGCTTCCCTGGGAGCCTTTCCTCGAAACCATCCGATGGGTCAAGGAGAACACCGGCTTGAAGATTTCGATACACTCGGGGATCATCGATGCCGAGATGGCGCTCCAATTACGAGAGGCCGGCATCGACCAGGTATTGATCGACGTAGTCGGATCGGAGGAGACCATCCGCCGTGTCTATCATCTGCCGGGTGGGCTCACCGCGATGAAAGCGTCTCTCAACGCCTGGGCGGCCACGAAGCTTCCGCTGATTCCGCACATCGCCGTCGGGCTTCACTATGGTCGGATCCAGGGTGAGATGGAGGCCCTGGAGATGGTCGCGCAGCACGCCATTGCTTCCCTGGTGGTGGTGGTGTTGAATCCCCTGAGAGAGACGCCCATGGCCGACAGGCCACCGCCCGCGCCGGAAACGGTGGCACGCTTTATCGCCGCGGCCCGGCTCCGGATGCCGACCGTGCCGATCGCGCTGAGCTGCGGCCGCCCGTCGGGTCTTCATCGGGTGGAAACGGACTGCCTCGCGCTGCGGGCCGGGGTCAACCGGATCGCCATGCCGGCGCAGGGCGCTTTGGAGCAAGCCCGGGAGATGGGCCTGGCCATCGCGTTTCACAAGACCTGCTGCTCCCGGATTTCCTGACGAAAGACCGGGGCTTACACCGCGATCTCAAGATGATTCTCCCGGCACCACTCTCGAAGTGCCGATTCGTTCTGAGTCTCTTCGTATTGATACCATGCCTCCAGAAGATCCTTCTGTTCCAGGAGGTCCTTGAATCTCGCGTATGCTCCTTTGCGGCTGAATATGCCGTGCACCGCTCTGAGTTCGCCCGGTATATGCTCGGACGTAAACCGGATCACCAGGGCCTTGCCGAGATCCAAATCGTTCTTGTGCGGAATCTCGATGTACTTCTTGTCATCTTCCGCGTCTTCCGGCAGTTCATCGGAATCGCCGTACTCGGACGTGTAAAACATCTCGCCCGTCTCTTTGCAGAGGAGCACCGAATGCGTATACTGCTCTGCCATGCTGACGAAGAAGAAGGCGTCCGAAATATCGCTGAAGTGCACAGGCATCCATTTCCCCCTTTGTGTATCGTGTTTTGCCCGGCTCAGGCGGTCACACCTTTCCCGGGGATCATACAATGGTACGTACAAGCCTTCTCCATTGCTCTCCCGGCTGTGCAACGCAGAGCGACCCCCGTACTACTTCGCAAAATAAAGGTTCTTGAATTCGCCGATCAGCGCCCGCAGTTTTGCCGGCTGGCTCGCGTCTGTGGTCTGCTTGCACTTCATACTTGCGACCAGCATCTCGTGCAGCAGGGCGAGTTTCTTTCCGTAGTCTTTCGCACCCGGTTTGATCCGCTGGGTCATGAAATACTGGGTGACGATATGCTGCAGCTCGTCGGCATGGGTCTCCTTGTTCACTACCCACCGGGTGAGCTGGTTGGCGGGGTGATCCTTTTCCTTCTCCAGGGCCATGATCTGGTTCATTGACTTTTCGATCGTGCCGGCGTGTTCGAGCATCATCTGGATCCGCATCTCGTCATCGTAGATGCCGCACGGGATTTCACAGTGGGCTCCCGCCGCACCGGCCCATAGACCAACCAGAGCGATTGACAGCAAAACTTTCATTGACAGGGCTTTCATGGCGACCTCCTCTTCGAATGTCAGCGGTGGGGTGGTGCTCAATTTCGCTCCTTTCTCCCCCAGAGCGGTGACGTTTGTCCGGCGTCCGGCCCGCGTGTCCTCCCGCTTTCCGGACAGGCCGTTTTATGAGAAGAAGCATCCGGTGGGTGACACCCGATGTTTCAAATATAAAGCACAGAATGGATAATTTGGCAAATGGACTGTTTCACGGATGGCGCAGCGGGTCGAGTGGTCCGAGTCTAGCCCGGGCCTGCTGTTATTCGATCCAGACGTCTTTCAGGGAGAAAAGGTCCCCCGAGGGATCGAGGACAAAGCCGTGCACGTTCTTCCGCATCACGACCACATTGTCATAATGCCACAGACTGATGTAGGGGAGATCCCGTGCGAGGCGTTCCTGAACCCGGGCGTAGATTCTCTTCCGTACGCGAAGATCCAGGGTGCGCCGCCCCTCGTCCACGAGGCGATCGATCTCGGGATTGATGTAGCGGCCCCTGTTGGCGCCTTTGGGAGGCACATTCTGTGAGTGAAAGATGTAGTGATAAATGTCCGGTTCGGTGATTCCCACCCAGGAGAGGGTATAGAGCTGGAAGTTCCCCGATTTGATATCACCGTAGAAGGTGCCCCATTCGTAGGATCGGAGGCGGATCCCGATGCCCACCGTCTTGAGCTGCTGCTGCAACGCGGCCCCGATCCGCTTGCGCAGCTCATTCTGGGATGTTTTGTAGGTCAGCGTGAGGCGAGGGGCCGGCCCCTCGCCGTCGGGATCGGGAAAGCCGGCCCGATCCAGGAGCATCTTGCTCCGCTCGGGATCGTAAGCGTAGGTTTGGACGTTCCCTTGATAGGCCCAGTTCAGTGAGGAGAGCAGGCCCGACGCGGGGTGGCCTTTGTCTTTCAGCAGATACCGGATGATGGCTTCCCGGTCGACGGCGTGGGCAATGGCTTCCCGGACGTCCCGCTGTTTCAGGATCGGATCCGTCAGGTTCAGGCCGATGTAGGAGTAGTTCACGCCGGGGCCCGCCACCAGTTGCAGGTTCGGATCCTGATTGACCAGAGGGATATAGTCGAGTTCGATGCCGTTGATCACCAGGTTGACCGTTCCTTTGCGCATCTCGAGGAAGCGGACCGTGTTGTCCGGGATCACCCGAAAGATGACCTGATCGAGTCTGGGGGCGCCCCCGAAGTAATCCGGGTTGGCCCTGAGGAGATAGCGCTCACCGGGTGTCCGCTCGATCAGGCGGAAGGGGCCGCTGCCTACCGGCTGCTGCCCGAAGGTCTCTCCCTGGGCTGCCGCCAATGCTGCGGGGACAATGCCCATGGTCATGCCGAGGAGAAAGGGGGCGAAGGGCTCTTTCAGGACGAAGCGGACCGTGGCGGTATTGGGGGTTTCAATCCGCTCGATCTTTTCGAAGGTGCTCCGGTGGGGGGATCCCGTGGCCGGATCGAGAATGGACTCTATGGTGAACCGCACATCCCCTGCCGTGACAGGCGCGCCGTCATGAAAGCGGACCCCCTCCTTCAGGTGAAACAGGTACGTTCGGGGATTCGGATTCTCCCAGCGCGCAGCCAGGTCGGGGCGAATGAGCCCCCTTTCGTCCTGGCGAACCAGCCCGCTGAAGACGAGCCCGAGGATACGGGCCGAATTGGCATCGGTGGCGAGGCGGGGATCGAGGTTCGTGGGATCCGATTCGATGCCGATGACGACCGCATTGGGGGGCAGGCCCTCCGTTTGGCATCCGGCGGCGAACAGGGGCAGCGTGATCAACAGGCACGCGAAGGTGAGTCGATGGATCATTACCGGTGCATTTTAGCGGGACGGCGAGTTGTTGTCAAACAACTTCTCTCCCCCCTGCGCCAGCGCGGATTGCGGCACCTCAATTCTCGGGCCGGGGGGCGGAGGCTTCCGCCCCTTGCCAGAGGGTCCTCGGCTCGAGTACAATCAGGCATGCTCGGTTTGTATCTCCATCTTCCCTTCTGCATCCGCAAGTGCGACTACTGCGACTTCAACTCGAAGCCTGCGGCGCCCGGGGAAGTCGACGTCTATCTGGAGGCCCTCCTGCAGGAGCTCAGGGACCTCGCCGGGATGCACGGGAGAGCCGCGGACACGCTCTACCTGGGCGGCGGCACACCGACCGTGCTGTCGGGCGATCAGTTCCGACGCCTCTTCGGCGTGCTGGAACGCCTCGGCCTGTGGACGCCCGGCCTCGAGACAACGGTGGAGGCCAATCCCGGGACCCTCGACCGGCCCAAGGCGCAGCTGCTCGCGGCACTCGGCGTGAACCGTATTTCACTCGGCGTGCAGGCTCTCCAGGATCGCCTGCTCCGACGACTGGGACGGATGCACACGGGCCGGGCCGCCCGGGATACCTTTGACACTCTTCGGGCAGTGGGTTTTGAGAACATCGGGATCGATCTGATCTACGGACTTCCCGAACAGCACGTGGCAGATTGGGTGGCGGATCTTGGACAGATCCTCGACCTCGGGCCGGAGCATCTGTCGCTCTATGGGCTCATGATTGAAGGCGGAACGCCCTTTGCCCGCCAGCGGGAGCAGGGGGTGCTTTTGCTCCCGTCCGAGGAGGAGGAGATCGCCATGCTCCGCTCAGCCCGGGAGATGACGGCCGCGGCCGGCTATGAGCACTACGAAATCTCCAACTATGCCCGACCGGGCTTTCCCTGCCGGCACAATCTTGGCTACTGGACCGTGGAGGAGTATATCGGCGCCGGCGCCGGCGCCCACTCATTTCTCCAAACCGATGGGCCGACGCGATCACACAACACGCCAGCCGTGGACCTTTACATCGAGCGGATGCGCGAGGGGCGATCGCCCGTGTTTCGAACGGAGCGTCTCTCCCCGAGGACACTGGCCGCCGAAGCACTGATGCTGGGGCTCCGGATGCGTGAGGGGGTGCCGCTGGAGGCCTTTCGGTCACGCTACGGCATCGACCCCTTCGATGTTTATGCGGCATGCCTGCGCCGGGGCCTGGATAACAGCTGGCTGGAAATTGAGGGGGGGCGTCTGCGGTTCACCGAGACGGGTATGCTTTTGTCCAACGAATTTTTCGTTGATCTGTTTTAGGGATCTGTTTTAGGGATCTCTTTTGAGATCGTTTTTGATATCTTTTCTGATTCAGAGATATTTCGGCGGAACGTCCGCTTTCTTGGCCTCTTCCCGGAAGATCTCGATCTCCTGTTCGATGGTCTTCACTTTATTCCGGACTTCGCTCAGCTTCATATTAAGGAGCTTGATTTCGTTCTCATCGACATAATAGAGACCGCTGTCGCTGCTCACCAGACGGGTGTAGAATTTGCCCACCACCGGGTTGCGCCGGAGGACCCCCACTTTGATATGCTTCAGTGATTGCAGTTCATTTTCCAGGAGGATCACCGTATCGCGCGCCTCAATCAGGTCCATTTCCATCTGGTTGATCTCCTGCACCCACTGGAGGATTGGTTTTCCGCCGTAGACCTCCCCTTCCGGTTCGGCCGGTGCAGCGGCTTCCCCCCGGTAGTCGGACTCAATAATGGGATCCTTCAGCGCAGGCTCCCGGGCCTGATCGCGGTACTTCTCGGGGATCTTCTTTTCATCGTCCGTGAAATGGCGGTTGCCCCGATCATCGGTCCATCCGAAAAGAGCTGCCTGGGCCTGTGCTGCAAACATTATAGCCACAAGGGTCAATAGGAGCTTCTTCATGGTGTTCCCTCCCCGTTTCGCCCGGATCCGGCGTGATACTGCTGTTGCTTCTCTGCCTCCATATCTATCAGAGAAGGCGGGATTGATCAAGGGGTATTTTGGCTCAACGCCGCGTCCAATGCGTCGATCCGTGCCTGCAAATCCTTACTTTTCAGCCCGTTGAGATGGTCGCGGGCCTGCGTCAGCCACACGCGCGCCGCCGCGATTTTCCCCTGGCCCTTGTCGATCTTGGAGAGAATCAGCAGATCCTGAACGGCCCCCGGAGTATCTCCGATAGCCTCGTGAGCGTGCAGCGCGCGCCGGCCCACCTCTTCCGCCAGCGCGAAGGCTTCCTGCTGCAGGTGAACGCGGGCAAGCCGCTGCAGGGCGAGCGCCACGCCCGCGGGGTTCTCCAAACGCCGGAATCGTTCCAGTGCGGAACGAAGCTGTCCGAGGGCCTCGTCGGGCTGGTTCTGCTGCAGGGCCAGCAGGCCCAGGTCACTTTCCCGCAGCGCCATTCCGACCTCATCCCCCTCGGTCCGATCGAGTGCGTAGGCGGTCTGCAGGTGCTGCGCCGCCGTCTCCCAGCGTTCCAGCGCGAGCTCCAGCCTCCCCATGCGGCCCAGGGCCGCTCGGAGGGTGCGGGTCGTGTGGTGCGCCTCGGCCATCTCTCTGGCCGTCTCGTAGGATGCCAACGCCCTTTGCACCTGCCCCACGGCCTCCTGGGCGGCTCCGAGGTTGATCAGCAGATCCGCTTCGGCCGCAGGATCGCCCAACTCCCGGGAAAGCGCCAGGGCTTCCTCAAAAGATGCGGCGGCAGCTTCAGGATTGCCATCCCGAAGCGCCAGGGCGGCCAGGTTGTTCAGGTTGTCCACGATCCCCCGTCGGTTGTCAATACTCCGGTTGAGTCTCAGGGCTCGCTCGAATTGTTTCTTAGAGCGATCCAGATTTCCCCGGGCGAACTCGCGCACCCCGGCCGCGTTGGCCCGAGCCGACAGACTGCTCACCGGGGTGGGCAGGATCGGGGCCGTCGCACAGCCGGCCGTGAGGATGGCAACGGCAATGACAAAACAAGCGCGCCGTGCGTACTTCATGGGCGGGCCCCTCCCTCAAGTGCGGCCGCGCCGTCGAGCAGGATGCGCTCCTCGGAGGACGCCGGCTTGGGCAGGTTCCGCCGGATCAGCCAGCTTCGCTTGGCTGCCTCCACCACGTCTTCGGCCCCGCGGGTTGCTTTGCGCACAGAGGCGGCAATGGCCGGAAGGTCCTCGGACGCGATCTCAATGTTCGCGGCGGTTTCGTCGACATGTGCCACGATCTTGGGCAATTGCGATAGGCTCTCCCGGACGCTGCCGGAGATGGCACTCACATCGTCCATGGCCTTGCGTGTCGAGGCAATGAGCGCCGGGAACTCCTCAGAGGCGGCATCGATGCGCGACATGGTTTGATCGAGCGCGCCGGCGGCGTTGCTCACGACCTCGGCGAGTCGAACGGTCTTGTCGTAGAGTGCGGGATCGTTGACCGCCTTCCCGAAGGTGCCCGTCCCGTTATCCACTTTCTGCATGACATTACGGGCGTGGGTCATGGTTTCCGAGATCTGGTAATCCTCCATGGAGAACTCACCGGTGATCTTGGAGAGGTAGGTCAGGATCTCGTCCACCTTGACTGCCATGGGGGCGACCTGGTCGATCAGCTCAGCCACATCGACGGGGTCTTTCGTTTGCATCTCGGCACCGCTCGTCAACGGTGCCGTGGTCAGGGAACCGATGGAGATCTCCACGCTCTTGTCGCCCAGGACGCCGACGGAGCTGATGGTCGCGACGGAATCGCCCCGAATCTGCTCCGCGTAACGCGCCTGAATCGCCATCACTCCCTGGACTCTGCCGCCGGGGGTGAAATCGAGGGATTCCACACTCCCCACCTCCAGGCCGGCAAGCCGTACGGGGGAGCCGACCTTGAGACCGGCCACCCGCGAGAAGCGGGCGGTCACTTTGAAGTGCCGCTCAAAGAGGTGTTGTTTTTCGGCAATGGCGAAAATGAGTACCGAGATAACCGCCAGCCCCAGCAGCACAAAGAGGCCCACCATCGTTTCCGTGCGTCGGGATTCGGAATTTGCCATCAGTCTCTCCTAGCCATAAAGAAATTCGCGGACCCGCGGGTTCGCGTGGTTCCGCATCTCCTCCAAGGGGGCCGTGATCACGATCTTTCCCTGATGGAGCATGGAGACGCGGTCGGCCACCCGGAAGGCCAGACGAATGTCGTGGGTGACCACCAGCGAAGTGATCCCCAGTCGTGTCTGGAGTTCCCGGATGAGCTCAGCAATGGTGTCTGACGTAATCGGATCGAGCCCTGTCGTCGGTTCATCGTAGAGCACGATTTTCGGTTCCAGTGCGATGGTGCGGGCCAGGGCCACGCGCTTTTGCATCCCGCCCGAGAGCTCCGAGGGCATCTTCTGCTCAATGTCGCCGAGCCCCACCATGGTCAGCAGCCGGGCCACCTTTTCATCGATGGCCGTCCGGCTCAGGTCGGTGTGTATTTCCAGGGGGAAGGCGATGTTGTCCCGAACACTCATGGAGTCAAAGAGTGCGGCTCCTTGAAAGAGGAATCCCACGCTGCGCCAGACCGCCTTCCACTCCGCCTCCGTGCGAAAGGCCGTCACCTCCATGTCGTTCAGGATCACCCGCCCGCCGCTGGCCGGCAACAGCCCGATCAGGATCCCGAGCAGTACGGATTTGCCCGACCCGCTCCCTCCCAGCAGCACCAGGCTCTCGCCAGGGTAGATGGCGAGATCCACACCGCGGAGCACCTCGAGGGTGCCGAAGGCCTTGGTGACGCCTTCCATCTGTACGATGGGTTCTTTGCCGTTGCCGCCTTGCGTCACCGATCAGCCCCCCAGCAGGACGAGAAAGGCCTGACTCAAAAAGACGTCGGAAATAAAGATCATCAGCGACGTGACCACCACGGTTTGGGTGGTGGCTGCTCCGACGCCGGTCGTGCCGCCCCGGGCGGTGAACCCGCCATAGGTGCTCACGATGCCGATGAGCATGCCAAAGAAGGCCGCCTTCAGCAGCCCCGGCACCAGGTCGATCATCTCCACGAACTCGAAGGTGATGTCGAGATAGAGGCTCGGGCTGATGCCCCCCCGGGTGATCCCCATGAGCAGCCCCCCGGTGATGCCGAGCAGGTCGGCGAACGCGGTCAGCAGCGGCACGGCGATCATGCAGGCCACGATGCGGGTGACCACGAGGTACTTCATCGGGTTGACGGCGAGGACCTGAAGGGCATCGATCTGCCGGGTCACCCGCATGGAACCGAGCTCTGCGCTGATGCCCGACCCCGATCTGCCGGCCACCATGAGGGCGGTCAGCACCGGCCCAAGCTCCTTGACCACCGAGAGGCCGACGGCGGCGGCCACATAGTGGACGGCACCGAACTGCTTTAGCAGGTGAATGGAGTGCATGGAGAGAACGATCCCGATGGAAAAGGAGGAGATAGCTACGAGGGGGAACGAGTAGATGCCGATTTCCCGGATCTGGCGGATGATCAGTGCAAAGAAGAGAGGCCGTCTGAAAAGGGACGGGACGATGGAACCAGCGAAGAGGGTCAGCTCGCCCAGGTAGCGGACCAGACCGATGATGTGGTTTCCAATGCTTGCGGCGAGTCTCAAGCCTTCCACCTCCGGTAGCGATTCAGCTCATGACGGCCTGCAACTCATGAAATACAGATGGCGTCGGAACCGCATGGCGCTGTGCACTTTTCGAAGGGCTCCAGTGGTCGCACGGCTCGCCCGGATATTGCATGAGTCAATCTATTACGAGGCCGGATAGTCTGCCACATGCGGCGTTGCAGAAAATTTCCTGACTTCGAAATATTTCATTTCAATATGTCTTCAGTCAGTAGATTTTCTGCGCCTTGCGTGTG
>CALZGC010000145.1 GCA_945786985.1 uncultured Nitrospirota bacterium | reverse complement strand
GGGAAGAGATACGCTTCGTGCGCTATTCCAACCATTTCCGCTTCAGGTCTGTAGCCCGGATATTGCATGAGTACATCTATTACGAGACCGGATAAGCAGCCGTATGCGGCGTTACAGGGAATTTCCTGATCTGGTGGCCCTATTCGTAAATACGGTGGTATTCGAGTGCCGTAGCGCACCCTCCTCGGCGTGGCGCTCCCTGCGACTTACCGCAGGGGGTACGCCTCAGTCGCGCGCCTTGAGGAGATCGCGCTACAACCCTCTCGATACGTCACCATATTTACGAACAGAACCACTTGAAATATTACAATATGTCTTCAGCCAGAAAATTCTCTGCGCCTTGCCTGTGGCGCTTATACGGTCTCTCATGACGATCACTCATGCAATATCCGGGCTGGTGACCGTCGTGCAATAGTGACAGCGCCGGCAGATGGGTCGATGCACCGATCAGCGGCTCCTTCCGGAAGGCAGGATGGCTTGGCTGGTCCTGTGCGGAAGGGGCCAGGGGCTTCACCCCTCTGTCCCATTTGGGACAGTCGGGCCGGCATGAACTCCCCCACCGGGTCGAACGCCTGCCGACTGGCAGGCGGGGTGCAGAGCGGCAGAATAGGCTGAAGCCGTCATCGTGGGTCCCATAGCCTGTTCATGGGAGTCCTGTCAAGCCTTGGCATGATAGTTGCTTTAATCCTCTGGAAAGTCAACAACCAGAAACGGTTTTCTATAGATTCACAGGAGGAGACGTTCCATGGAGATCCCTGTTCCGAGACGTAACGTCGTGTGGGCCTATGCGATTGTCGGCTTCTTCGCACTGGTGAGCATTGCGACCTTTGCCCTGCACGAATATTACATCTACCTTTCCGCCTACCTCTGGTTCGGTTTCATCTACGGCATGTGTCTGCAGTACGGCCGCTTCTGTTTTGCTTCGGCCTTTCGCGATCTCTTTGCGGTGGGCGTGCCGCGGATGGTGGTGGGGATCATGATCGCGACCATCCTCTTTGCCTTTACGTCGGCCCTGGTGGCGGCAACAGGATGGAGTACTTTCCATCCGGCGCCCACCAGCGTGCACGCCCTCATCGCAGGGGTCATCTTCGGAGTGGGAATGGTCTTTGCCGGGGGATGCGCGTCGGGCTCTCTCTACAAAGCCGGTGAGGGCAACGGGGTGGCAGTGGTCGTCATTTTGTCGATCAGCGTGACCCAGTCCATCTTCGTCGACGTGGCCGGCTGGATGAACAAACTGGTTCCCGCGTCCTGGCGTGAGTCGGCCCTGCAGAAGGGCCTGCCCGAGTCGATCGGGGTAGGCGATGGCTGGGTCGACCAGTACCTGGCCGGCTATGTCTGGAACCAGCCGATCCGGACCTTCGCCCAGTCGCTGGGGCTCAAGGACGACTCGCTCGTTGGGGCTCTTGTGGGGAACACCCTGGCCGGTGTGGTCGTGCCCGCGCTCCTTCTCCTGACCGTGGTCTACATCTTCTGGGTGCGAAAGAGCTACGTGAGGAAGCTGACCGCCCAGGGTCCCCGGAGCATTACCTTCGTCGATCACGTGAGAGGCTTCTGGGGAATGGTGGTGGCTTCCAAACGTACCGCTATTGCGGGCCTGCTGCTCGGCATCGCCTGCGGGCTGCAGATGTTCGTCATCGAAGGGATGCGGATGAAGTTCGGCGTCAAGAACGCCGGGACCCTTCTGGAGCGTCTCGGTCACGATTTCGGGATCTCCGCCAAGGGGACCGTCTTCGACCCGGGGTACTGGTACGTCACCACCCAGGAGGCCCAGTGGGTGGGGTGGGTGCTGCAAAAGCTCGGCTGGGAGAACATGGACAACATCTATTTCGGATGGGTCAACGGGATTCCCAGTCCGGCCATCAACCCGGCCGACTGGATGTCGGTGGCCCTCATCGGCGGGGCAGCCGTGATGGCCCTGCTGCATGGGGAGTTCAAGTTCAAAATGCCGACGCGGGAGCTCGCCGTCTGGGCCATCATCGGCGGGATGGGGATGGGGATTGGCTCCCGCCTGGCCCTCGGCTGCAATGTGGGGGCCTTCTTCGTCCGAACGGCCAATGGGGATATGTCGGGCTGGCTCTTCGGCCTGGGGATGATCGGCGGCGCCTACATCGGCGTCAAGTTCTTCAACTGGTATACGGAACGCAAGATGGCCCAGGAGATGGCCCAGTGCGACATCGCGTTTTAACCCGGATATTGCATGAGTGATCGTCATGAGAGACTGTAGAGGCGCCACAGGCAAGGCGCAGAAAATTTACTGGCTGAAGACATATTGCAATATTTCGAAGTCGGGAAATTTTCTGTAACGCCGCATGTGGCAGCCTATCCGGCGTCGTAATAGATCTGCTCATGAAATATCCGGGCTAACCTGACTCACCCGAACAACAGGAGGTACGGTTATGGCTATGACATTCAGCAAGAAGGAGGAGGGCGTCTTCGTCCTTGACGTGACGGGCTATGTCTGCCCTCATCCCCAGATCTACACGAAGAAGGCGCTGGAGAAGATCAAGAGCGGAGACATTCTGGAAATCGTCTTCGACAACCCCTCTTCGTCCGAATCGATTGCGGCCATGTGCGACTCCGCCGGCAACCCCATCCTCGACAAACACGCGGAAGGGGGGCGTTTTATCTTCAAGATCAAGAAGGGTTGAAGCCTTGTCAGAGAGATCCCGCAAGCGCAGCGGGTCATACCCCGAAAGGGAGCATGGCATGAGGCAGCCGTTGAAAGCCGATCGCGTTATCGATGCCCGGGGTCTTCTGTGTCCCGGGCCGTTGATGGAACTTGTGCTGGCCCTTCGGGCCAACCCGCCGCGCACTGTCATCGAGGTTCTCTGCTCGGATGAAACATCGGTCAAGGACATCTCCCAGTGGGTGACGAAGAGCGGCCATGAGCTGCTGGGAAGGCAGGCACACGAGGGGCACTTTGGTGTGACGGTGAGAAAGGCGGGCCTGTAACGGGTGCCGCGGCCCGTCTGATCCACGGGGCCGGCAAGCGCGTGCAGGGACTTCAGGGAACAACGGGAGGAAAAAAAGGGTGAAACATCATCTTTGGATCATCGTGATTATCGTCATTGGTTTGAGCAGCTTCCTGGTCGGCTACAGTCTCCCTCCGTTTCTGGAGGTGGGGTTCGGCACAGCGACCGAAGAGGGGGGGGCGACGAGCGAGGAAGATCTCAAGAAGCTCTACGAAGAGCTTTACCGTGAATCGGAGCAATAGGGGAAGTCGATGAAATCAGGTATGTGGTCACTGGTTCTAATCATTGTGGCGGCCCTCTGTTTTACCGCCGGCTATCAGGCGTCTGCCAAGTCGGGTACGGAACCGGGCTACTTCGGCGCCGTGGAGGCGGCCGGTTACGGCGGCGGCGGCGAAAGTGTGGCCGGGATTTCGGAAGAGATGGCTGAATACTACAAATCCCTCACGGAGGAGTAGGCAACTGCCGGCCCTCTTTTGCGGGCTGGACACCCGGTTTGGATCGAATGGTGAGACAAAGGGGGTACGTGCATGAAGTGCATTCTGCTTGCAGTGGACGGCTGCAAGAATTCCTTGAAGATCGTGGAGGCCGTCGGTTCCATTTTCCGCTGTGTCCTTCCGGAAAAGGTGGTCCTGCTCTACGTGCAGAAGATGGAAGGGCACTCCATCATGGATGAGCTCATTCAGAGTGACTCCGAGATGGAGACGTTACGGGAGTCGATGCAGGGGACGGATTACCAGGAAAAGCTCAATGAGCAGTCGCAGATGATCATTGGGTACTTTCAAAATCTGCTCACCCAGAAGGGAATCAGCGCCGTCAAGCCTGTGGTCAAGGAGGGGCATCCGGCGGAGGAGATCCTCAAGACCGCCGAGGAAGAAGGGGCCGACCTCATCGTGATGGGATCCCGGGGCAAACGTCTGCACAACCTCTTCATGGGGAGTGTCAGCCGGGAGGTCTCCAACAAGGCCGACACGTCGGTGCTGCTGGTCCGATGATTATTGTTTTGGGGGCCGGGCTCGCGGGCCTGGCCGCAGCGCATAGCTTTACCCGTGCCGGGCGGCAGACGGTCGTCGTCGAAAAGGGGGCGACCGTCGGCGGCTTGTCCCGGACGATTCTGCACAACGGTTACCGTTTCGACCTGGGCGGGCACCGTTTTCTTACCCACGACGAATCCATCGAAGCGCTGGTACGGGATCTTCTGGGTGCAGACCTCCTTCAGGTTCCTCGCAAAAGCCAGATCTATCTTCGGGGCCGGTATGTGGACTACCCGTTGCGCCCGGTGAACGCCATCGCCGGTCTCGGCGCGTCGATGGCATTGAAGATCTTATCAGACCTGGGTCGGGAGAAGATACGGGGCGGCTGGAGCCGCCGTCCACCGGTGTCGCTCGCCGATTGGGTGAACGCCCGGTTCGGCCGGACCCTGTTTGAGCTTTATTTCAGAGAGTACACTGAAAAGGTCTGGGGGCTGCCGTGTGACCGCGTCAGCATGGAATGGATCGCCCGGCGCATCGACGGGCTCTCCCTGATGAAAGCCCTGGCCCACGCACTCTGCAAGCTGAGCGGGCGGAACCTCCATACGCTGACGGACGGGTTCCTCTATCCCCGCCTCGGTATTGGGCAGATAGCGGATCGACTCTGCGAACGGATCGCCGAGAAAAATCCGGTGTGGACCGGGACGGAGGTGGCGAAGCTTTGCCATGGGGACGACCGCATCGACGCCGTCTTGCTTCAGAGCCACGAAGGTGCGCCGCGCGAACTGGCGGCGGATCACTTCGTCTCCAGTCTGCCGGTGACAACCCTGATTGACCGCCTCCACCCGCGGGCGCCTGCGCCTGTTCGGGCCGCGGCCGCCCGTCTCGCCTACCGGAGTCTGATCACCGTGACCGTCATGGTGGGGCGGGAGCGGATCACCGATGTCTCCTGGATGTATCTGCCGGAGAAAAAGATCCCCTTTGGCCGCATTCATGAACCGACGAATTGGAGTCGTGCCATGGCCCCGGCCGGGAGCACCCACCTGGTCGCGGAATACTTCTGCACCCGGGGCGATCCGGTCTGGGGAAGCTCCGATGAGGAACTCGTCGAGGGAACGGTTGGACAGCTCTCGCAACTTGGCTTCTTTGCGCGACGGGAAGTAACGGACGCGCATGTGCTTCGCGTGGCCAGCGCCTATCCAGTCTTTGAGGTTGGCTACGCCGATCATCTGAAAGTCATCACCGACTATTTGAACCGCTTTGAGAACCTTCAACTCGTCGGGCGTACCGGTGCCTTCGGCTATCTCAACATGGACCATGCCCTGGCGAGCGGCATTCGGGGGGCCGAGCGTATTCTGCGCCGCACGGGCACACCGGTGCTGCGGCCGGTGCCGTCCTCCACCCGGGCGGTCACGCTGCCGGAGGGACGTCACGCATGAAGTGTATCCTCATCGTGCCTGCCTGGCGTCCCGAGGAGATCTTTTCCGGGCGGACTGCCGGCTCCCAGATCAACTACTGGCAGCCCCTGGGGACCCTCTCGGTGGCTGCGTCTTTGATACAGGCCGGCCACCAGGTTGAGTTTCTGGACGGCGGTTTTCTGGACCATGAACAAATCGTGGAGAGGACCCAAAGCGCTCGCCCCGATTTTGTCGGTCTCTACGCGACCGTCTTCGGCTGGCCCCGTGCATGCAGGACCGCCGCCGATATCCGCAAAAGACTTCCCAACGTGTTTATTGCGGCCGGCGGTCCTTACCCCACCGCTGCGCCAAAAAAATGTCTCGAGGCTGCCCCGATGATGGATGCGGTCGTCTGTGGAGAAGGAGAGATCACGGCGGTGGCTTTGCTGGAGGGACTACGGCAGGGGCGCGATCTTGAGGGCCTTCGGGGCGTCGCTTTTCGTCGGGCGGAACATGTCGTGATGAATCCCCCCCGACCCCTGGTACAGGATCTCGACCGGCTGCCCCCGCCGGCCCGGGAACTGCTCGACGGGGCCGATCGCTATATCCCGCCGCCGGCGACGTACCGGCGCAAACCGGTGGCGGTTCTCATGACCTCCCGGGGGTGCAACCGCAAGTGCATCTTCTGTTATCAGATGGACCGTTCCCGAAAGAGCGGGATCCGATACCGCAGCGTGGACAGCGTCCTCGCGGAAATCAGAGGGTGCCTCCATCAAGGCTACCGGGAGATCAAGTTCATTGACGACACCCTGGCCGCCGATTACGATCGGGCCATGGAGCTGGCGCGGCGGATTCGAGAGGAGCGCCTGGATTTTACCTGGTTTGCCTCCGCCTGCGCAAACCAGGTCGACCGGCCGCTGCTCGAGGCCTTTCAGGAAGCGGGGTGCTGGGCAGTTCTGATTGGTGCCGAAAGCGGGGTGCAGAAGAACCTCATTGCCCTGCGCAAGGGGATCACCCTGGAGCAGATCCGCCACGCCGTTGGGGCGGCCAAGGCGGCCGGGCTGAAGGTGTTCACCCCCTTTCTCTTCGGCATTCCCGGCGAGACCTTCGAAGAGGGGCTTCAGACCATTGAATTTGCCTGTGAACTCGACCCTGATGTGGCCAACTTTCATTGCCTGACCCCGTTTCCGGGGACGGAGCTGTATGACCGGGCCGCGGCCTACGGGACGGTGTCCGGGGATTTCGGCGACTACACTTACCAGGGAGCGGCCTTCACCCCCTATTCCATGAGCCGGGAGGAGATCCAGCGGCTCCGGCAGCTGGCGTTCCGGAGATTCTATTCCCGCCCTCGTTTTCTGGCACGCCGTCTGCTCGGGATGCGTTCCCTGCAGGATT
>CALZGC010000144.1 GCA_945786985.1 uncultured Nitrospirota bacterium | reverse complement strand
TGGTCAAGGCCTACGATCATGAAGATATTGAATTTGATATGGACAACGGGGAGCAACTGACCATTGGTTTTATTAATTCCTCTTTCAACGACCTGACGTGGCAGGAAAAGAAAGAGAAGGCCGAGGAGATCGCACGTTTCTCCGCATCGCTGCTCGATGAGGACTGGGCGGTTCACGCCCTGTCCGTTCGTTTCACCATCCATAAGAAGATATTTCTGGTCGTCGATTACACCAACACGCTCGCGACATTTCACTTCAACCTGGATGCATTGAAGCAAGAAGCAACCGGGATGCGCATTGTGCCCACTGCTGTCCGGGCGTTGGGGCCTCTGGTCCGTGTAACATGTTGTAACCAATAAGACACCATTGCCTTCAAGAAGTCCTGCGAGTCAGATTGTTTCAAGCAGTGTGAGCTCGCAGAGTTCCAAGAGGGCCTCGTGTCCGTCGGTTGGAAGGCAGGTGTAAGGATCGCGTGCCAGCCGTCTCAATAAAGCGCTTGCAATGAATGCCGGGAGGCGTGTTCGCCAAATGCTGGGAACGCTGTCCCCGAAATAGCTTGCCAGCAGTTCTTCCTGACCCATCCGGTAGATCTGCGGATCGCCGCGGCTCGTGGAGAACACCAATAAGTCCGCCAGAAAACCTCCCAAGTCGAACCCGGGATGAGAGCTGCGGCATTCCTCAAAGCGATGCAAGTAGAATCTCCCGTCCACACCGTAGTGAATGCAATCCCAATCGAGACGGCCGTGGATCGGGACGTTCGGATCGTGATGAAGCGCTCGCACGCGCTCCAAGCAGGTTTGCGAAATGCGTTCGATACGACCCGACTGCTGCGCATTACCGTTGCAGAGCCGCTGGCGCACACCCTCCAGCAAAGCTTCCTCTCTCCGGACGGCCTGCGCCCACGTCTCCTTTTGGACTGCGACACCGCTCCGGTGCAACGCCCGCAAACATTTCCCAATGCGCTTTGCGTACCGTCGGCTCACTACGCCTTCAGCCCGGTCCTCCACGTACTCCCTCAGGCTCATCCAGGGGTCGAAGGCGTAAAGGACCACTCTCGGTTCGTATTCCAGACGTACTAACGGTCGAGGGACCCCTATCCTTCTGGTCTGCAATCGTACGTACAATTCGCGCCCGGTGTCGAAATCGACTCGCGCCTTGATCGCGGATGCGAGGACCCGCCCGGTCAGAATGCTTATGTTTTGCGCCCACGTGGTCTGGTTCCTCAAGTGCAGGACGCATCGGACCATGTCACCTTCTCGATCATTGCAATCGTAAAATCGACACGATTCGAGAACGGAACCCGGTTTCAGCAACGATCCCTCTTGTTTTGCCAACGCGGACCTCAGGGCTTCGAAGTCGATTGCACTCGCGGATCGCGGATCGCCCGTCGGGTTCGGCCCCGAGCGCGGCTGCCGATCGGGCATGAAACGGATCAGCAAACTGCGGCCTCCGTTCTTCCAGGTCACGAGGGAATTGGCTCGATCCAAAACTCGGAAGCCGATCCCATGATTGGCGAAGTAATTCTCTCCGGCCCGAAATCGGCGCAAGGTATGAACCACGTCGAAACCATCACCCTCGTCGGAAACGACGATGACAGCCCCAGTAGGTGTCGCAACGACCTCGACGTCGATAGATTTGGTGGCATCCTGCTTGTTTCCGTGTCTATATGCGTTTCCGAGGCCATTCTTGAGTGGGGTCAGGAGATCTCGGATCAACAGGGCACGCGGCAAGTGGGCAAAGCGTGCCGACAGGATGATTTCAAGAAAAGGGAAAAGGCCGTCTCGTGAGTGACCTTTCCAGACAAGGCGTGTACACTCTTGGGTGAGGAATCTCGGGTCGTTGGGATCGGTCAGCGTATGGTTCAGGCGGTGGCTCGCCGCGCCGATTTCAGCGAGCAGGTCTGTCTTGATGCGGCTGAGATCGATCATCAGTTCACGGTTGACCGGGAGCCTTGCCACAGCTCTCATGCATCAGATTGCGCTGCCCCAGGCACGGCTTTTAAGTAAGTTGCGGTTCACCACGTTCATCGCGAGTCCTTCCCCCCCGGGGAGGGAGCTCAAGGTGTTGCCGGCAAAGAACGATCAAACTCAATAAGTGGTCGCTGAAAAGTCGCTGTTACCCAAGAGCGACTACAGAATTGCATCAGCTGAAACACTCACATCGGGTTCTTTATCGAAAAGGCTGTTCCCTTTCTTCATGGTTCCGCCTCAGAAGTTGTAGTTGACTTTGAGGATCAAAGTTGATGCCGATTCGCCGGAGAAGGGACCGAAGGCATCACCGGCTTTAAAGAACCCGCCAACAAACTCAATCTCCCAGTGTTTCCACTCTTCTAGACCTAGAACAATGTCCAACTCATCTCCGACATCCCGGCTCCGTCCCAATGTTTCAGCCTTGAGGTCCGCATCGCGCAAACGTCCAGCCTCTGGATGGACTTGCTTATAGGTATGATAGAGAAACTCTATGGAGCTGTTTTGGAACAGGGGGCGACCCAGGGCAAGAGTCCAGATGCGAAGGTTTGAGAGTTCAGGCCGGAGCATTTCACCATAATAGCGGAATCGGTCTACGCCACGGAAACGCCAATTATTATCCTGGAGACCCGTTTGCCGGTAGGAACGATCCCTGCCGTCGTCTGGGTAGCGGTCGCCTGACCCTTGAGCATACCCCAGAGTAATGGTGGGGAGCCAATCTACTTTACTCAACCAGGTCCCTCCGATGTCGAAGGCCGATCCCCGCACGTCCCGGGAAATTCGTTCCGTTACTTCACTGGTTCCCCCGCCAGCATCGTCGAAGTCATATACGATCTCCTCTCCATCGACGAATCCCGTATCGATCCAGTAGTAGAGTTTTCCAGGTTTACCGAGTTTCCACCTCCCCATGGCACGCAATCCAAACCAGGTGAAATCGGCATCAATCTCATCTTCCCGGGCCTCTTTCAGAGTTTGTCCCACCACCAGGGAACTGGAAGAATCGTTTTGCTTCAAGAAGAACGCCTCGATGCGCTGTTTACGGGCCCAGTCCCACCGAGCAAAGCCGAGGAGACGAAGAACGTCCTCCTTCTCCGGATCAATATCGTCTTCTTTGGTGGAGACGCGGCCCAGCTCCTGTGCCAGAGCGATTTCGAAGCGAAAGGGATCGTTATGGTAGTGCAGTCGGATTCCATCAATATCTTCGTCCCACCACCATTCTCGCTTATCTCGAAAATTCTGTCTGCCGATCTGCAGACCGAATTTGGTGCCGTTTATGTAATCGAAATAGAGCCACGTCTCTCCTCTCTTCAACTCTCCGTCCCAATCCTCCTGATCATCTTCCGTATACAATTCGGCTTCATGGGATGCCTTGCCTTCAAGAAAAAGGGCCGTGTTCGGGGTAATGGCGTAGAGAAACTCAAGATCCAGCCCCTGATCCAACCGGAAGAGATCATCATCTTTCTCGCCCAATGAAAAATCTCTGCGATATTTTGGCTCGATTTCATACTCCCCACCAATGGTCAGGGGACGGCCGAAGACATAAGTGGTAAACTGGTCCGGCGGCCTCTTGTCGTCCTGCTGCACGGCAAGCTGTGCGGCACGGGCTCTTCCGTCCGCGGTTTTCTTTTCTACTTCGTTGCGCCCGGAATTTTCGGGGGCCCCGCCTTCACTTTGGACATACGTCTCTTCAGCCAGAAACATTTTGTTTTCGGTACCTGGCTGTCGCTGCACTTGCTGTTGCTCTGCCGGAGAATCCAACCGATCCGACGTGCCCTCCATGACAACGATTCTTTCCGCCTGGATCGTTGCCTTCAGAAGGATCGCATCGGATGCAATGGACTTCACAGCTTGAAGGAGTTCACGGGCGGCGCGCCGGTTTGAGAGTTTTCCCACCCGCACTGTGTAATAGCCTTGAAGGCGTTCAATTCTCAGAGAAAGCTTGGGATTATCGGGAAGCTCTTGATCCAATTGCTTGAAGTCCGTCTGCGCCTGGTTGAGGCCAACATGGCTTCCCGCCTGCACGGTATAATACTCTTGCCCTGCATACGAATCAGGACATCCAAAGAGGAGAGAAGAGACAATCAAGCTTCTCACCAGATTGGCATAGGGGCGCCTCATGGACACTCATCTTTCTTTTGATTCACAATACCCGACACTCCCGGTAAGACTAAACGGGAGCATATACTTCACCAGCACTGTTTTCGTCAACGGGGACGGCTAATAGGAGACCTCTCTCTCAGGCTCATGAGGTTTCTGGCCGTGAACCGATTTGGCCGACGACGGTTTTTCGGGAAGCCCTAAACGCTGTTCACACAGCTCCAGAAGCGTCTTGGTAAAGGGCCGGCGGTCCAGAAACTGAGTGCTGAGGTAAATGTGACGGACAAGGCTCAGTGTTGTATAAGCCTCTATGGCATCAAGAGCGACATCCGCTGCAAGATCCAGGTAACGTGCCACAAGTGCTTCCCGGCACTCCTCCAGAGCGTTGGGGTCGCCAAAGCTGCGTAGTCCATACTCGATCATGTGGGCTGCAAAATTTCCGACATCGAGGGCGGGATCGCCCTCGCAAAAGAGATCCAAGTCGACCAGGTATAGCTTCGATCCTGAGACAACCACGTGATCGGAATAAAAATCCCGATGGATTCCCCGCCGTATAGTGTTAGGGCAAGATGATCCAAGACGCCGGCACTCAACCAGAATACGTTCCAGCCGCTCTTCCCAGACGGGAAATGTCTGTTGAACCAGGTTCAGACGCTGACGGAGTATGCGAAGCTCATCGGCCATGTCGTGCGACCTAAGATGGGGAATTTCAGTGTTATGAAGTTTATGTACGGCTTCCGCAATCCGGCGGGAAAGCGGAATACCATCGGGGCCAAGGAAGAGATCGGTCGATACGGTACCGGGCACTTTGTGCTGAAACCACATTCCCTGTTCAGGAATTACCCCGAACGGTTCGGGAACACCAATACCGTCAGGATTTCCGTCGCCGAAATTTGACATGCGGAGCAACTTGCAGAGGTGATATGTTGCCAGATCCGGCCCCTTTGTACGGGCTTTGCCCAGGATGGTCATGAGCTGCATGGGGTTTCCCGCTTTTCTGATCTCGACGTCGTACTCCACAATGCACCGTCGTCCGGGTTTGTACCGAGTCACAGAGATCCTAAGAATTCTAAAATGCTCGACGCTCCACCCATGGTCATGAAATAATTCTTCCAGGATTGTCTCCGCCTCATCCGGGTCCAGGGAGTGGGCAAGAAAGGGCATCTTCGGGTCTTTGGACGCATCGAAGGGATCAGAAACAGGAGGGCCGCACGGCCGTTTCTCTGCAAGAACGACTCGTGAGTCAGAACCTGAAATCTTTGTGGCTATGGGTTTGCGGATATTGGTTTCCACCCGTTCCAGAATCTGTTCGATCCGCTCGCTCCAATCGGGTTCAAAACGCCTGAACGGGTGATGGGCAAGCTGAAAGAGCCCTATGGCTGTATATACGTTCAGATTTCTTGGGGGAGATTGACCAGACGCATCGACATACCCTTGAACCAGTGCCTCTGACACGGGGTTCAATAGTTGATGAAGCAAACGGTCGCCGATGAGATCCCGTTCCAGGTGTGCGATAAAAAGGCCAAGGTCGGCCCTCGGATCCCCCAGGCAAGCTTCATCGAAGTCGATAACATGAACCCGATCATTGTTCACCAGTATCTGTTTGGCATAGAAATCACCATGAACAGGTTTTCGGATCTCTGGCTCAGACAAAAGCCAGCCCGCCAAACGTGAAGCCAGGCGCTCGGCCCATTCGGCAAGATGCGGAGCGAGTATGGCGATCCCGCCCGCAATCTGATAGAGCTTTGTGGCTTCAGCATAACGGGACCGAAAGGTCATCCCCCGCCCCTCCTGGCGATGTATCTCTGTGAGAGCCCCTCCAGCCAATGTTGCGGCCCCAACCGCCCCATGCGAACCTTCGTAAAGAAGATGGCTCAATACGGCGCCATTAATCCATTGAAAGGCCAGCAGGCCCTGTCCCGCAGAAGACCCGATACAGGCCGGGATATGCAGTTCTCCACGGGAGGCTATCTGCGTGGTGCAGGTACTTGCAATCGGAAACGCACGGGGACGATAGAATTTCAGTACAGCTCTTGGACCGAAAGGACGATCCAGTCTGGCTACATGACGGCGCTCCGGATTATACCGCAAAGTCCGGACCGTTCCGTTCCAAAGTTCGGGTTGATCCGGAAAGATTGTCTGCAGCATGCCCTGAAGACTGTTCGTTTCACACAGGCATCTCAGCGTCTCCAGTTTACCGTCATTCGGAAAAACCGAAACCACGGCCCCCATGTTCTCCAGGCAGAACCGACCCGGACCGAGTGGACTTTCCACGCCTCCTTTGTCGCGCACCTTGCGAAGCTTTCTTAATGCCCCTGGCCCGAAAGCCTTGGCCGTGATGTCGACGGGTCTGCCGTTCACTTGGAGACGGTAGCTCACGAGGCAGTTGGTAGCAGGCTTGTAGCGGATATAGGTGAGTTCCGCATCGTCCAGGCGCGTTTCGGGGAGCTGAGGCTGCAGTTCAGCAACAAAGGCGTCCGGGTCCAGAAGCTTCCCCAGACCCGGAATGGCTGGATCTCTTCTTACCAGATTGGCGTTATCTCTTGACAGCATGACCCACCGTCACTTCCCACATAGGTTGTCTTTGTGACCTCTTTAACAAAGATCTCCACTGTCGCCGCTGATCTGTGGTTCAACAACCCGTCCGATAATCCCCATATCCAGGGGCCTCCTCAAGCCAGGCAGCCGGCTATCTTGCGGTATCAAACGAGAGCTCCAAGAGGCGTTTTCCATCCCTTCTGACATCTCCGTTGTTTTGGCCATCTTCCCGGAAACTCTGAACTAGGGAACCCGTCAAATTCTATAGCACGGTTCCCCATGAGGGGAGGATGGGGCGTAGTCGCCGGGCCTCAATGAGAACCGGCTCTCGCCCATCCCGTCCGAAGCTGGCGCTGTCTGCGGGCGGTGTCAACATCCTCCACCGCTGCCCTTTCAATGATGCGCCCCTGGTCCAGAACGAAGACGGAGTCCAACCCGGCCGCAAACTCGAGATCATGGGTGATGACGAGGCAGGTTCTCCCCTCCATGAGGCTGTGGAGGGCCTGCCGAACCTTGGCTCCACTTTCGACATCCAGACCTGTCATCGGTTCATCCAGAATCAGAATGGGTGCATTTCGAATTAAGGCCCGGGCAATCGCTATCCTTTGACGCTGGCCTCCGGAAATCGTGTCGCCCCGTTCCCCGATGACCGTATCGTACCCGTTTTCCAGCGCTTCGATGAAATCATGGGCGTTGGCCGCCTTCGCCGCGTTGACAATTTCCTCTGTTCCGGCACCTGGTTTCCCGTACGCAATGTTCTCCCGAATCGTTGTGCCCAATAGAATAGAGTTTTGAAGCACGACGCCGATATTCCGGAGAAGTGATTCCCGCCGGTAGTTCTTGATGTTCACACCGTCGATCAGAATGGCCCCTTTCGGCGGGTCATAGAGACGTAGGAACAAGCTGACAATGGTTGACTTGCCGACGCCGCTCGGTCCGACAAGGGCCACCCGTTGACCGGGGTAGACTGTAAAAGAGACACCCTTCAGTACCTCCGTGCCATTCCCGTAGTCAAAGGATACATTATTGCAGGAGATCTCACCTTGCAGGTGTTCCGCCTCAATGGCATGCGGGGCGTCCTGGATCTCCGGTTCAATGTCCAATATTTCTGAAATCCGTTCAGCACTGGCCATCGCTTTTGAGAACCGGTTGAGCAGCTTGGTCATATCCCGTACGGGCCTGTAGGCGCTTTTCAGGTAAGATGCAAAGATCAGGATATCCCCGGGCGTCATCCGGCCCTTGAGCGCCTGCAGAGATCCGAAGAGAATCACAGCCCAGCTGCCCACAGCCGTGACGACTTCAACGCTTCTGGCAGTAAACGCCTGCATCCGTGCCGTCCGGATGCCCTCCGCCACCGTTGCCTCACTTTCTGTTTCGAAACGTTCTTCTTCATACTTCTCTCGGCCAAAAGCCTGTACCAACGGCATGGTTGTCAGGATCTCGCTGACTCGTGCAGCGAGGAGCCCCTCCTTTTTTCGCTGCCTTCTGGCCGAGGACTTGATCTTGCGATAACGATAGTAGAGAATGGAACCGAGAATAGGAAACGTCACCAGAACGATCAGGCTTAATTCCCAGTTCAGATAGAACATGATGATCAGCATGCCCAGGAGAGTCAACAAATTCGCAGCGAAGGTCAGCGTCGACTGTGTGAAGACATCCTTCAGCGCGTTGGTATCACTCGAAACTTTTGTTAAGAGTTCCCCCGTTCGCGCCTCATTGTGAAAAGAAAGGGAGAGTCTCTGAAGGTGAGCAAAGAGTTCTCTGCGAAGAGAATAGACCATCCGGTACCCCACCTGAGAGGTAACAAAGATTTGGAAATAGGCGAACCCCCCCCGGAGCAGCGCCAACAATAGAATCAAGATGGAGAGAGCGATCAGTGAGAAGACCGTCCCTTCCAGAAAGATCTTCTCCAAAAAGGACAGCGAAGATGTGAGCGGTTTTTCCAGCAGAATATGATCGAAAATGATCTTGAGAGGCCAGGGTTGTGCCATGGTGGTCAGGGCAAAACCGAACATGCACAAAAAGGCAAGGCACAAGCCGCCTTTGACCTCACGCAAATGAGAGATGATCAAGTGTTTGAGTCGATTGTGCTGATCCTTATGCATGGTTGCTCACCGAAGGCAGATTCTCCCGCAGGTTTATCAGATCAAGCATCCTCGTGACTGCGGCATCCCATGTGTAACTCCGGACGACTGTTTCACGGGCGTTGCTGCCTAAACGAGTCCTCAGTGCCCGCTCCTGCTTTAGGCGCACCAAGGCACCCGCCAGGGCAACAGGATCATCGGGCGGAACCAGCAAACCGTTCACACTGTCCTGAATGACCTCCTGGATTTGCCCGACTCCGGTGGCCACCACGGGAAGACCGGCCGCCATATATTCATAGACTTTCAAAGGAGAAAAATAGAAGTCGGGAATCTTCGGGTACGGGGCTACGGCAGCGTCCATGGAAGCCAGCAGACCTGGAACCTTGGAGGGCGTAACGGCACCGACAAGCTTGACCGCATTCCCCAATTGCATGGAACCGATTTCGTCTTCCAATTCTCGTCGACCGGGGCCGTTTCCCACAATTAAAAGACGGGTGTTCTTATCTTTCCCGTGGAGATGAACAAAGGCCCTTACCAGATTGGAAAGACCGTGCCAGGGTTTTAAGGTTCCGACAAAGCCCACAGTGAAAGCACTCTGCAGATCCCGGTGAGTCGGCGTTATTCCGACGGGAAATCGTTCTGGATTGACCCCGTTGGAAATAACATACACACGGCCCCGGGCTTCCTTGAACTTGGTCAGGTATTTTCGGACACCACTGGAAACTGCGACAATTAGGGTCGCGTACCCGAAAACCTCCCTAGCCAAGGTCTGTGCAGTTTCTCGATGCACGATCTCCCGGTGTTTCGCCTGCTCCTCGATCAGAGGTGCATTCACTTCAAGGATGCTGGGCGTATCGTTGGCCCGAGCGTATCGCAGCGCGGCAACGCTCCAGAGTGAATAGCGCTCATAGACAAGGCTGAAGGGGCCGGAAGATTCGAGAGCATCCCAGAGGTCCCTGTTCGACGCAAGGGCCGCTTCTTCCCGTTTCGCGGCGTCTCGTTCCGGAAGTTCTGGCAGCGAATGCAGAACAACGGACTTCAGATCGCGAGGACAATCGCCTTCCATACGGGAGGCAAAAAGATGGACCTCGGTGCCCCGTTTCAGGAAGGCACGTAGAATTTCCTGCACATGAACGGAACATCCCTTCCAACCGAAGACAGGCACACCGGGATCGGCGCAAATATAGGCCACCCGCATCAAGATACCTCCTGAATCGCACAAGGAGCTTCGAAATCGGCCTTCTCAAACAAATTGCGCTGCAACGCCGCATTCCGCTGGATTTGGAATTCCCTTTCTATCAAATCCCTGGCCCGCTCTGCCAGACCGATTCCCATAGGAGGATAGGAGAGCAAGGCTGCGATGGCCGTCGCCAGTTCGACTGGATTCTGTTGAGACACCATCAAACCCGTGTCTCTGTGACGCACGACTTCAGGAACTCCCGTGACGTCCGTGGAGACACAGGGCGTCCCGAGAGCCATGGCCTCCAGAAGCGTTGTGGGCAAACCATCGCGATTGCCGTCACTCCCGATGACAAAGGGTGATGCAAATACGGCGGCACGGCCCACATGTCGGCACACATCCTGCTGGGGCAGGGGTCCAACGATCTCAACGGTTCCGTTCAGTCCAAGCCGGCTGATTTGTGCGTGGAGTTCCCTTTCAAGCGGCCCGGCACCGATTATTTCGCAATGGAAACGGATACCCTGTTGGACAAGGATATGGCAGGCCTCGATCAGATCAGAAAACCCTTTCTTTTCGACCAGACGTCCCACAGAGACGATGCGGGGCGGTCGCTTGTCGGGCACCACATAGGGGAAGCGCTCCAGGTCGAGCCCGTTGTAGATCCTTCTGACCCGGTCTGCCGCAAACCCGTAGTGATGACGCAAATACTCCACATTGTAATCGCTCACGGTTATCACGCCTGCAGCATCGTAGAGTTTCTTCCTTAAGTCTGCAGGCTCTACGCTTTCATGAAAGATGTCCTTGGCGTGTGCGGTGAACGTATAGGGGAGTTCCGCAAAATAAGCCGCCAGCCGTGCGACTGTCGTGGCCGACGTGGCGAAGTGGGCATGCAAGTGCCCGATCCCTCGTTGACGGAGCATGCGGGCGAGCACCAGCGATTGATAGGTATCGCGGTGATCTTCCCCGGCGGCGGCGGACAGCTTTCCCCATACCTCCGGCAGGACGTTCCCTGCTCCTTGAAGGGCTTCCCAAAAGCTCAACGGGGTGATTCCCATGTGAGGTAGATAGTGCACGGGAGCCCGAACCCTGGAAATGATGTCTTGAAAATGGGAATCACAGGGCGGCCTGAGGGAGAATATCTCAACAGTGAGCCCCGCTGCCTCATGGGCCAGGATCTCATTGACAATGAAGGTTTCCGAGTACCGCGGATACCGCTTCAGGATGTATCCTACTCGCGGGAGGGCCTTGGTGTCTTCGATGGGCATCATGAAACTCCTGCATGAACTATGGGAGACGAATAGGAACTCCTGAAAGGCGCGACCAGGTCCTCGAAAAACCGCGGCAAACGAGTCAGCCCTTTCATATCGATTCTGTGATGAAAATCCAGCGGCGGGTGGCCTACATTTTGATCGATCCACTTCTCCAGTACGCTCGGTTTCACTTCATCTGGATGGAGTGTGTCCACAAGACCCAGCTCGAACATCCGTTCGGCCCGGATGAGTTGCTCCTTTCGAGGGGAAACACGGGGAACAATCAGGGCCCGTTTCCCGAAGGAGAGAACCTCGCAGAGCGTATTGTATCCACCCATGGACACCACACAGTCTGCCCGCTTCAGAAGCCGGGTCGGCTCGGGAAGAAAATCGATGACCCGAAGCCGCTTGCTTCCGGCTGCCCGGTGATGAAGACGCTGCCGGACCTGATCGTCCATGTGGGGCCCCGCAAGTACAACGCCCTCGATGCCCCGGCGAGGCGTGGAACGGACAAACGTTTCGGCAAGGCGGGCGCCATCCTGGCCACCGCCCACAGTGCACAGTGCAAAGGAACGGTCGGTCTGTTCAGATGGATCTTCAGTTCTGGCTTCACAAGTCGGCCGGTCATCCTTGAGACGCCAACGCTGATCGAGGTAACCCGTATAGCGGACCCTGGTTGCAAGATCGGACGGGAAGGAATATTCCTGTACGGCATCATAGACCGCGGGGTCACCGTAAATCCAAACTTCATCATAGTACCGCCGGATAGTCTCCAGATATTTCCCTGCACGCCACTCTTGCTGCACCACCCAGGGATCATCCCTAATATCTCTCATACCGAGTACACAGCGGCAATGCCCCCGGTTCCTGAGGTATTCCAGGGTGATGTCCAGTTCCCCAACCGCTCCCCGGGGGACATTATCGACGACAAATAGATCGGGGTCGTATGCCCGGATGGCTGCATAGAGAATCTTTTTCCGCAAGTTGATTACGCGTTCGAGGGCCATCCGAAGGCGCCTGGACCGGTACTGGCCGTTGGCCTGCTTGTACAGCGAAGGAAGGACCAGACAGTCGACGCCTGCGGGCAAGGCAAACTGACTCGCCTCCAAGGTTCCTGATGAGAGAAGAATGTCCGGCTGTAGAGGAGATTGGGACAGGGCCTGACTGATTAGCAGATTCCGGCGGATATGTCCAAGCCCCATGGTGTCATGAGAATACAGAACAACCCGAGGGCGATGATGCGATGCCACATATCCCGTCCGACAGTTAGCTTGCGTTGAATGCACTGAAAGTATATCCGCCATGGGTCGCAATCCTCCGTCTACTGCCGATTCGTTGGCTTCTTTTCCCGAAAGTACGGAATGTTTCGGCCCGTGAATACGTGCAACAATTTTCACCTCCTGTGCTGCGTGGTCCGTGATCCCCTGTTCATTATCTTACCCCGGAAATCAGGGAAAACTCGGGAGCCGCTGCTTGGGGAGAGCGGGTGCGCCATCCCTTTCGTTCCTGCCGGCCGCCGTACGAATCGACTCCGGAACTATTTGTCTATCTAAGCAACATACGTGCCAATACGTAACAAGCCCGTAACTTGCTTGTAACATTAGATTTTCTATCTGGGAGTTCGTGCGGATGGTGAAGAGCGTTTCACACCGCAGAGGCGCAGCTATGAAACCGTTTTCATAGGAAGAGGGCGCGGAGCGCTGATACCGTGGTGTCGTCTGCGCAACACCACCGGACAGCGGATGCCTGGGGAGCCAGAAATGTTTAGAAGCCGTGCTTGTTCATTTTGTACCGGAGTGCCCGGTAGGTGATCCCCAGCAGAGAGGCCGCCTGGGTTCGGTTCCCTTTCGCCTCATCCAGAGCCCGGGCGATCAGATACTTCTCGACCTGCTCGAAATTCTCCGTGAGGCTCAGATTGTCACCAAAGCCTGCCTCTTTCTGAAGCGCCTCGTGTTCCGAGAGGTGGGGAAGAAACTCTGCGGAACGGATCCAGTCGCCATCGCTCATGATGACGGCGCGCTCGATGAGGTGCTCGAGCTCCCGGACGTTGCCGGCCCAGTCGTGGTTCATGAGGAGCAGGATGGCCTGCGTCGTCAATCCCTCGATGGTTTTGTCGTTCTGTTTCGCGTATTTCCGCACGAAGTGATCGGCCAGGAGGGGGATGTCGTCCCGGCGCTCCCGCAGCGGGGGCAGACAGATGGGAAAGACGTTGAGCCGATAGTAGAGATCCTCCCGGAAATTGCCCTGTTTCACTTCTTCCATGAGGTCCTTGTTGCACGCGGCGATGACCCGCACATCGGCCTGGATGGTGCGGTTGCCGCCGACCCGCTCAAACTGCCGCTCCTGCAGGAAGCGCAGGAGACTCACCTGCACACCGGGCTCAACCTCTGAGACTTCATCAATGAAGAGCGTTCCCCCGTGAGCCGTTTCGAATTTCCCGGCTCTGGCCGTCGCGGCCCCGGTGAAAGCCCCCTTCTCGTAGCCGAAGAACTCGCTGGCCAAAAGACTGTCCGGGATGGACGCGCAGGTCAGCGTTACAAAAGGGCCGTCACTGCGGGGACTGTTGTAATGGATCGCCTGGGCGACCATCTGTTTTCCGGTCCCGCTCTCACCCAAAATCAGGACGGTGGCGGTGGTGCCAGCCACCTTCTCGATTTTGTGGTACACCTCCTGCATCCCGGAACTCTTGCCGATGATATTGCCGAAGGCATGGCGGGTTTGGAGTGCCTCCCGAAGGGAGCTCAACTCTTCATGGAGCCGCTTCTGTTCCAGGGCCTTGTCCATATAGACCAGGAGCTCATCCATATTCAGGGGCTTGGTCAGGTAGTCATAGATCCCCCGCTTCATCGCCTCCACCGCCTGCTTGACCGTACCGAAGGCGGTCATCACCAGAATCTGAGCCTGGGGCGCCTTCTCGATTAGGGCATCCACTAGGTCCAGGTTGGAGAGCCCTTTCATCTGCATGTCGGTCAGGATCACGTCCACCGCGGAAGCGGCCACCCGCGCCAGTGCTTCTGCGCCGTCGGCCGCGGTCTGCACGTCATAGCCCCGTCGGGTGAGGTAGTCTGCAATCCCCTGACGCAGATTCGCTTCATCTTCGACGATCAGGATGAGGCCCCTTTTCGCGCGCGTCGCTTTTCGATCAGGCATGGGCTGTACACTCCTTCAGCGGCAGCCGTACGGTCACACAGCTCCCCTTTCCCGGTTCGCTGACCACCTCGATGGTGCCGTCGTGCTGCTCGACGGTCAGCTTGGAAAAGGGCAGCCCCACACCGAGGCCGCTCTGTTTGGTGCTGAAATAGAAATCGAAGATACGCGCCATGTCCTCGGAAGCGATGCCGCCGCCTTCGTCCAAAACGGCCACCACGGCGTGGCTCCCCACCTGCCGCATCTCCACGCGCACCGTTCCCCCCTCGGGGGTCGCGTCCACCGCATTCTGAAGGATGTTGGTGAAGGCCTGTGTGAGCTGTTCGCTGAATCCCTCCACGGCCAAAGGATGCTGTGCCGAGACGAACCGGAGTTCTCCCCGCTTGGCCTCCAGGGGCCGCTGGATACGCTGCAGCGCACTCTGCACGACTTCCTCCAGATTGCAGCGCGCAGGTTTCGTGTCCGGCTCGTGGGGAACCACCGACCGGACAAACTTCTCCAATAGGGCATTGAGCCGACCCAACTCGGAGAAGATCATGGCAAAATACTTCTCCGCCTCACTTCGCTCCCCGTCGCCGCTACAGACAGCATCCTCCAGATTGCGCGTATTGATGTCGATCGCAGCCAGGGGATTTCGGATTTCGTGGGCCAGTCCTGCGGCAAGTTGACTGACGGCCGACATCTTCTCCGAAAGGGCCAGGCGCCGCCCCAACCGTTTTCGGGTCGCTTCTTCTGCCAGCCTTTGCGTCATGTCCTGGGCAACGCAAACAACCCCTTCAATCTCCCCGGCATCGTTCTGCATCACAGCGCTCGATAAGGAGACCGGCAGGGTGCGGCCGTCCTTGGCCAGGAAGGTGCGCGCAACACCACCCAAATCACACTGTACACCGGTTCCCCCCAGGGCCATCCCGCCCTCAATCACCGTGCCAACGGGCTGCCCGATGAGTTCCTCTTCCTGATATCCCAGCAGCCGGCGGGCCGCCTCGTTGGCCGTGAGGATCTCTCCCGAGTCGGAGACGACGATCAGCATGTCATACATGGTCGCGAGAATCTGCTCGGTATACTCTTTGGCACCCACCACCTCTTCCCGGGACTCCTGAAGGGCTTCCACCATGTAATCGAAGGACTGCCCCAACCGCCCCAATTCATCGTCGGTCTCCATCCGGACGCGGTGCTCCAGCCGCCCCTCGGCAATCATCTCGGTGGCCTCGGTGAGTGCCCCGAGCGGCCGGATCACTCCTCGCGCAAGACTGACCACGGCCACACCCAGCAGCCCCAATACCAGACCGGCGACGCCCACGCCTTCGAGACCCGCCGCCGTCGTCAGACGTTGCAGGGAATCCATGGAGTCCCGAATATCGGCTTCGGCGAGCTCCAGTTCCCGAGAGATCCCAGCCAGCAAGACATTATCGATAAAGGTGTAGAGTTTCTTCTCCGCGAAGACCTGGACAGTATCCACCTCTTCCCTACCTCGCGCCGCGATCACGTCCGCAGCCATGGCGCCAAAGGTTTCGTGCTGCCGCTGAAGCTCAGCGGCCCGTTCCAGAGCCTCCCGCGCCCAGGTGGCGTCGAGTTTGACGAGTTCCTCCAACGCCTCCGACCAGGCCCGGAATTCGCTCGTCGCATCCAAACCATGTTCCTCATACTCACCGATTTCACGCTCCATGCCTGAAACGAGGTAGTCGACAAGCTCCCGAATCTGTATGCTGATATCTCCATGAAGGAGGTGCAGCCGAATATACAATACGAGCGAAGATCGAGCGATGCCGACATGCCGGACGGCTCTGCCACCGCCCCACGGCAGTGATCCCAGGTGGGTCAGGATTTCGTCGAAAGACTCATTCGCCTCGGCCATCTCTATGCCCCGAGCCACATCGATTTCCTTCGTCAACACGTGGTTGATCCAACGCTCCACCGTCTCTTCCAGGATGGTGTAGGCTTCTCCCATAATGCCGGCATCGGCCAGGGCATGGGCGTCGCTCACAAAGCCCAGAACCTTATCGTACAGGGTCTCAACACGCCGAAGTAACTCCCGCTGCTCGGTTGCATCCCCTTCGACCGCGGCCCACTTCTCCACCGAGGCGGACCACTCCGTTCGGGCCTCCCGCACGAGCCGGCCGTTCTCCTCATACTCCTGTTTCGCGCCCGGACCAGGGAGCAGCAGATAGTCCATGGCTCGTGAAATCTGCAGGACCATGGCGGAACGAGTACGCATGAGGGCTCGCAACTCCGCCAGCGTAGCTTCCGCCCTGTGTACACCGAGATGGGCTCGTCGAGCGTCCCAGAGGATTTTCCCACCCAGGAAAACAAACAAGAGAAATATCCCGGACAGAATAATGATAAGTTTCTTTTTGATACTCATGGCTCCCCCAGGTCCGGTGCGTCGGCGCAGAGGGTGAGGTTGGTTGCAGCGGAGCGGCTGACGCATCGGTGAAGCGCTCTCAGTATACTCAAAAATACCGTCAGCCTCAACTATGGCCTGCCACCACTGTTCCGTCGTTCACGGAAAGGTCACGACGCTGCCCGCCCTCGGGGAGAAACCGCTTAGAAATACACAGGATTCTTAAGGAACCACTACCCGCCGGCCGGTCGCGGAGATTGCGCTTGCATGAAACAGCCCAAAACAGTAGTATGGATCTCGCCAAAAAGGGGCGTACACACAGAAAGCCGGTGGTCCAGAGGTGTCCGAGCGACTCTTCTGCTTTGACCTGGACAGGGGCTGCAGGACACCCGATGGCACGAGAGGAGGGAGCATGGCGGAAAATGCGGAGATTCGGGAGCAGACGACGCTGCTCCGATCGAGCCTGGAGCCTCTCTGGGTGCGGATTCGGCACCTTTTGAAAGAAAAGGGATTGAGCGCCGCCACCTCGTCCTTGGCCTACTCCTACCCCGAAGATCTGCACTTCGAACTCGGCGTCCTGGTCACAGCGGATGGCCGTGTCTACCAGTACGGTTTCGACTATCTTCATCAGGACATATCGCACGGAACATTCACCGAATGGA
>CALZGC010000143.1 GCA_945786985.1 uncultured Nitrospirota bacterium | reverse complement strand
GACAACTACAGATACGATAGGGAGCCGCTCAATTTCAAAACCGCCGGCTTCGGAACTGCCATGGGGGTAGGCCTGCACTATTGAAGGTATTTGTTGGCAGGCTGGGTAATGAAAAACATCAGAATGTGCTATGTGTAGGTCTGACCCTCTAGAAGTTCCCTGCGGATTATTGCGCGACCCAGGTGGCGGCGGGAGGATGGCGGGAAGGGTCGGGCAGAATGTACGCATGAGACGCTCAGGGAACCGTGCTTGGCAGGGCTCCCTGGGTCGCTTCTCCATGCGATTATTGGTCTTTTTCTTGGCCGGTGCTTGCATCTATCGGAATCAAGATTTCGTTCCGCCTCAAAAACCACGGCATAAAGGGCGGGTTGTAGCGAGCCCATATGGGATCGCCCACAATGGTAAGTCCCATTCTGCGAATCCATGACTCCAATTCCACCTTGTGTTTTAGATAGCTCTTCTCGCTCCAGAACCCAGAGTAGCGTACTGCCGCAATCCGTCGAGATGGAACCTGACGCAATGAGACCTTTGGATCCTCTGGTTCTGGCAGGGTTGCCAGCGTGTATGAGCCTGGCATCATGAAGCTTACAACCCAGCTTTCTTTAAGACGCTGCTGTCCCACGGGAGCCGTCATCTTGATTTTTTCCCCCATTGGCTCTTGGGATACAGGCGCCGTCATCGCCACTTTATCGCCTGACCGATTGGCGCCGGAGATGTAGCGAAAAAGCCTCTTGAACGCCTCTTTACCAGCGTCTTCTAGATTTCCTTCCACAACTGTTTCGGCGAGGATGTGGGCTGCGTAATCACGTATCTCGAACTTGTTGTCCTTCTTTATCACTTCGTACTTAGCTTCTTCGATCGCCATGGCATCTATCGCTCCCATTATAATGAGCGCCGTTAGAACTGTTACTCGTACAAAATGTTTCATTGCTAAAACCTCTAATGTTGTCATTTGACGAAATCCTATCCCCGGCTAAAATACCAGCATCATGAACTTCAAATCAAACAAATTATCTTCTTGAGTTGAGCGCGTATAGACGGCGGGTTGAAGATATAAAGCTAACTCTTTGAAGTCAACGCGGGAAAAGACGAAGTGCGCAGGAAAAAGATGCCGGCCGTCCAGTCTGGGAAGAGAAATCACTTCAAAGGATTCCGACAGCTTCCTCTGAATCTGCCGACCGATGGTTGTGTTTCTATCCAGACTGAGGTGGCCATGATCATCATTGGCGTATTGCGCGTACTCTTTGAGACGACACCCAAAATGCTCTCCACTCAATATGATGAGATGGTTGGAAAGCTCCGTTTTTACTGGTAGACTCCATCGTTCAGCGACTCCGTTTTGCCAAAGGGCATGGTAGGAGATGATCTTAATATTGCCCCCATGGGCTGTATGAATTCTCTGACCTGGTGACAAGAAATCTTATCCCGGTCAAAGATGAGATGTCGGGGAATCGAATCCAAGGGAAAAACTTCCCGAAGCTGCCATGTGACCCATTTGCCCTTCGGGTGTTGCGTCCCATTTACAAAGAGAAGTGCTATGGATTGATACACCTAATTCGGGCACGGCGACTGTATTGGTCTGGGAGAAAGAGGTCCTCTTTATAACGTGTTTCACTGTTTTCAGACAGGAAATTGTGGCTCCACGGAAGTTGCCGAGTCATCATAACTTAATGGATATTATGGCCAGATGGTATTTGGGGAAGGCACGGCCTGCTCTTTCTTTGTATCCGGTGCTTCACTTGACGACAGGGGTGTCCAACGTTACCTTGGTTTGGAGGTTGGTCAAATTGTTTTCCATGACCCGGCGCAGGAGCCAAGATAGTCAGGAGAGCACGTCCACTCCGGTTGAACCCAGCCTTTTTTGTATGTGATAACCCCTATGGGCAAACCGCCATTGGTCTTGACGCTGAGGATCGACAGGCATTCATACAAGCATTGTGAGGGGCTCCGGCGGCGCTATTTTCCCAGGGCGCGAAATCGTGTCCCCGCCCACCTAACGCTTTTCCATGCCCTCCCCGGGGATCGGGAGCAGAGCCTCGCCAGGGCGATCGAGAAGGTCTGCCTGCATACGCCGATCTTGGATCTGTCTTTTGACAAAGTCCGATTCCTTGGAGGAGGCGTGGCCATTGAGGTCAACTCTTCCGGTTTGCTGAAGCTGCGGAATCGCCTGGCATCCCGATGGGGGCCGTGGCTAACGGCTCAGGACAAGCAAGGCTATCGCCCGCACATCACGATTCAGAATAAGGTTGACCCGTTAGAAGCACGCCGGTTGTTTGAGTTTATGGTCGAAACATGGCAACCTGTTGCAGGCACGGCAGCAGGGGTTCAACTATGGCACTATCGGGGGGGGCCGTGGGACCTGGCCAGAGAGTTCTTGTTCAAGCAACAGGATGCCTGAGTTTCCGTTCGGTGCTTGGAACAGACCGATGGGGGCCTACCCACGTCGGGGCGGATCTGCAATTTTGTGGGCACGTTTCGAAGGACCCGGCGGCCGTGAGTCGCCTTGCCCTCTGGTGCAGGGCGCTAGCAAGTTGCTGCGGCCTGAACGGTTGCGATAGGTTGTGAGGTCGAGCGGTCCAGCAAGGTCGGCAGTCAGTTGTGACCATTTTCATTGAATTCTGTTCATCGAAAAGTGAAGGAGGCCACATGGAATGGGTGCGTATGATCGGTCAGATCATCATTGCTCTGGGCATTCTCAATGTCTGGATACTGCGATATGGGAAGTCAACCAACTGGCGGGCAGGGATGGCCACAAACATGAGAGAAGAATTTGAGGCCTATGGTATTCCGTTCTGGCTCATGACGGTCATCGGGGGCATAAAAGTGACTCTTGCCCTATTGCTCATTGCAGGCATCTGGTTTCCTGCGTTGACGATGCCTGTGGCGATATGCATGGGCCTGCTTATGGTGGCGGCTGTGGGGATGCACATCAAGGTGAAAGATCCACTGAAGAAGGCCTTACCTGCATTCACTCTCGTTATCCTTTGTTTCATCGTTGCTGCCATCTGAAGCGGATTAAACGAGCCATCGAACTGAAATAGCCGGAGGCAGGGGGTGGAGCCCCCGTTTCAAGATGAACCCCAGGGTTACTTCTGCATCATCAAGAGATGTTTTCCAAGACGCTTTTTCTGGAAATCGGGACGACAGGTCCAGGAGCAGAAGGACCCGCTGGCGCATTGGTTTACCGGGACTCTTGAGAGGCGGCGTCCATCCATCTCGTCAAAACATGAGATGTTCCCTTCAGCTGGTTTTGCACAATTCATAGTATTTCCCAAGCTACGTGATATGGGGTGATACATCTAATTCGGGCACCGCGACTGTATTGGGATTGGAGAAAGAGGTCCTTTTTATGACGTGTTTTACTGTTTTCAACCAGTCAATTGTGGCTCAACAGAGGTTGCCGAGTCGTCATAACTTATTGATATCATGGCCAGATGGTATTCGGGCAAGGCACAGTAGTATTGATGCGCCGGTTCCTGGGGCCTGTGACCAATAGAGAAGAAGGCAGAGTTGCCGGATTGTCCGGAGGATCAGATCATTCACCAGGTTGAGCGATGACACATAACCTCTTGAACTGGATTCCCGTGATTCTCCATTTGGTCGTGGCACCGCTGTCGGCGGGGCACGCCCTGCTTAACAAGCGGGATCCCAAGTCTGCTTTCGGCTGGATTGCCGTGTGCTTCCTTTTCCCGCTGGCAGGGCCTGTTCTTTATTTCCTCTTCGGCGTGAACCGGGTCAAAACGCGGGCCCGAAAGCTCGGCCCCATTCGGCCGTTCCGCTTTGGTGTAGGATATGAATCGCAGGAGAGGGATAAACCCCGACAGTGTTTCCTCAGCTGTCCTCCCGAGTCTAGGGTGCTCGGCGTCGTTTCAGAAACGGTGACACGACGGCCGCTGGTTGCGGGGAACCAGGTTGCAGTGCTCCACAATGGCGAGGAAGCCTATCCCCGGATGCTGGAAGCCATTGACAAGGCTCGCCACTCCCTCTATCTGGCCACCTACATTTTTGACACCAACGCCACGGGCAGGCGGTTCATCGATGCCCTGGCTCGGGCCAAGGCGCGGGGTGTGGATGTCCGCATCCTCGTCGACGGGGTAGGTGAACACTATTCCTTCCGCCGGGCAGGAACCCTTCTTCGAGATCGAGGGATTCAATTTTCCCGATTCATGCCCCCCCGTCTCTTCCCGCCGACATTTCACATCAATCTTCGAAATCATCGCAAGGTTCTGGTGGCCGACGGGTGTGTCGGCTTCACCGGCGGGATGAACATCGGTGACCGGCACTTGGCCGAGAATTCCAGTAATCCGTCGCGAGTGGTGGACCTGCACTTTCGGTTTGAGGGGCCCGTGGTGCAGCAACTGGAAGGGGCATTCCTGGAAGACTGGCTCTTTGCGGCGGGAGAAGAGGTGATACCGCCGGGGGAAATTAAATGTGTGGCCCGGGAGGAGGGTCTTTCCTGCCGGACAATCACCGACGGTCCCAACGAAGACCTCGATAAGCTGGCCATGATTCTGCTGGGCGCCGTCTCTTCGGCCCGTTCCCGTGTTCTCATCATGACACCCTATTTTCTCCCCTCCCGGGAGATGAT
>CALZGC010000142.1 GCA_945786985.1 uncultured Nitrospirota bacterium | reverse complement strand
GCCGTTTTAAACTGAGAAGCCTCGTTCCGAAAATCGCCAAAGAATTTGCCTGACCGGAGTGTTCCCATCAGAGGCCCCGTAGCCGATACCTTCTCCAGCCCTGCCGGGCGGCCTTTTGGAAGGCATACTCGCGTCCAGAGCGGTCCAGCGCACGAGTGGTTCGGTGAATCCCACCCCCACGCAGCCCTTTTGGGCGGCACAAATCCCGAGTGCAGGCGACGCAGGAGATCGGTATGAAAGTGTTAGTGATTCATGGCCCTAACCTGAACCTCCTCGGCAAACGTGAGCCGCAGGTTTACGGTTCGCTGAGCCTGCGGGAGATTGATCGGCGGATCCGGGAGACGGCCAAGTCTCTGCAGGTGGAGGTGGAGGCACGCCAGACGAATGAAGAGGCTCGGATTATCGAGTGGATTCAGGAAGCGGCCGACGCCTTTCAGGCGATTGTCATCAACCCCGCCGGCTTCACCCATACCAGTGTAGCCATCCGGGATGCCATCGCGGCGGCAGGGCTGCCTACCGTGGAAGTCCATCTTTCCAACATCCACGCCCGCGAGCCTTTTCGACAGCACTCTTTCATCGCCCCCGTGGCGCACGGCCAGATCTCGGGGTTCGGGGCGGAAAGCTACATACTGGGCCTGCGGGCGGCGGTGGCCCTGGTTTCCCGCCTGCCGGAGGGATCATGAGGCCCGAACGGAGCGCGCTGCGCTCCCTGCTGGCTGCCAACCGGGTGGACGCGCTTCTCGTGACGAAGCGGGAGAATGTCCGTTACGTTACCGGGTTCACAGGGTCCACCGGATTCCTCCTGCTCACACCGTCCGGCGGCTATTTCATCACCGATTCCAGGTATGCGACTCAATCGGAGCTGGAAGTCGCCGACTATCGGGTGGAAATCATCCATTCCGGTGAGCAACTGATTGACCGTGTCGCCCGGTTGGTCAAGAAACGGGACGTGGGGCGTCTTGGCTACGAACCGGGCGATTTGACAGTGGGCCTCTATCAACGTTTGAAGAGGGGCCTCGCGCCAACGCGCCTGCACGGCGTGTCCAAAAAAGGGGTGGAGACACTTCGCATCGTCAAACAAGAAGGGGAAATCGAGGCTCTCACAAAGGCGGTTCACCGGGCCGAGCAGGCTTTCCGGGCCATACGCCGGAAACTAAAACCCGGCGCTGAGGAGCGCAGCATCGCTGTGGCCATGGAGCAGGTGATGCGCCGGCGCGGTGCCGCCCGGGCAGCGTTTGACCTGATCGTGGCTTCCGGTGAGCGGGGTGCGCTGCCGCACGGTATTGCGGCCGGCCGGCGGATGAAGCAGAGGGACCTGGTCGTCGTCGACTTTGGGGCGGAATGTGACGGGTACTACTCGGACATGACCCGCACCGTTTATCTCGGAAAGCGGCTGACCGGCGTCAAACGAAAGATCTATGAAACGGTTCAGCGCGCCCAGGAGGCCGCCATGGCGAGGGTCAGGCCGGGTGTAGCGTTTCGGGAAATTGACAGGGCCGCGCGCGACACCATACGGAAGGCGGGCTTCGGCGACTACTTCGGCCACGGGACCGGTCACGGCATTGGTCTGGAGGTTCACGAACCCCCGTATGTGGGTCCCAACAGCGAGGAGACCGTACGTCGGGGGATGGTCTTTACGGTCGAGCCGGGCATCTACCTACCGGGCGTGGGCGGGGTCCGGATTGAGGACATGGTTTTTGTGACTGCCGACGGCTGCCGGCCCCTGACAACTCTGCCGCGAGAGTGGCAGGGCTGACCTTTGTCCTCCATGAAGATCCCCCGGGAATGGCCCGTCCGAACCGCCAAAAGATATGGATTTTGCAGGGATTTCGTAATACAATAATATACGGTGATCTCGTCCATCGAGGCCACTGGAGGAGGCGGCATTGTACTCGACAGCCGAATTTCGAAACGGCCTGAAGATCGAACTCGACGGCGAGCCCTACATCATCACGGAGTTCCTTCACGTGAAGCCCGGTAAAGGAGGGGCCTTCGTGCGCACCAAGCTGAAATCCCTAAAGACGGGTGCCGTCCTGGAGAAGACATTCCGCTCGGGCGAGAAGGTGGGAAAGCCGGACCTGGATGAACGGGAAATGCAATACCTGTACGCCTCGGAGGGGCAGTACTGCTTCATGGATTCCGAGAACTACGAGCAGATCTTCCTGGCGGAAGACCAGTTGGGTCAGAACCGTTTCTACCTGCAGGAGAACATTCATGCCCGGATTCTCTTCTTTAACGGCCAACCCATCGGTGTGGACCTTCCCTTTTTCGTTGTGCTCAAGGTGGTGAAAACCGATCCCGGGGTCAAGGGGGATACCGCCTCGGGTGGCACCAAGCCGGCGACTCTGGAAACGGGGCTCGTGGTCAAAGTCCCGCTTTACATGAACGAAGAGGAACGGGTGAAGATCGATACGAGAACCGGTGATTTCATTGAGAGAGTGAAGGGGTAAGCGCAGGGTTGGGACCGCTCAAGGGGGAGCCAGATGAATCTGAAAGAGATCAAAGAGCTCATCGAGATGATCCGGGGGAGTGAGATCTCCGAGATCGAAGTGGAACGGGAAGGATCCAGGATCCGAATCCGGATCGGACAGAAACCGGTCGTCTCCCAGGGACCGGCCCCCTTGGTGCCCGGCACAGCTGCCGGGTCGGAACCGGCCGCTTCGGCTGCGGGCCCGGCAGAGGCGGCACTGCCTGAACTGGTTCCCGGGCAGGTGGTGATCGCCTCGCCCATGGTTGGCACGTTCTATCGATCGCCTTCGCCCGAGTTGCCCCCCTTTGTCGAAGTCGGGAGCAGCGTGGAGACGGGGCAGACGGTCTGCATCATTGAGGCCATGAAAATCATGAATGAAATCGAGGCGGAGCGAACGGGCAGCGTACTTCGGATACTCAAGGAGGACAAGGATCCGGTGGAGTACGGGGAGCCGCTCTTCATTCTGGAGCCCCTGCCGTGACCCTTGCGATGCGGCGAACGGAACGTCCTCTGGAGAGCCTGTGTTCAAGAAGATTCTGATAGCCAATCGCGGTGAGATCGCCTTGCGCGTCATCCGGGCCTGCAAGGAGCTTGGCATTGAGACGGTGGCCATTCATTCCGATATCGATGTGCTGTCACTTCACGTCCAGCATGCCGATGAGAGCATCTGCGTCGGACCGGCGGCCAGTGTGCAAAGTTACCTGAATGTTCCGAGCATTCTCAGTGCCTGCGAGATCACCGATGCCGAGGCCGTGCATCCGGGCTATGGCTTTCTGGCCGAAAACGCGGAATTCGCGGACATTTGTCACTCCTCGGGGATCCGATTCATTGGGCCCGCATCCCGCGTGATCCGCCTGATGGGCAACAAGGCCGAAGCTCGCAAAACGATGCAGGAGGCGGGTGTTCCCGTCATTCCCGGGAGCGACGGCTTGGTGGAGACGGACCGGGACGCCCTAATGGTGGCCCGGGAGATCGGGTTTCCCGTCATCGTGAAGGCCTCGGCGGGCGGCGGCGGAAAAGGCATGCGGGTGGTGCACACGGAGGCGTCACTGCCCCATTTGTTTTCCGTGGCCCGGGCGGAAGCGGCAGCCGCGTTCAACGATGCTTCCGTGTATCTCGAACGTTACATCGAGCGGCCGCGACACATTGAGGTGCAGGTCCTGGGCGACGCCCACGGGAACATCGTCCATCTGGGCGAGCGGGACTGTTCCATCCAGCGGCGCCACCAGAAACTCATTGAAGAGTCGCCGGCCCCTGCTCTGCGTGACGCGACCAGACAGGGTATCTTGCAGACGGCGGTGCGGGCTGCCGAGACCGTTGAATACACCAACGCCGGCACAGTGGAGTTTATCGTGAGCGGCGACGGAGAGTTTTTCTTCATGGAGATGAATACCCGGATTCAGGTCGAGCACCCCGTCACCGAGATGGTCTCGGGCGTCGATCTTGTGAAGGAGCAGATTCGCGTGGCGGCGGGGGAACCCCTGGGGTTTCGGCAGGAGGACGTCCACTTTTCGGGGCACAGCATTGAGTGCCGGATCAACGCGGAGGATTCAGAGACCTTTGCGCCCTCTCCGGGGCTCATCGGCACGTTCATTCCCTCGGGGGGGGGCAATGTGCGCGTCGATACGGCAGCCTACTCGGGGTACAATGTGCCGGCCCATTACGACTCACTTCTGGCGAAACTGATCGTGAAGGGCCGCGACCGTACGGAAGCCATTGCCGTCATGCAGCGGGCCTTGGACGAATTTGTGATCCAGGGGATCAAGACGACGATTCCCTTTCATCGTAAAGTTATGCGCACACCGGAATTCCTCTCGGGAAACGTCTACACCACCTTTCTTGAGAAAGTACAGATCTGATGGGAAGCGAGAATCTTACAATGGGACCTGCCTGGAGACTCTGCGTCATCGTGGGCACTGAGGACGATCCCGCCAGAACGGCGGAGGCCGCGCTTCGAGGCGGCGCAGGGGTCATTCAGTACCGGGGCAAGGGCAAAGCCGGTGCCGTTCAGCTTCGGCAGGCGACGGCCCTGCGGGAACTGACCCGACGGTATGGCGCGTTCCTGATCGTTAATGACCGGAGCGATATCGCCTCTCTGGCGGATGCAGACGGCGTGCATCTGGGTCCTGAGGACCTGCCCGTTGCCGTGGGCCGCCGGATTCTCGGTGGAGAAAGAATTATCGGAGCCACGGCCCATAATCTCCGGGAAGCCCTGGAGGTGCAGGCCGAAGGTGCTGATTATATTGGACTGGGTTCCGTATTTCCTACCCCGTCGAAGGCGGGGGCGCGGGTCATCGGTCTGGAGACGTTGCGGGAAGTGGCCGCGCGCGTCCGGATTGCCGTCGTGGGTATCGGTGGCATCGCCCGGGGAAACGCCGGGGCTGTGCTGCAGCACGGGGCGCGGGGGGTGGCCGTCCTGTCGGCGGTTGGCGCGGCACCGGACCCGGAGCAGGCGACCCGGGAGTTGCTTGTGGAAGTCAACGGGTCCTCTTTGAACTAAGGACGCAAGTCCAAGACTTACCGGAACAGCTGAATGCGCGACAAGATTCCTGTTTATCTCTACGGATTGAACAAGAAGGAGTCAGATGGCCTGGCGGCTTGCTTGAAAGGGTCCCGTTTTGAGCCCTTCGTGCACCGGGCAGAAGACCCCTTCCCCGACACCGACCCTATCCTCGTAATCGATAAGAGCGTCTGGGCTCCGGAGTGGGTGGCCGCGCTGAAACAGGGGCGCCCGGCTTCCCAGATCATTCTTGCGCTGACCAAGGCAGATTTGGACTCCCTGCTCTCCCAGGCGATGACGCAGATCGAAGACTACCTCATCCTGCCGGCGAACGCCAAACGCCTCCTCTTTGCCCTGGAAAAGGCGGTGGACCGGCGGAGCCAGTTTGAGCATCTCATTCAAACTACCACCGAATTGGACCAGACGACCCAGGAGTTGGCCTATTTCATCAAGGTCGGAAATGTTCTGACGTCGACCCTGGATACGGCCAGTATCATGAACATGATCATGGAAAAGACGAGCGAACTGGTCAAGGCGGAGGCCAGTTCGGTGCTGCTCCTCGATGAGGACACGAACGAGCTTTATTTTGAGCTGGTGGAAGGGAAGAAGAAAAATGACATCAAGCGCTTCCGGCTGAAAGTGGGTGAGGGGATTGCCGGGTGGGTAGCCCTGCACGGCGAACCGGTCATCGTGGAAGATGTGGCCACGGACCCGCGCTTTTACGCCAAGATCGACGACTCCCTGGACTTCAAGACCCGCTCCATCCTCTGTGTGCCGCTTCGAAGCAAAGGCAAGATCCTGGGGGTGCTGGAAGTAATCAACCGCATCGACGGCGAGCCGTTCGGTGAGAAAGATATGAACCTGCTACTGATGCTGGTCGATCAGGCATCCATCGCGATCGAGAATTCGCTCCTCTACAAGAAGGCCACCGAGCTGGCCATCACCGACGGGCTGACGCAGCTATACAACTTCCGGTATCTCCACCAGACGCTAGACGTCGAAATCTCCAGAGCCGACCGCTATGATACGGAGGTGTCACTGGTCTTTCTGGATCTCGATTATTTCAAAAAGATCAACGACCGTTACGGACATATGGTCGGGAGCCAGTTGCTGGTCGATGTGGGAAAGATCCTGCAGGGCAGTGTGCGGCCCATGGATGTGGTGTGTCGCTACGGTGGAGACGAATTTATCCTCGTCCTGCCGGAGACCGGCCCGCAATCGGCGCTGGGCACGGCGGAGCGTCTGCGCAAGACCATCGAAGAGTGCACCTTCTACGCCGACACCGGGGAGGCCTTCCATCTGACCGCAAGCTTCGGCATTGCTGCGTATCCAAGCCACGTCCAGGACAAGAATGAGCTGATCCAGCTGGCCGATCAGGCCATGTACCGGGTGAAGGATGCAAACCGCAACGCTGTCTTTATGATCGGCCAGGAGAACGGCTCCCTGTCACCGGAACGACCGGAGGCTTAAGTGAACATGGTCAAGCCGAAACGGCGATTGATGTTTCAGCTCATTGTCCTGTTGCTGCTCATCGCACTCGTGCCGTTGATGATCTCCGATACCAATCTCGTGCGCATCAACGAAGAGTATCTGGAGAACGACCTGCTCGATTCCCACACCAAACTGGCGCGGCAGACCGCAGAGGAGGTTTCCGGGCACCTGCGCAACACGGTTGAAAAACTGGAGATCATTGCCCGCCTGCAGCCCCTCATTCGCTCCTTCACCGATATCCAGAAATATCAACTACTGTTCTTCTTTCTGGAGGAGTACCCGGACCTCATCAGCATCACCCTGATGGATCCCAAGGGAAACGTCTGGGCCGAGGTGGTGCGCCCCGAGCTGAGCGCCATCAATCTGGAAGCACGGGAGAAGATCCGGACCCAGGTTTTCGAGGAGGCGTTTCAGGGGAATGTTTTCATTGCCGACCCGATGGGAATTCCGGAAAAGGAGCTGTCCATTCTCACCATCGGGTTGCCGATTACATCGGGCAATCACGTGGGTGGGGTGTTGCTGGCGGACATGTCCATGAAGAAAATCTGGCAGATCGTGGAGCGCATCCGCATCCGGCGTTTCGGGGAGGCCTATCTGGTGGATCGGCGGGGGCGCCTGATCGCCCATCGCGAGCGTGCACGCGCCCTGCGGCAGGAAGAGATGCAGGATGTGGAGATCGTCGGGAAGTACCTGGTCCTGGGAAAGACCGGCGGGGCGCTCCCCTTTGTCGACAAATCGGGCCGGGAGATGCTGGGGGCCTATGCCCCGCTGGATCTCGAGGGCTGGGGCGTGGTTGTCCAGGAGCCCCGTCAGGATGCCTACATCGTTGTGGCCGAGATGAAGCGCCAGATCCTTGTCTGGGGAGTCTGCACCGGCATTCTGGTCAGCGTCATCGGCGTCTGGCTCGCCCGGCGCATCAGTGTTCCCATTACTGACTTCACCCGAAGCGCCCTGCGGATTGCCAAGGGGAACTTCAATGAAAAGATAACGGTGGGTGCTCGAAACGAGATCGGACAGCTGGCGGAAACGTTCAACTACATGGTCAAACAGCTCAATCGCTACGACAAGAACATGCGTCGGCTCTTCATGAGTGCCATAGCGTCCCTGGCCGCTGCAATCGACGAGCGCGATCCGTATACACGGGGCCATTCCGATCGCGTAACCCAGTACAGTCTTGCCATTGCGGACGAGATGGGGCTGCCCCCGAAGACCCGCGAAGTGCTGCACTTTGCGGCCCTGCTCCACGACGTGGGCAAGATTGGAATCGATGACGAAGTACTGCGGAAACCGACGGCCCTGACGAAGGAGGAGTTCGATCTGATCAAACAACACCCGGCGAAAGGGGCGACTATTATGGCCCCCATCCAACAGCTCAAGAAGATTATTCCGTCCATGCGTCACCACCACGAGCGTTACGATGGAGAGGGGTACCCCGACGGACTGAAAGGCGAGGATATTCCGCTGCCGGCGCGCATCATCACTGTGGCGGACACCTTTGACGCCATGTCCTCGGACCGCCCCTATCAGGTGGCCATGTCCGAGCCCCACGTGGTGAAACAGATAGAGGCCTGGGCGGGAAGCCGGTTTGATCCGGAAGTCATCAAGGCCTTCGTGGTGGCCCACGGGGCTAATAAGATCATTGGGCTCAAACGTCAACTGGCAGAGGAGGGCGCAGTCCTGGAGGAGTCGGCTCCGGTCAGCCCCCAATCCGTGTGAAGCGGTGTGGGTATCGACGGATGACCCCGTGGATGCGCTGCGTTGCGGTCTTCCGCGGGGCGGCGACGAGGCTGCGGTAGGGAAGCTATGAAGAATCGAGGCCCCCAAGAAGAAAAGCGATCCTTTCTCGACTGGAAGCTGATCCGGATTCCCCGGGTCGTCTTTCGGATCCTGGTACTGACCGTGGTGGGCGTCCTGGGATTGGCGGCCCTGGTGCTGGCCATCAAGACCAAAGGAGAGGAGGTCCCCTGGCTGGCAAACCTCGGCCGGACCCTGGGGCTTTACGAGTCAGCCGCCGGCGAGGATGTCGGTGCGGGTCAGGATGTTGTGGAGAGCCGGTACGCAAAGCTCATCTTCGCCAAAGGGGATGTCACCGTCAAGCCGAAGCAGGAACTTCGGTTTGCCAAAGCGACCAAAGGGCAGATCCTTCGTGAGGGGGACAGCATCCGGACCTACTCCGGCGCCCATGCGGAAGTGCTCTTCGACGAAGGCAACCGCTTGACGATCAAGCCCGATTCCCTGGTGGTGATCCGGGACATGAAGGAGAATCGGCTGACCAAAATCAAGAAGTCCTCCATCAACCTTCTGCGCAGCGATGTAGAGGCGACCATTCATCGACCCAAGGTCGAGGGGTCGCAATTTGTGATCAGCACCCCGACGGCTGAGGCCACGATCTCGAATGCGAAAGTTGCGATCCAGGTGTCCGAAGCGCAGGACAGTGAGGTCAAGGTCTTCCAGGGGACCGTTGGTCTGAAAGTGGGCGAACAGGAAGTAGAGGTCGCTCAGAATCAGTCCGTGGCGGTGAGCAAAGATACCCGGATAGAAGAGATTCGCGAACTTCCGCCTGCACCGGAATTGGTGGATCCTCAGAATCTGGCCGAGTTTTTCTTCAAGCGGCTCAACAACATGAAGGCGGATTTGAAATGGCGCCCGGTGGCCGAGGACCTCACGTACCGGCTCCAGGTGGCCCTGGATCCCTATTTCAGTGATCTGGTGATTGCCCGAACGGCGCTCCCCCCGGAAGGGGTCGCCATCCAGGGGCTCAAGAGCGGGATTTATTATTGGCGCGTCCATGCGGTGACGCCCGACGGTGCGGCGGGCGATTTCAGCGACTACCGGGTGTTCAAGGTTGCCATCGATCAGACGCCGCCGGAAATCAAGCTCGACGACATCCTGCTGCTAAAGGTTTCGGGTAGAATGAATGCGCAGATCAGCGGCTGGACTGAAGCGGACGCTGCGGTGACCATCAATGGCACTTCCGTCACGCCCGACAGGACGGGTCGCTTCAAGTACATTCTCTCTAAAGTTACCGCGGGAGCGGTTGTGTCCATTGCTGCGGAGGACCGGGTTGGAAACCGCAAGGTTGTGGAAAAGACCATCGCCGTGCCCTAGTGCTTCGATTCGCAAATACGGTGATGTTTTTTATAGTAAGAGCGGGTTAAACGCTAGCGCATACAATACCCGGGCTGATCTGGATACGGCATGCGTGAATCTATCATGAGGCCCCGGCAGGTGCTCTCTTCGGTGTATCAGATAATTCTCGGAGATGGAGATATGTTCCGGCTGGCAGAGTATCTGTGGGTAGGCTGCATCACTTCCCGGGCCGGCATCCTGACCAGGACGATTCGGCGTTTGGGACTGTTGGCGGTCGTTGTCACGATTGCCGGCTGCAGTCTGGCGACACCGGACTCGGGCGGGGGGGATCGGCTCTTTCGCGAGGCGAACCGCCTCTACGCCGAAGGGGAATACACCGAGTCGGCGGAGAAGCTCCAGTGGCTGATCGGCCGGTATCCGGAAAACCCAAGGCTTTTCAACAACCTGGGAAATGTCTACTTCAAACAGGGGCGGTTGCAAGAGGCCCGGGATCAGTACGGGCGAGCCCTGGAACTCAACCCCGGCTATGCCATTGCCACGGTGAATCTTGCTGTGCTATCATTGAAAAGCGGTCGAACGGAGGAGGCTCTCCAGACATTTCATCAGAATCTGGCCACCTATCCTGATTATCCGGATGGACACAACGGCCTCGGGGTTTGCGAACTGCAACAGGGCCGGACGGAAGCGGCCATGAACCATTTCCGCCAGGCCATCGATCTCAATGGTGGAACGCCGCCCATGTTCAACAACCTGGCCTACGCTTATGCGGAGTCCAACATTTACCTCAACGAGGCGTTGAATCTGGCGAAAGAGACTTTGAAGAGCGATCCGGACAACAAAGCATTTCTCGACACCTTGGGCTGGGTTTATTTCAAACGGGGTGTTTTCGATCAGTCCGTTGACCATCTGCGCGCTGCGTTGAACTTAGAGCCGGCGTCTGAGGTCATCCGGTCGCACCTCTCGACCGTCTACCGGTGGACCGGGCGCAATGATGAGGCCATGGCCCTGGCCGTCGAGGGAATCCGCCTCCGCCACCGGGAGAACCCGTAGCGGGGAAGGCCTCTGCCCCAGCGTAACCAGTGCCCACAGGACGCGCAGCGTTTTTGAATAGGAGTTCATCATGGTGCTTTTCAACTATGGAATCCGGGAAATTACGGCAAAGATTGTCTACTACGGTCCGGGGCTTTGCGGAAAGACCACCAATCTGCAGCACATTCACGGGAAGATGAACCCGACCACCCGGGGCAAATTGCTGTCGCTGGCGACGGAGACAGACCGCACGCTATTCTTCGATTTTCTGCCGGTCAGTTTGGGCAAGATCCGAGGCTTCAACGTGAGGTTCCAGCTATACACCGTGCCGGGCCAGGTCTATTACAATGCCACTCGGCGGTTGGTTCTGAAAGGAGCGGACGCCGTTGTGTTTGTTGCGGACTCCCAGCGGGCCATGCGGGAGAAGAACCTTGAGAGTTTGGAGAATCTCAGGGAAAACCTCCAGGTGAACGGCCTCGATTTCGACTCCCTTCCGTTGGTGATACAGTACAACAAGCAGGACCTTCCCAATATCATGGATATGGAGGAGATGGATCGTGAGGTGAATCTGCGCCGTGTCCCGTCTCACCCCTCGATTGCAGTGACCGGCGAGGGGGTGCTGGAAACGTTCAAGCTCATCACCCGCGAACTGATGCAATCTCTCCGGGAGAAACACGCCATAGAGGATCCGGCCGATCCGGAACCCGTGACCGAGACGCTCCCCTCGCCGCCTGCGACACCCGTCGCTGCGCCGCCCGGCCCGTCGAACGTGCGTGCGGTCTCGGCGGGCGACGTGGCGAGCTCCGTAACTTTGTTTCAGGATCCGACACCCGTGCAGGAGGAGGGAGGCGCAACGGCCGATCTGGCAGCGGCGGTCAGACAAATGCAGCATCAAATCCAAAATATCGAAGAGCAGCTCCGAACCCTACTGACCCGGGATGACGTGATGCACGAACTGCTGGAGGAAATCAAAGAAAAACTCCCCAGCGGCGGGGACGGGGCGCGGCCTGCGCTGGTCGACGAGGAGGAACCGATTTTTCTGGAAGAGGAGAAGCCCCGCAAGAAGGGCTTCTTCTGGAATCGGTAGCGGCAGGACGGCGTCCATTGAATTGAGCCATCATGGATGTATTTGAAAAAGTCCGTCGGCACAACCTGCAGCAGTACAAGGTTGATCGAATCGGGGGCGGGCATCAAGGAAGTGTTTACACGATTTCCGTCGACGGACGTGTCGCCGCTGTCAAGGATATTGCTTCCAGGCACCTCCTGTACCGGCTGCTTATGGGCCGGTATCTCCTTGCCCGGGAATACAGGGTCTACCAGAGCCTGCAGGGCCTTTCCGGCATTCCCAGACTTCACAAAAAGATAGACGCCGACGGCTTCATCGTCGAATACGTTGATGGCATTCCCCTTTCGCGCTTCGCGAAAGACGGGCCCATCCCGGGGGAGTTCTTTGACCGGCTGGCGGAACTCGTGCGCCGTGTGCATGACCGGGGCGTCGTCCATTCCGATCTGAAGCACAAAAAGAACATCCTCGTTGGGTTGCGGGGGGAGCCCTACTTGATCGACTTCGGAGCCTCGTGGTTCGAGAGCGGTCGATGGCATTTCCTCCGCCGGTGGTTCTACCGCCAGTTCCGCCAGATTGACCTCAACGCGATTTCCAAGATACGTTACCGGTTTGATGCCGGGAACCCCAGTGCCCTGGATCGCAACAACTTGGCCCAGCGAACGGTGATGGAGCGCTGCAGCAGCGTCTACCAGTTTGTCTACCGGCTCTTTACAAAGAAGCACCGATGGCGGCGGCGGCGCAAGGGGCCTCTGTCTAAGAGCGGGGAGGGGCCGGGGGCATGCTGATTCTCGGGATTGAAGCTTCGACACAGGTCACCAGTGTGGCGCTCGTGGGTGCAACGGGCTTGGTAGCGGAGAGCACCCGGGGGGGCCGCAGCACCGCCAGCGAACGGCTACTGCCGCTCGTTCAGACTGTGCTGGAGGATGCGGATGTGCACGGCACGGACGTGCAGGGGGTGGCGGTGTCCATTGGACCGGGTTCCTTCACCGGGGTCCGGGTGGCCGTCAGCACGGCCAAGGGGCTCGCCCGGGCCTGGGGCAAACCTGCCATCGCTGTTTCCACCCTTGCGGCCATGGCGGAGCGATTTCCCGCGTCCCGTCTGCCGGTCTGCGTCATGCTCGATGCCCGCAAGGCGGAAGTCTATGCTGCCATTTTCACGATGACGGAGGGCGGCCCCGAAGTAATCCTGCCCGAGCAGGCCATCACGCCGGAGCGACTCTGCCGGCGGATCGATCAGCCGACGCTGCTGGTGGGGGAGGGCGCCCTGAAATACCGGTCCCTCTTCAAGGAGCACCTTCCTGCTCGGGCAGTGTTCGTCCCGGGCCCGCTGAATGCACCCTCAGCGGCGTCGGTCGCTGAAATCGGTTTGCAAAAATTCCGGGCAGGGGAAACGGTGGACTCCTGTCGCCTGCTGCCCAACTATATTCGGAGGTCGGAGGCAGAAATCAAGTGGAGCAGGAATACCTCAGTCAGGCCTCCCAGGGAGGACCTGCCGTCAGAACCCGGCCGATGACCCGGGCGGATCTCCCATGTATTCTAGGAATGGAGCAGTCGGAGTTTCTGACTCCCTGGTCCGAGGAGTCTTTTCGCCACGCAATCGAAACCCCCAACGGACTCAATCTGATCTGCCAACGAGGAGACGAAGTGATCGGATTCCTGACGGGCCTCGTGGTGCTGGACGAGGCGTGGATCACGAACCTGCTGATTGCCCGGGAGCACAGACGCTGTGGTTTTTCGCGCCGCCTGCTGGCGTGCTTTATGGATCGGGCAAGAGTAAGGGGCGCGCTGCACGTCTTTCTTGAAGTTCGGCAGAAGAACGAGGCGGCCCATCAGCTGTACAACAAACTGGATTTCCAGAAAATTGGCGTCAGAAGGCAATATTACTCCGATACCCGGGAAGATGCTTGGGTGATGAGAAAAACGCTGTGAGGCGAGAGAGGAGGAAGCTTGAGCCAAGTGAAAATCTGTGGTAATCTTTTAACTTATGATTGAGAATGCGTTGCTTTCCATTTCAGGAACGGGGCCGTCCCGATTCATTGTGGGGGAGGCCTATGCCCCAAGTCATGGAGGATTAACCATGATCAAGGATGAGCCTTTTGTGAATCGTTTAAAGTCTGAGAACGAGGCATTCAGAAAGTGGGTTGATCTGCATTCGGAGCTTGACGCAAAGCTTCATGAAATGAATCGACTCAAGTACTTGACATCAGAGGAGAACCTGGAAAAGAAGAGGCTTCAGAAAGAGAAACTTTATGCCAAGGACCGAATGCACGTGATCCTGAATCGACACAAGAGGCTGAACTAAGTCCTTAGATTCACAAGTTCGATTACGAACCTATGAACTCAGGACTTCGTGCTGAGTGAGCTGATCTTACTGTAGAAGAATACATCACCGTATTTCGGAATCGAAGCACGGATTCACCGGGAGATATTCCCGGGTCATTTTCATCAGAAGGTGCAAGCCCCCACGGAGATCATGTCCGTGGGGGCTTTATCGTGTTGCACACCGAAATCTCACGCGATATCGGGGCTATCCGGGCGCTCCTCACCGGCTCGTTGGCAAATGCAGGCCGGTTCTGTCTTGCCATTGGACCTCTCTGTTGCATGGAGAAAAGCGGTAATTCAGGTCATTTTTATGGTAATTTATTACACAAAATGAGAAAAATATTCCTCATACTGATTTTTTATCTATTTAATGCTGTTTAATAGCCAATTTTGAGACAGATAGCTCACCCGATTTTGTCTTTCCGAATCAACAGCTTACTGCCCACTGAACAATTAGGTTGATTTTTCCGGCATTTAGCATGAAAATTGCAAGTTCCAGCCAAGAATAGGTTTCCAACTCCCGGATCATGGTGGTCCTGCATGGCAGTGTTTGAAGAAAAAACCTTCCGGAACCTCCTCGCTTCAGAGAACTGGCAAAACTCGATCGCCGGCTTCTCCAAGCTGCGCGGGTTTACGGTCAAGTGCATCAGTGCCGACGGGTGCGTGATCGGCCGCTCCTTCGAGGAAAGGCGCCTCTGCACCCTGATTCGAGGGTCCGAGAAAGGCCTGAAGCGGTGTCGTTCGCAATGCGGCAGGAAGATTGCGCAATCCATCCGGGAAGACAAGCCGGTCATCTTCACCTGCTATGCGGGTTTGCTCTGCTTCTGCACTCCTCTCAAAGCCGAGGGGCGGGTGGTGGGCGCGATCTTTGGAGGCAAAGTGCTTCGGGATGCTCCGGTTCTTTCCCGCTATGTTCGCATGGCGGATGCCCTTGGGTTGGACCACGATCTGATGTTCAAGGCCCTGGCCGAGTTGAGAATCGATAAAGTGCGGGAACTCAAGCAGGCCATGTCTTATCTGCGCACCATTGCGGAAGCGCTCATCACCCACTTTGTCCGGAGTCGTCAGTATGGCCGGGGCATGTCGAGGCTCTTTACGCTGTTTCATCTTGGAAACGATCTCAACATGGTGGCCGACAGCCATGAGCTTTACGGATTGATCGTCAATTCCCTGGCCATTCTCTTTGATTTACCGGGGTGTTCCCTGCTGCTCGAAAATGATTCAGGGACGCGGGTGCAGACCCATTCGTGTTGCGGGCCGGCGGCATGGGGTCTCTCTGCCTTCTCGTCCGGCACCGACGAGGGAATCGTGGGGCAGGTCTATCGCACGCATGATCCCGTGTACAGCGAGGAGCGTATGCAGCTCGATCAATCGGGCTTCAGCGAACAGATACGATCGGTTCACGCCTATCCCCTCCATGCTGGGTCGAAGATGGAGGGTCTCATCTGTCTGTTCAACGCCACGATGAAGGAAGATGAGGTGCGGATGGTTCGGGCCTTCCTCAATCAGGTCGCCGTGGCCGTGCAGAATGTGGAACTCCGAAAGAAGGTGGAGCATCGCATCGTTGAGATCCGCAACCTCGGGCTTCTGACGACGGAAGTGGGAGAGGTGCGGGAGATCGAGAAGCTGCTGCAGCTGATCCTGAATCGCTCCACTGAACTTGTCCGGGCCGAACAGGCCTCCCTGATGTTGCTCGATGACGCGACAGAGGAACTCCGCGTCCGGGCCTGCCGAGGGCTGTCGCACGAGGTGGCCAGCAAGCTGCGGGTGCCGCTGGGCGAGGGGATTGCAGGGAAAGTGCTGGCAGACGGTCAGCCCCTTCTGGTCAAGGATATCGAACGGGACCCGCGTGTCCTGCAGAAACAGAAGATGCGCTATCGGACGAAATCCTTCATCAGTCTCCCATTGAGCCTCAGGGGACGAAACATCGGGGTGTTGAATATGGCCGATAAGGCGGCGGCGGGCAACTTCAGTGAAGAAGACGTCAAGATTCTGAACATATTTACCACCCAGGCCCTCATCGCCCTGGAACGAACGCAGCTCTATGAGCGATCCAAAGAGATGGAGCACGTGCTCATCACCGATCATCTCACCGGGTTGCTGAACCGCCGCTATTTCTTTGAACGCACGGCGGAGGAGATTACCCGCGCGGAGCGGCATCATCATCCGCTGTCACTCATGATGATCGATGTGGACGATTTTAAATGGTACAACGATCACAACGGGCATCTTGCGGGGGACGACGCGCTACGGACGGCCGCCACGCTGATCCGGGACACGGTCCGGAACATTGACTTCGTGGCACGCTACGGGGGAGAGGAGTTTGTCGTGGTGCTGCCGCAGACCTCCAAGAAAGAGGCCATCATCATCGGTGAGAGACTTCTGAAGGAAGTTGAGAAATTCTATTTCCCCTACGAGGAGAATCAACCTCTCGGCAAAATGACCGTCAGCGTCGGGCTGGCCACTTATCCTGATGATGCCAGAAACATCAAGGCACTGATTGCCGCCGCCGACAAGGCACTCTATCGCGCCAAGGCGACCGGAAAAAACCGGATGGTTATCTTCAAGCAGCAAGCGGAAGATCCGGACGATCCGCAATATCCGGGCTGAAACTTGCATTCTGCCCCCTCTTTGATACATTCTAAAGGCCGGCATTTACCGATCGCAGCACGGACAGGGAATGTCATGATTCACCGCTTACTGGACAAACTCGGCAGGGGGCCTGCCATCGAAACAAGACCGTATCTCTGCCTCCGGGTTCGCTTTGCCCGCAGTGGGTGCAAACGCTGCCAGGAAGTCTGCCCGGCCGGGGCCGTCTCTCTGGATGGTGCTACCGTGGCCCTTCGCGAGAGCTGTTCCGGGTGTGAGGCGTGCATTGCCGCCTGCCCCGCCGGTGTCTTTGCGGCACCGGTTTTCCGGGAGCAACCGCGCCGCAATCGCCTGCGGCAGCTGGTGGAAGCGGACCCCAGGCTGGTTATAACCTGTGCGGCTCAGGCACCTGGTGGGAGCGACTCGGCCCTGGTGCTGCCCTGTCTGGGCGGGCTGGCGCAGGAATATTTGATCGCGGCCTTTGCCTGGGGTGCCCGATACGTTGAAATACGAAGGGGCTGTTGTGAATCCTGTGCGCAGGCCGCCGCACTGCCTCAGTACGAGCGCTCGCTGAACGATGCACGCCGGTTGTTGGCCTGCTTTGGCATACCGACCGATGCGATCGAAGACCTTCCGTCCGCGGCGTCCTCGATGGAAGCTGCGTCTCCCTTGGAGTCTCCGACTACAGAACAGCTCGGCCGGCGGGAGTTCTTCAGCTATTTCCGAAAGCGCGCAGCGCGGGCGGGCGCTGAGGCTCGAGTGGAGGCTTCGCCTGAGGGGCAAGAGGCGCGGTGGAGGCAGGAGGAACATCCTCTTCGAGCTTTTCTGTTGGAGGTCCTGCCGGCACTGGGTTCCCCCGGGCAGGCGCATCTTCCTGCTGCGGGCTTTCCGGTGGCCGACCTGATCGTTTCCCCTGCATGCATCGGATGCAATGTCTGTGAAACGCTCTGCCCCACCGGTGCCATTCGGCGCGAGGTCCAAAGCGAGAGCGAGCTCTCGTTGATGTTCACACCGGGCCGGTGCACGGGGTGTGGTATCTGCGCGCAGGCCTGCCTTCCGAAGGCCATTGCGTTTTCGGAAGCTGTAGATGTCAACGAGTTGGTGAGCGGCACGGAAAAGCTTCTGATTGATATAAGAGGAAAGCCCTGCCGGGTGTGCAGTCGCCCTTTTCTCGGGCTGCCCGGGGATCTCTGTCCGCGCTGCCTCGGCACCGGAAGAGGACCGGTGCCGAGGCGGTGAACGCGCCGTCGTCCTTCAACTTGGGGACGGTCAAGGGGGCGATCGCGCAGGCCGTCGGAATCGAATAATTTGCCTTGACGCACGTTTAATGATTTGGATACAATGCCTAGAATTGGTCTTCATGTGTGACGTATGAACCTTTTGCGGAGGTAATCAGATGACGCAACCGAAAGCAGTGGCGATTTTTCTCATTTTTCAGGTATTTCTCTGCCTGGGAGGATTCCTTTCGCCGGCCCATGCCGATGTGGTATCGAATGTCCTCTCGACCCTGAACCTGGATAACCAACCGATGGACGTCGCCGCGTCGGCCGATGGCAAACTGGTGTTTATTCTGACGTCCGGGGAGGTGGCGATTTACGACAAGCAAACCAAGAAGATCACCGGGCGCGTTGCCGTTGATAAGGGTGTGGACCAAATCTCGGCTTCTCCGCGGGGCGATGAGCTTTACGCAACCAATTCAAACGACAAGACCCTCTCGGTGATCACGATTGATTTCATCTATCAGATCGATGTCTCGGGATTGCCCTTCAAGGGTTCGGTAAAAGCTCCGGTGGTCATAGCCGTTTTCGACGACTACCAGTGACCCTACTGTGCGCGGCTCGAGCCGCTACTCCAGCAGGTGCTGGAGCAGTATCCGGACCAGGTGAAAATCGTCAAGAAGCCCTTCCCGCTTCGGATGCACAAAATGGCCCGCCCCGCCGCGATTGCGGCGCTGGCCGCCGCGGAGCAAGGGAAGTTCTGGGAGTACAACGATAAACTTTTTGTCAACCTGCGAGCTCTGTCGGATCAAAAGTTTATCGAGATTGCCCAGGAACTGGGTCTCGACATGGACGCTTTTCAGAAAAGCCTGAAGGATCCCAAACACCAGGCCGTCATTTCCAAGAACGCACTCGATGGGGCCATGGCCGGTGTGACCGGTACGCCGTCCATTTTCGTCAATGGCCGCAAGATCAAGAATCGTTCTCTGAACGGATTCAAAGAGGCGATCGAGGCGGAGCTGAAGAAGGAGAGCTAGTGCTTCGATTCGCAAATACGGTGACGTATTCTTCTATAGTAAGATCAGGCTAAACGCTCACTCAGCACTAAGTCCTTCGATTCGTAATTGAACTTATGAATCGAAGGACTTAGCCACCATGCTCGAGGCGTTCCCGGAGTTGACCGCAGGCGGCTGCAATATCGCCCCCGCGGCTCTCACGTAGCAGCGCCGTATATTTCTCCCCGATCAGGAGATCTTGAAATGCTTCGATTCGGTCCCGGGAGGGTGCTTCATATGGGCTCCCGGGCACCGGGTTGAAGGGGATCAGATTGATCTTGCAGGGAATGCCGCGCAGCAGTCGGGCCAGCCCCGCTGCATCCTTCTGTGAGTCATTCACGCCCCGGATCAACACATACTCAAAGGTCAACCGCCGCCGTTCGGGAAGTGGAAAGCGGCGCAGCGTATTCATCAGTTTACCGAGCGGATATTTCTCATTGATCGGCATCAGCCGGTTGCGCGTCGCGTCGTCGGCCGCATTCAGAGAAATGGCCAGGTTGATTCCGAGACCCTCCCCCGCCAGCCGCGCAATGCCCGGCACCAGTCCACAGGTGGACAGGGTGATCTTGCGCCCGGAGAAATTGAAACCCCAGAGGTCCAGCAGGATCCGCACCGTCTGCACGGTGGCTTCATAGTTGGCCAGCGGCTCACCCATCCCCATCAGCACAATATGCGACAGGGGGCGCTCGTCGAGGCGCGTCGCCTGAACCACGAGCGCCTGTCCTACGATTTCCGACACCCGGAGATTGCGCACCAGGTCCGACCGGCCGGTGCAGCAGAACCGGCAGTTCATCCCACACCCCACCTGCGTCGACACGCAAAGGGTCCGCCGGTTCTGGTCCGGAATCATCACCCCCTCTACCCGATGCCCATCGGCCAGCCGAAAGAGAAATTTCTCCGTTCCGTCCGACGACGTCAACCGTTCAACCATTTCCGGTTTTTCGAAACCCGCCATGCGCTGCAGCATGGACCGGTCGCTCTTGGAAAGGGTGGTCATCTGCGCGAACGTGTCGACGCCGTGCCGGTAGATCCACTGGTAGATCTGCCGGCCGCGAAAGGGCTTCATGCCCAGTCCGGAGACGTAGGTGACCAGTTCCTCCGAGGTCCATCCGAGAAAATCTGCCTTTTCAACTGTGCATTCAGTCATAGTCATAGGGGTGGGGCGGCGGCTCATCCTCTGACGTGTCCACGTGTTTCTTTATTTCTTCGAACTTCTTCTCCAGGATCTCCTTGCGGTGCTTGAGGGCCTCCTTTTCTTCCTCGAAGCGGGCGGCACTCCGCTCTTTCTGAGCCTCCATTTCCTGCATCAGTTCCTGAAGGGACTTCTTCTTGGTCTGTTCCCGTTCTGTCTCTTTGGGCTCATGGTGCAGAATCTGGCCGGTGGCCGCATCCACGGCTATTTCACAGTTGCACTCGGGACAGACAATCCGGATCGTCTCGTCATTTTTCATGTTCGTCTCCGTCTCCTATCGGTTTGTCCGAACGGTGTCTATTATAGCGGCCCCGTCTTTTGAAAACAACCCCTTTGCGGTGGTTGCAAATCGGTCCGTCGGCGGCAGAATGCTCGTGGAAGACGGTCGTACGGGAAGTCTGGCAGGCTGGGGGGGAGCGAACCCGGCTATTCGTGATGTTTTTGGATTGATCTTTTCCGGTTATTTCGCTATGGTGGCATTCTATTGAGACGCCATAGCTTCAGAGACTGCCGGAGGTGCTGTGGTCCGGATTATCTCCGGAGAATGTAAGGGGCGAAGACTCAGGGTGCCCCATGGCAGAGCCGTCCGACCGACGTCCGACCGGGCGAAGGAGACGCTCTTCGATATTCTGGGCGATCGCATTCGGGGATGCAGGTTTCTCGATCTCTATTCCGGTACCGGCAGCGTCGGTCTGGAGGCGGCGAGCCGAAACGCCGCGGCAGTGCTCCTGGTGGAGTCTCAGCGGGAAGCATGGCGTGTGATCCTGGAAAACGTGGAGCACTGCGGTCTCCAGGACAAATGCCTCCTTTGGAGAATGGAGACCGCCGATTGTCTTGGGCAGCTGGTTTCCGAGAAGAAGACATTCGATTTCATCTTTCTCGACCCGCCGTACCGACAGGCCTCGGCCTATGGACTCATCGAGGAGATCGGCGAGAAGGGCTTGCTGAATCCCGAGGGGTGGGTGATTGCTGAGCACGACCGGCACCGCCCGCTTCCCGACAGCTATGGGTCCCTGATACGGGTGCGCACCCGACGGGTGGGAGAGAGCGTGTTTTCATTTTATGGAGTGGACCATGAAGGAGAAGATCGCCGTCTATCCCGGGTCCTTTGATCCCGTCACCAACGGGCACATCGATTTGGTGGAGCGGGGCCTTCGGATTTTCGATCGCATCATCGTCGCCGTCGCACCGAGTGTGAAGAAATCACCTCTGTTTACCCTGGAGGAGCGGATAGAACTCCTCGGGGAAGTGCTCGGGGGAAACGCCAGGGTCGAAATCAATGTGATGGACGGTCTGCTGGTCGATTTCGTACAGCGGCGGAAAGCCGCAGCGGTGATCCGGGGATTGCGGGCCGTCTCCGATTTCGAGTATGAATTCCAGATGTCCCTGATGAATCGGAAGATGGATCCCGCCTTTGAAGCCGTTTTCCTCATGCCGAGCGCCCGCTATACCTATTTGAGCTCCAGCATTATCAAAGAGGTGGCGCGCTTCGGCGGTTCCCTGAAGGACATGGTCCCCGAAGTGGTGAGAAGACGGCTCAAGGAAAAGACGAACCGGAAGGGATGACGCTACCCCACCGTCGGCGGCATCCAAAGGCGTCGGGGTAAGAATAACAGATTTACTCGAACTCAGGAGGGATGACAACCATGAAGCCACTCGCAACTCGTGTCGGTTCCGTAAAACCATCCATGACACTGGCCATCAGTGCTCAGGCGAAGCAGCTCAGGGCAGACGGGGTGGACGTTGTGGGCTTCGGTGCGGGCGAACCCGATTTCGACACGCCTCAGAATATCAAGGATGCGGCTGTGCGCGCCATCGAGAGCGGTTTTACCAAATACACGCCTGCCTCGGGGACGATGGAACTCAAACAGGCTGTCTGTGTTAAGATGAAACAGGACAACGGCCTCGCATATGAGCCCTCGCAGATCCTGATCTCCTGCGGTGCAAAGCACTCCCTTTATAACATCGCCCAGGTCCTCTTCGACCGCGGCGACGAAGTGCTCATTCCAGCGCCCTACTGGGTCTCCTATCCGGACCAGGCGCTGCTGCAGGAAGCCGTACCGAAGATCGTAGAGACCCGAGAGGAAGACAACTTCCGGCTGACCGCGGATGTCCTGGGTCGACACGTCACGGCCAGGACCAAAGCTCTGATCCTCAACAGTCCCTCCAACCCCACGGGTTGCGGCTATTCGCTGGACGAACTGAGGGAGTTGGCCGAGGTGATTGTGGCGCAGGATCTGTACGTCATCTCCGATGAAATCTATGAGAAACTGGTCTACGGCAGTTTTGAATTCCATTCCATTGCCGAGATCGGTGACGCGATCCGCAAGAGAACCCTCGTTGTGAACGGTGTCTCCAAGTCCCACTCCATGACGGGATGGCGCATCGGGTGGACAGCCGGTCCCGAGAATATCATCAAGGCCATGTCCACCGTTCAGAGTCAGAGCACCTCCAACCCGACTTCCATCTCACAAAAGGCGGCGGAGGAGGCACTGACGGGGCCACAGGATGCCGTGGCCATGATGGTGCGCGAATTTGACAAGCGCCGGGCCCACATTGTGGAGCGGCTGAACGCCATGGAAGGCATCTCCTGCCTCACGCCGCAGGGTGCCTTTTATGTATTTCCCCGGGTCGATGCGCTCTACGGCAAGAAGCATGGAGACCGGATGATCAACTCCTCCCTAGATCTGGCGGACTATCTCCTCAAAGAGGCTTCCGTGGCGGTCGTGCCGGGCGTCGCCTTTGGGGCGGATGCCTATATCAGGCTCTCCTACGCCACGTCGATGGAGACCATTAAAAAAGGCCTTTCCAGGCTTGAGAAAGCTTTCAGTGGGCTTTCATAGGTTCTTTACGGGTATTTTCTTTCTTTTTCACGTCAAATAAGACCCTTATTACGTTTTATTGTGTAATAATCCGAAAGACTGCAAAAATTACCAATAATATGGTATTTTGGTCTTAAATAGCTGAATAAGTCAATAAAACAGAAATTTTTTGTTGACGTTCACCTCCACCCCCATTATACTGAAGTCAAATAGTAGTTTCACTTCTTCCTATTTAACACAACATAACGAAAGCGACGAGCCGCGGTGCAACGATCCCAGCGCCCGGAATTCGGGCTAATTTCAGGGAGGGGATGACCGGGAGTAGTTGATCCCATTCTGAGTCAACTGTAAATCTGACTACCGACAAAGGCAAACCATCCGTGAGGGTGCGGCGCAAAGCCACCTGCCTGGGCTGACCAGGTCGAGGGGCTACCGAAGTGAAGTACGCGATAGATTTCTCTATACGCTTTGGAGAAGCCGAACCTTGTTTGTTTTTGGGGTTCGGCTTTTTTTCTGCTTGTGGCGCCGCCGAACCTATTTGTTCCTAGAGGATTCGGCATTTTTTTTTGTTGAGGGTGGCTATGAAAAAGGTCAACAGGAACGCGAAACGTCTGGGGCTTTGGATTCTTACCGCAATGCTCCTCTTCTTCATCTTCTCGACCCGTCTGAACCTGGAACCGTCTCAGCACCCTGGTGCGGCCGTAGAACCTCTGGCTGCGGCAGATGCTGCCAAGAGCGGGCTGGCGCCGGTGTTCGCCCCGACGGAAGAGGCCCAGGGGCACGGTGGCGCGCAGGGCAGGGCCGTCGCGGGCCTGCGGCCCGAAAGACGCGACCGTCTCGGGCCGGACAAGAGCCCGTCGGCTCAGAATCAGCCCTATGCCAATCAAGAGATCCTGGTTCAGTTCTCACCTCGAATCAGCAGAGATGAGATCATCGCGTTGCTGAACAGCCTGGACATGTCCATTGCGCAGGTACTGGGCAATGAAAACATCCTGCGCGTTCGGCTTCCTGAAGATGTTGATGTGGCCAAGGCGCTCGCGCTGTTCCGGGGCATGCCGGAGGTGGTCTTCAGCGAACCCAACTTTATCGTTCACACATCGGGCGCACCCAATGATCCGTCCTACGCTCTGCAATGGGCGATGCACAATGGGGGCCAGACGGGCGGCACGGCAGACGCGGACATTGATGCTGCCGAGGCTTGGGACCGGGCCACGGGGTCCCATGGCGTGATCGTTGCCGTCGTGGATGAAGGCATCGACCTGACGCATCCGGATCTGGGAGCGAATGTGTGGGTGAACCCCGGTGAGATTGCCGGAAACGGCCTGGACGACGACGGCAACGGCTACATCGACGACGTCCGGGGCTGGGACTTCTATCACGGGGATGCCTCGGTGTACGACGATCCCGGTGAAGACCGCCACGGCACACAGGTCGCCGGTATCATCGGTGCCGTCGGAAACAACGGCGCCGGGGTGGCCGGTGTCTGTTGGACGGTTCGTCTCATGCCGGTCAAGTTCATTGCTTACGGAAGCGGCACAGTGGCCGACGCGATTGCCGCGCTCCACTATGCCGCGGACAACGGCGCGCAGGTCGTCAATTGCAGCTGGGGCGGAACCTCCTATTCCGAGTCGCTGGAGGCGGCCTTTCGGGCGCTGCGGGACGCGGGCGTTCTGGTAGTCGCTTCGGCCGGAAACAGCGCCCAGGACACGGACAGTCATAACCACTACCCGTCCAACTATGATTTGGCCAACATCGTTTCAGTAGCCGCCACCAACAAGCATGACGCCCTCAGCGGTTTTTCCAATTACGGCCTGAGCACGGTCGACCTCGGTGCCCCCGGCTCGGCCGTTTATACCACGGTGCCGGGAGGCAATTACGGTGATTTCTACGGCACGTCCGCGGCCGCGCCTTTTGTCACCGGAGCGGCCGCCCTCGCGCTGTCGGTGGAGCCCGGCCTGAGCTATCTGGATGTGAAGGACAACCTCCTCAATTCGGTCGACCCGGTGAGCAGTCTGACGGGTAGGACCGTAACCGGCGGCCGGCTCAACCTCAACAACCTCATCGGGCGACTGGAACCCAGGGACGCAGACGGGGATGGGATGCCCGATGGTTTCGAGATCGCCCATGGGCTCGATCCGGACGATCCGGACGATGCGACAGCCGATGCCGACTCGGACGGTCTCTCCAATCTTGATGAATACCGGCAGGCCACGTCGCCGCTCGATCCCGATACGGACGACGATGGGATGCCCGACGGTTTCGAAGTGAGCCGGCTGCTCGATCCCACCACCGCTGCGGACGCCTCCTCGGACAGCGACGGCGACGGTCTTTCCAACCTCGTTGAGTATCGACACGGCATGCGCATTGATGCACCGGACAGTGACGACGACGGTCTCGATGATTTCACCGAATTCGGGCCTTACGAGGCCGCAACCGATTCGGACGGCGACGGCCTCATCGATGCCCTGGATCGGGACGCCGACAACGACGGCAAACCGGACGCTCAGGAAGGAGTGGGGGACGCCGACGGCGACGGGGCGGCGAACTATGTTGACCAGAATGATACAGACGGACCGGCGGGCGACCAGGACGGCGACGGTCTTGAAAACGGGTTGGAAGTCTCCTACATGTTCTACCCCAATCTTGCCGATTCCGACGGAGACGGCATCGACGATCTGACCGAGTTCGGTCCCGGCGCAGCCCCCCGGGACTCTGACCAGGACGGGGTGCCCGACGGGTTGGATCAGGACTCGGACAATGACGGAACTGACGATGAGGCCGAAGGGGAGGGCGATGCGGACCGCGACAATATCCCTGACTACCGGGACGGCGATGACCGGGATGGTCCGTGGGGAGATGCCGACGGGGATGGCCTTCTCAACGGTCAGGAGGCTGCCCACGGGCTGAATGTGAACGTTCCGGACAGCGACGGGGACGGGCTAGGTGATCTCACCGAGTTCGGCACAGCTGCTGAGCCGGCCGACACCGACGGGGACGGGCTTATTGACGCGATCGACCCCGACTCCGACAATGACGGCGCACCGGACAGTAGCGAGGGAGACGCCGACATGGACGACGACGGGATCCCGGACCGCCTCGACGGGGCTGCCGCAACGGTCTTGAGCGAGGTCGGGGCCATCTGCCTCACCATCGAGGGGCCGGAAGGGTCTCTGGAAGAGGTGGTCTTCCTGGCGCAGGCTGTCGCCGAGAGCACCTTGCCAAACCTGGCGTTTCCGTACGGCGGTCTGCAATACAGGATTATCGGACTCGAAGCGGGAGCCACGGTCTCCCTCACGATACGAACGGACTTCGTGCTGGCTGCAAACGCTGAATTCTGGAAGTACGATCCCATGGACGGCTATTATCGCTATCCTGCCGTTATCGGGGAGCGCAGTGTCCAGTTTTCGCTGACAGACGGTGCCTTGGGGGACGACGATCGTGTCGCCGACGGCGTGATTCTCGACCCCGGATACATCGGGGTTCCCGTAGCCTCCGAGCACACCGCACCCGCAGCGGCATCGGGCGGCGGTGGCGGCGGCGGCTGTGCCCTGGCGCACAGAGGGGCCAGAGGGGCGGGCGGCCTGGCCGATCTTGCGGCGCTGATGTTTCCGCTCGGTATACTGGCAGCGCGTCGTTTTTCGTAAGCCGGATGTTGCGTGAGTGACTGTCATGCGATATCCGGGCTGATACCCGGCCACAAGGGGCCCCCCGAGGCGCATCCGCTGCGCACGGGGGCCCACCCTCAACTGGAGCTCCGCACCCCTGGGTGCGGAGTTTTTTTTCTTGCTTTCGCCATTCGGTTGTGGTACGTTGCGACCAAAATCAGTTCACTAATAAAAAGTGGGCTCGCAAGAGCCCATTTTTTTTTGATAAAATCGATATTGCATGGCGCTGACGGAGACCGTAAAAGAGCTGGTAACCCCGATCCTCGACTCGCTGAACCTCATTCTGTTTGACATTACCTATCAGAAAGCCGGCAAACGGGGCCTCCTTCGCATTTTCATCGACAAGGAAGGGGGGGTGACCCTCGACGACTGCCAGAGAGTGAGCCAGGAAGTCGGGGCTATTCTGGAAGTGAAGGATGCGGTTCCGGGGGGCTACAACCTGGAAGTCTCCTCGCCGGGTATCAATCGACCCATGCGCCACCAGGGCGATTATGAGAGGTACGAGGGGAGCAAACTGAAGATCAAACTTTACGCTCCTCTGGAGAACCGGAGGAACTATATCGGGTTCAACCGCGGCGTCGATGAAGGCATCCTGACGCTGGAAATTACGCCGGAGCAGACCTTGCGGATTCCCATCAGTGAGATTTCCAGGGCGAACCTGGAGGTGGAGTTTTAGAGTAATGTGTTATAGCATCTGAGGGAGAAGGAGATGGAGCCAAACTTGACCCAGATCATCAATATGCTGGAGAAGGAGAAGAATATCTCCAGGGAAGCCGTGATCGAAGCCATCGAGACGGCCATATTGACGGCGTCCAAGAAGAAGTACGGCAACGAAGAGAATATTGAGGTCGAGGTCAATACGCAGAGCGGGGAGATCGAAGCCTACCTCTACCGCGTCGTCGTGCAAGAGATCGAAGACCCGAGCCAGGAGATCACGTTGCAGGAAGCCCGGGAGTTTGACGACAGCATCGAGGTGGGCGACGAATTTGCCATTCGCCTGGACGTCGCTGAACTGGGCCGGATCGCGGCACAGACGGCCAAGCAGGTGCTGGTGCAGCGCGTTCGAGAGGCCGAGCGGGAAGTCATTCTGAAGGAATTCGGCGGCCGCATCGGCGAAACGCTCAACGGAATCGTGATGCGGATGGAACGGGGTGTCCTGGTCGTCGACCTGGGCAAGGCCGAGGGGATACTCCCGCAGTCGTCCAAGATTCCCGGCGAGCGCTTCAATCGGGGGGACCGTGTGCGGGCGCTCATTCAGGATGTGCAGGATTCGGCCAAGTCGCCGCAAGTGGTCCTGACCCGGAATGCTCCCGAGTTTCTGACGAAACTCTTTGAGATGGAGGTGCCCGAGATATATGAAGGCGTCGTCCAGATCGTGAAGGTGGTTCGGGAACCGGGTCAGCGCGCAAAAATCGGCGTCGTGTCGAAGGATTCCAATGTCGACCCCGTGGGGGCCTGTGTCGGCATGAAGGGCTCCCGGGTGCAAGCGGTTGTTCAGGAACTCGCCGGGGAGAAGATCGATATCATTGCCCATACCGATGTGGCCCGCGATTTCATAGAAAAGGCCCTCAGTCCTGCGGCCATCTCCCGGATCGCAGTAAACGAGGACGATGGCTCGGCGCTGGTCGTGGTGGAGGAAAGCCAGCTTTCCCTGGCCATCGGCAGGAAGGGCCAGAATGTCCGCCTGGCCTCCGCACTGACCGGGTATCAGATCAATCTCATGACCGAAGAGGATTATCAGACGGCCCTCCGGGAGCAGCAGGAGGAAGCGGAAGCCGAGAAGGAGGCGCTCAAGCGGGGGCTTGCTGAGATTGGCAGAATACAGGGGGTGGGTGAAAAGACGGCCAAAGCCATCCAGGACGCAGGCTTTCTTTCGTCCGCCGCCGTCGCCGAGGCAACCGTCGAGGAGCTGACGGCCGTGCCCGGTGTGGGCAAGAAAACGGCCGAGAAGTTCATTGTAGCCGCGAAACCGGTGGCCAAGGAAGCTGCGAAGGAAGCGGCGAAAGCCGCGAAAGCGGCGGAGAAAGCAGCGGAAAAAGCGGCCAAGGAGGCGGCGGAAGCCGCAGAGGCTGCAGCCGCGAAGGCTGAAGCTGAAGCAGCTGCCGCGGCAGAGGTGGAGGCGGAAGCGCTGGCCGCCCGGGAGGCGGAAGAGGCGGAAGCGGAAGCGCTGGCCGCCCAGGAAGCGTCTGAAGAGGAACCTGAGGACGCGGTATCGCCCGCGGAGCCGGAGGGCGCGGAGGAAGAGAAGGCTAAAGGCTCGCCGGACGATACGCCCTCGGATGCAGAGTCCGAGGAACGCGAGCATACCGGGGAAACCGCCGGAGCCGATGACGAGACAGTTCTGACCGAGGAGGATAGCCCGTCATAGTATCTGTACCTGCCAGGGCCGAAAAGGTCCCCAAAGGGCGGTCTCCGCAGCGGACCTGTGTGGGATGTCGAAAAGTAACGGCTGCATCGGAGCTCATCCGTATCGTCATGAGTCCCGAGGGGCAGCTCGTTCCGGACCTCAAGGGAAGGCTCCCCGGTCGGGGCGCCTATCTTTGCAGCCTGAGGCCTTGTGTCGAGCAGGCAGTCCGTCGCGGGGTGCTGACGAGGGCTCTGAAAGCCGGGATTGCTTCGTCGGAAACGGAGGGCCTCGCCGACAAAATCGCTGAATTGATGGCCCAGCGGGCCCTCTCCCTTCTGGGTGTTCTGAGGAAGGGCAAGCGGGTGATCGTTGGGCGGGACTCAATCCGCACGGAGCTGAAACGTGGTAAGATTCATCTGCTGGTGACGGCGTGCGATGTGGAGGGCAATCTGTTCGGTCGGGGCGCGGAGACGCTCGTGGCCCGCTCACCCTTTTCCCGGGAGCGCCTGGGGCATGCCGTGGGGAAGGGGCCGCAACCGGTTCTCGCTGTCCTGGACGAGAAGGGCAGCCGTGAAATGCGCCGGTGGATGGACAGGATGAAGGGACTGGCATGGGGGTAGGGAGTGAGACGGTTATGTCAAAACTGAGGGTACATCAACTCGCCAAGGAGATCGGGATCGCCTCCAAAGATCTTCTGGAGCATTTGAAGAAATCCGCTCCCGAGGTGAAGAGCAACCTTTCGGTGGTGCCGGATGATCTTGCCGATGCGGTGCGCGCGAAATTTTCGGGCAAGCCCGTCAAGCGGAAGAAGACCGGTCTCAAGGCAGCGAAGAAAGTTGCCAAGTCCAAACCGGCCGTCGAATTCAAGGTCCGACGGAGACGGAAGAAAGAGCCGACACCCGCGGAGGCCGAGCCGGTGGAGGTGTCGGGCGAGGAGAAGGTCGCGCAGGAAGTACCCGTGACCGCAGTCGCGCAGACCCCCGAGACGGTGCCGGGAGAGGTGGCCGCGACGACGGAAGCCGCACTGACCGCAGAAGCCCCCGTCAGCGCGCCCCCGGAAGGGGAACCGGCAGCCGCCGCCGACATGACCGGGACCGCCGCGGAAGCGGAAAAAGCGGTGGCCGCAAAACCGGCCGTCGAGGAGAAACCGCGCCTTAAGAAGAAAGACAAGAAGAAGGGCAAGAAGCCGGTGTCGGAAAAAGAACCGAGCGAGAAGCCTGTCCCCGACAAAGATAAAAGCAAGGGCCGCAAGGGGCGCATCAGTTTGAAGGCGGAGAAGATTGACCGGCCGCTGAAAAAGCAGAAGAAGATCACCCCCACCCAGATGCTGGAACTCCAGACACGGCGAACGCCGAAGAAGCTGCGATCCAGACCCCGAACGCGAAAAGTCAAGACTGACAAGAAGGAGAGGATTGCTATCGAACAGGCTGCCGTCGAGGCGAAGGAAAACGTAATCCGCTGGGATGAGACGACCACCGTCAAGGACGTGGCCGAGCGGCTCTCTCTGCCGGTGAACGCCCTCATCATGAAATTCATGGAACTGGGTTCCATGGTTACCGTGAATCAGCCCGTGGATGCGGAGGTTCTGGCGCTGGTGGTGGATGAGCACGGCTACGAGGTGGAGCAGGTGTCGCTGGAGGCGGATGAGTCTCTCCTGGTGGCGGTGGAGGACAATCCCGAAAACATGGTGGCCCGCCCGCCGGTGGTGACCATCATGGGCCACGTGGACCACGGCAAGACCTCTCTGCTCGATGTCATCCGCGAAGCCAACGTCGTCGGGGACGAGGCCGGAGGGATCACCCAGCATATCGGGGCCTATACGGTCCGGCTGAAGGACCGGCAGATCACCTTTCTCGACACCCCCGGTCACGAGGCCTTCACATCGATGCGGGCCCGGGGCGCCAAGGTCACCGATATCGTCGTGCTGGTGGTGGCGGCCGACGACGGCGTCATGCCCCAGACCGTGGAGGCCATCCACCATGCCGCGGCGGCCAATGTGCCCATCGTGGTCGCCGTCAATAAGATCGACAAGCCCGACGCCCAATCGGAGCGGGTACGCCAGCAGCTGGCGGAGCACGAGCTGACACCCGAGGAATGGGGGGGCAAGACCATTTACTGCGATGTGTCGGCCAAGAAGAAGATGGGGATTGAACACCTGCTGGAAATGATTCTCCTGCAGGCGGACATCATGGAGCTAGAGGCCGACCCCTCTCGTGCGGCCAACGGCATCATCGTCGAAGCCCGGCTGGACAAGGCCCGCGGTCCCGTGGCCACAGTGCTGATCCAGACCGGTACGGTCCATGTAGGGGACGCTTTCGTCAGTGGCTCCTACGCCGGCAAGGTCCGGGCCATGCTCAACGACCGCGGCCAGAAGATCGAAACCGCCGGGCCGTCGACACCGGTGGAGGTTCTGGGGCTCTCCGGCGTTCCCATGGCGGGCGACAGCTTCATTGCCGTGGAAGATGAGCGCAAGGCGCGGCAGGTCGGAGATCTTCGCTCCCAGCGGATGCGGGAAGCCGTTCTCGCCAAGGGCCATCGGGTGACGCTGGATGATCTCTTCCAGCAGATCCAGAAGGGGGCGGTCAAGGAGCTGCCCATCATCATCAAGGGGGATGTCCAGGGTTCCGTGGAGGCTCTCTCGGACACCCTGGAGCGGCTGAGCACCGATGCCGTGACACTCAAGGTGATTCACGGATCGGTCGGCGGCATCAACGAGACCGACGTCAACCTCGCGACGGCTTCCAACGCCATCATCATCGGTTTCAACGTCCGCCCAGAACCCAAGGCCGCGGCGCTGGCGGACGCGGAAAAGGTGGACGTCCGCCTGTACAACGTGATCTACGATGCAGCCCACGATGTGAAGAACGCCATGGAAGGGCTCCTGGAACCGCTGCTCAAGGAGCGCATCCTGGGCCGGGTCGAGGTGCGGGAGGTCTTCTCCATCTCCCGGATGGGCAATGTGGCCGGGTGCTATGTCCAGGACGGCCCCATCGAGCGCTCTGCGCAGATTCGGCTCATTCGGGACAGTGTCGTCGTGCATGACGGAAAGCTCTCCTCGCTGAAGCGGTTCAAGGATGACGTGAAGGAAGTGGCGGCCGGCTTCGAGTGCGGCATCATGCTCGAGGGATACAACGATATCAAGATCGGCGACATCATCGAGTTCTACACCTTTGACAAGGTGGCGGCCAAGCTGTAGGGTCGGGTTAAAAACCATGCGCATCGGTGTCTGCACGGTGGAGCTCTACTTGCCGGACAACGGCTCTCTTAAGGGCAAGCGGCGCGTTGTCAAATCTCTCAAGGAGAGGCTGAAAAACCGATTCAACGTTTCGGTGGCGGAAGTCGGCAACCACGATCTTTTGCAGCGGGCAGCCATCGGAGTGGCCATGATCGGCAACGATGCAAAGCAGCTCAACAGTCGGTTGGACAAGATCGTCAATTATATCGAGTCAACGGGCACGGCCGTACTCACCGACCACCATATCGAGATTCTCTGATGCGAGGGATGCTGCATGCAGTCCGGGCGCATGGCGCGTGTTTCGGAACTCATGATTTCCGAAATCTCTGCGATACTCTTGAGGCGGGTCAAAGACCCCCGTGTGAAGCATGTCACCATTTCCGGTGTGAAGGTCGCCAAGGATCTGAGACAGGCCACCGTCTACTTTACCATCCTCATCGACGAGATCGATCGAAAGGACGTCCTGACCGGGCTGAATCGAGCGGCGGGTTTCATTCGCCGCGAGCTCTTTGACCGGCTCAGTCTGAAAACCATCCCCCATCTGACCTTTAAATTCGACCCATCCATCGAATACAGCGCCCATATCGAAGAGATTCTGCATTCGCTGAAAGAGGAAACCCCCGAGGATGAAACGGAAGAATCTTAAGACTGTGAAAAAGGCCCTGCTGGAAGGGCGTCGCCTGATGCTCACGACCCATGTCGGCCCTGACGGCGACGGGATCAGCGCCGAACTGGCCCTCTACCATTTTCTCAGAAAGCTTGGCAAAGAGGTGCAGGTCATCAATCGGGATCCCATTCCGGACATCTACGCTTTTCTGCCCGGTGCCGCGGACGTCGTGGTGACGGACCGGCCGGTGTTTGACCCCGATGTCATTGTGGTGACCGACTGCGGCGGGCTCGACCGGGCCGGTTTCAAACCGCAGGACTTCAAGGATCCCCGGATCGTGGTGATCGACCATCACCTCACCAATGATCAGGATGGGGACGTCCACCTGGTCGATCCCAAGGCCTCCGCCACGGGGGAGCTGGTCTACTACCTGTTGCGCGAGATGGAGCAGGGGAGTGCCGCCGAAATCGACTACCCCATTGCGCTTTGTCTGTACACGGCGATTTTCACGGACACGGGCTCCTTCCG
>CALZGC010000141.1 GCA_945786985.1 uncultured Nitrospirota bacterium | reverse complement strand
CGGAGTCTTAGTGCGATGCGGGCGGGCGCGGTACGACGCACAGCAAAAGGAGGAAGACTTTTGGGTAAATTGTTTGGTACCGACGGTGTTCGGGGGGTGGCCAATGTCTATCCCATGAACGTTGAGACAGCTGTGAAAATCGGCAGGGCCGCAGCCCACGTTTTCAAGAAAACCGGGGTAGGACGCCATAAGATCATCATCGGAAAAGACACGCGGCTCTCGGGCTACATGCTGGAGAGTGCGCTCATGTCGGGAATCTGCTCCATGGGGGTGGATGTGGTGCTCGTCGGGCCCCTTCCGACGCCGGCCATTGCCTTCATTACCAAGAACCTCCGCGCCGATGCGGGGGTCGTCATTTCCGCGTCCCACAATCCCTATCAGGACAACGGCATCAAGTTCTTCTCCCCGGAAGGGACCAAACTGCCAGACAAAGTGGAAGAAGAGATGGAGGCGCTGATCTTCAACGGTGACATCGATTCCATACGGCCCACCGCAGAGGAGGTGGGAAAGGCCTACCGGATCGACGATGCTGAGGGGCGCTATGTTTCTTACATCAAGACCAGCTTTCCCAGGGAGCACGATCTGACCGGACTGAAGGTTGTCGTGGACTGTGCCAACGGCGCCGCCTATAAAGCCGCGCCGCTGGTGATGCAGGAGCTGGGAGCTGAGGTGACCGTGACACACGATCACCCGAACGGCACCAACATCAATGATGGGTGCGGTGCCCTCTACCCGGATGTTCTCTGCGAAACAGTCCGCCGGAATGGCGCAGATATCGGTATTGCCCTAGACGGCGACGGAGACCGAGCTATCTTCTCCGACGAGCAGGGGAACGTAGTCGATGGGGACCCGGTCATGGTCCTTTCGGCCGTCGACATGAAATCCCGCGGCTTGCTGGCCGGCAACACCCTGGTGACGACGGTCATGAGCAACATGGGCCTGGAGGTGGCACTCAGGAAGCACGGCATCGGGGTGATCCGCACCCAGGTGGGGGATCGCTACGTGGCGGAGGAGATGCTGCGGGGCGGCTACAATCTGGGAGGCGAACAGTCGGGACACATCATCTACATGGATTACAACACGACCGGAGACGGGATTCTGTCGGCCCTGCAGGTGCTCTCCGTTATGAAGCGGACCGGAAAACCTCTCTCGGAGCTGGCCGCCGTCATGACCACCTATCCCCAGACCCTGCTCAATGTGGCGGTACGGGAGAAGCCGCCGCTGGGCGAGATGGCGGACATTCAGAAAGTCATCCTGTCCGTCGAGCAGCGGCTTCAGGATCAGGGGCGCGTGCTGGTCCGGTATTCGGGGACGGAACTGAAAGCCCGGGTGATGATAGAAGGACCCGATCAGTCCGAGATCATGACGATGGCTCAGCGAATTGCCGATGCCATTCAGAAGAAACTGGGAGCCTGAAACGGCTGCCCGGCGTTGCATCGTCGGCGGCAGGCAAGGCAAGGAGGATCCACGTGGCCCGACTGGGTGTCAATATCGACCACGTCGCCACCATACGGCAGACGCGCGAAACCACGGAGCCCGATCCGGTGGCGGCCGCCGTGATCGCCGAGCTGGCCGGTGCCGACAGCATCACCATTCATCTGCGCGAGGACCGGCGGCACATTCAGGACCGGGACCTGACACTGATCGGAGGAGTCATTCAGTCCAGACTCAACCTCGAGATGGCGGCCACCGCGGAGATGATACGGATTGCGCTGAAGGAAAAGCCCGACGCGGTCTGCCTGGTTCCGGAGAAACGGGCCGAGCTGACCACCGAAGGAGGGCTCGACGTGGTCTCCTCGGGTCCGTCTCTCAAGGACGGGATTCGGAAACTCCGGCGGAAGGGCATCGAAGTCAGTATCTTCGTCGATCCCGATCCCCGGCAGGTGATTGCGTCACATGAGATCGGCGCAGATGCCGTTGAGATCCACACGGGGCTGTATGCGAATGGCCGGCACAAGGCCGAGCGGAAGCGGGAACTGGACCGAATCAACCGGGCCGTTGACATTGCCCGGGAGATCAACATCGGCATCCATGCCGGTCACGGCCTGACCTATCAAAACATCCATCCTCTGGCCCGCATATCCGCCATCCAGGAGTTCAACATTGGCCACAGCATAATCTCCCGCGCCGTGCTGGTGGGGTTGGAGCGGGCCGTGAGGGAAATGAAGGAACTGATAAAATAGATCAAAGATTTAAGATCAAAAATCAAAAATGCGGCAGATCAATCAATAAGTAGGAACGAGGAAAGTGGGTGCAAGCACCGCATTACCAGTCCTACACGGATTTCCAGGCCGCGAGCGGTCGTTCGTTATTCTTGAATTTTGCATTGTCATTTTGATTTTTCATTTTGGATCTTTGGTTCTTTGATTTGCAGCTCTATTTTTGATCTTTGATTGCCTATGAAGGTTGTCACCTCTGCACAGATGCGGGCTCTGGACCGCGAGGCCATTGAGCGATACGGGATTCCCGGGATCGTTCTGATGGAGAACGCTGCGCTCGGTGTAGTGCGGTGCATGGAGGAACGCTACGGTTCGGCGACGGACCAATCGGTTCTCATCTTCTGCGGCAAGGGAAACAACGGTGGGGACGGCATGGCGGTGGCCCGCCATCTGGCGAACCGAGGGGCCCAGGTGATGGTGGCCCTGCTCGGAGATCCGGACGCCCCAACGGGAGACGCCGCGACCAATCTGAAGATCTGCCGGAAGATGCAGATCCCGATTCGAGTGGTGGACACCGTCGGTAAGCTCCGCGGGCTTTCGGCGCTGCTGAAGAAGTGCGATCTCGTGGTTGATGCCATCCTCGGAATCGGGACGGTTCCGCCGGTTCGGGGACTCGTGGAACAGGCGGTGCGAAAGATCAACGGGTCGGGCAAACCGGTGATTGCCGTTGATCTGCCGACGGGACTGAGTGCGGATTCTTCGGAGCTGTCGTCGCAGGTTGTTCAAGCTGATCTGACGGTGACCTTCGGACTGCCCAAGATTTCTCTGGTGCAGTACCCTTCGATGGGCGTCGCCGGGACGGTTCGGGTCGTCGACATCAGCCTCCCCTCGGTCCTCGTCGAGGGGACCGACATACCCTTGGCACTCATCGGGGAGGAGGCCCTCGCGGCCGTTCCTCCCAGGCGCGGGGACGATCACAAGGGCCGAGCCGGACGGGTTCTGGTCGTGGCCGGTTCTTCAGACATGCCCGGTGCTGCCGTGATGACGGCCCTCGCGAGTCTGCGGATCGGCGCGGGACTCGTCTACGCTGCCGTGCCGGAGGGGGTTCGGGCTGTGTTTCACCGGCGCCTTATGGAGGGCATCGTCATTCCCCTGGCCCAGAAGGCTCGCAGCCACCTGACACCGGAAGCCTTGCCGGCCATTCTTGGGGCTGCCCGAGGCAAGAACGTGACCGCCGTGGGTCCCGGAATCGGCCTTGACCCTGACACCGGCGAAGTGGTACGATCGCTGCTGTTGCAGAGCCGGATCCCCGTTGTTCTCGATGCCGACGGTCTCAATCAGATCGCCCAGGATCCCGGAATCCTGAAGAAAGCCACTGTTCCCGTCATCGTCACACCCCATCCCGGTGAGATGGCCAAACTGACGGGAGTCTCGGAAGAGACTCTCAACACCCGGCGAGTCGATGTGGCCCGGGAGTTTTCCCGCGGGTTTGGGGTGATTGTGGTTCTCAAAGGAGCGCGATCGGTCATTGCGGAACCCGGCGGCCGGGCCTGGATCAACACCACCGGCAATCCGGGCATGGCGACGGCCGGAACGGGAGACGTGCTGACCGGGATGATCTCGGGGTTGATCGCTCAGGGGACGGCGCCCATCGACGCGGCCCGGGTCGGGGTCTTTCTGCATGGCCGCTGCGGTGATCTGGCGGCACAAAAGCGGGGAAACCGGGGGTTGGTAGCGGGGGATCTGATCCGCGAGATCCCAAGGGCCTGGGCGGCTCCGGGTAAAGTTGCTCCATAGGCCGGGCGCCGCCGGTAGGGACAGGTCCCCAGAAGATCCGAAAACCAGATTGAACAAAGGAGTGGGAGACGATGCTGACGGCCAAAGAGATCATGACCCGCAAGGTGATTACGGTCAAGCCCGACCTGTCCGTGAAGGAACTCGCCCGGGTCCTGGTCACCAACAAGATCAGCGGGGCGCCTGTGGTCGACGAGCAGGAAAACCTGGTGGGGATTGTCACCGAAAAGGATCTCATCGAACAGGATAAGAAACTGCATCTTCCGACGGTGATCACGCTTTTTGATGCCGTGATCTATCTGGAGAGCGAGAAGCACTTCAAGGAGGAGCTGAAGAAGCTGGCCGCCTCGTCGGTGGAGGATATCATGGAGCGGGATGCGGTGACCATTACCGAGGAGACTTCCCTGCAGGATATTGCCACCATCATGTCGGATCAGGACAAGGACCTTCTGCCCGTGTTGCGAGACGACCGGATTGTCGGGATCGTCGGCAAGGAGGACGTGGTCCGCTCCATGATGGACTAGGCATGACGACGCGCATTGTTTCCCGTTCCGAAGAACAGACCCGGGCGCTGGGGGAACGAATCGGACGCCAGCTGACCGGCGGGGATGTGATCGCCCTGGAAGGGGGACTCGGTGCGGGCAAGACCTGCCTGACGCAGGGGATTGCCCGGGGGCTGGGCCTGCCGGAGCGGGACGTGGTGAGCCCGACCTACACGCTTATCCACGAGATCAGCGGAAAAGCCGGCCGGGAGACCCGGGGGGTCGAGCGTCTCTTTCATGTCGACCTCTATCGCATCGGGGACGCCAACGACCTGGAGAATACGGGCTTCTACGAGGCCTTTGAGGACGATGCGGTCACGGTCGTGGAGTGGGCGGACCGTTTCCCCGGCATTTTCGCCGTGCCCTATCTGCAGGTCATTCTGGAACGTACGGGTGAGACGGAACGCACGATTCG
>CALZGC010000140.1 GCA_945786985.1 uncultured Nitrospirota bacterium | reverse complement strand
TTGAGACCCCCGTGACGCTGGGGGAACCCGACGCCGAGCAGGATTGATCGGCCCAAAGCCCTATGGACACCTTCTTAACCACCCTGCCCTGGAGTCTTGTGATTCTCGCCTGCCTCACCGTCGGTCTGGCGCCGTACCGGCCGCCCCATATCTGGGAGAAACTCCAGATGCTCCTGGCGGGCCGCCTGGTGCGCCCCCTGGACTGGTTCGATTTGATCCTCCACAGCATTCCGTGGGCCCTTCTCGTGATGAAGGGCGTGCATGCCATCCGACCATGAGCGCTGATTCCCGACTGCTGCGGGACGAGGCGGCCCAACATAGCCCGAATATTGCATGAGCAAATCTATTACGAGGCCGGATAGTCTGCCACATGCGGCGTTACAGAAGATTTTCTGATCTGGTGGCCCTTTTCGCGAATACGGTGGCATTCGAGTGCCGTAGAGCACCCTCCTCTGCGTTCCGCTCCCTGCGACGTACCACAGGGGGTACGCCTCAGTCCCGCGCCTTGAGGAGACCGCGCTACAATCCTCTCGATGCTTCACCATATTTGCGAACAGGACCACTTCGAAATATTTCATTTCAATATGTCTTCAGCCAGAAAATATTCTGCGCCTTGCCTGTGGCGCCTCTAATATCTCTGGGACCTTTGGGGCCTCTCATGACGATTACTCATGCAATATCCGGGCTAACCCCCCTGCTGGGACTCACTATTTTCTTCTCGGTACTCAACGGTGTCATGTTCAATGTCGCCGTGCCCGACATCGCTGCCGAGTTTGATCTGCTACCGTCCGGTGTGAGCTGGGTGGTGACCGCCTATATCAGTCTCTTCGCCCTCGGCTCAGTGACCTACGGCAAACTGGCCGACCGGTATCCCGTGCGGGATCTCATCAGCGTCGGACTGGCCGTGCTGAATCTCGGATCGCTGGCCGGTTTCTTTTCGGTCAACTATCCCATGCTTATCTTTGCGAGGCTCCTGCAAGCCTCGGGCGGCGCCGCCATCCCGGCTCTTGCCATGTTGGCGGCGACGCGTTACTTTCCTCCGGAGATGCGGGGTCGTGTGCTCGGCATCATCGCCGCCACCGTCGCCTTTGCCATGGGGGTCGGCCCGATCCTCGGCGGCTTCATCACGAAGACGTTCGACTGGCGGTATCTCTTTTTGATCACCCTGGTGACGGCGCTCACCATTCCGTTTTTCCGAAGACGACTCCCCCGCGAGCCTGTGTGCCCCGTTGCCTTCGATGGTTGGGGGCTGCTGCTGATGGGAGGAGCGGTGGTCTCCCTGCTGGTGTTTCTCACCCAGACTGTGTGGTGGCTGCTCCCCGTAGGCCTGGTGCTCCTCATAGGTTTTGCGTTGCATATCAGGCGGACGGCGTCTCCCTTTGTGCCGCCGGCACTCCTGGGGAACCGGCTGTATCGCAACACGCTGCTGGCCTCCTTTCTGGCCATGGGAACGGTCTTCGGGATGACGTTTATGACCCCCATCATGCTCCAGTCGCTCAATCAACTCGACGCACAGCAGATCGGACTGGTGCTCTTTCCCGGTGCCATGAGCGGCGCCCTGCTGGGGCGCTTCGGGGGAAAGCTAGTTGACAAGCGGGGAAGCCGCCCCGTGGTGTACGGTGGGCTCGGTCTGCTGGCTCTCGGCTTCCTCGGTCTCTCCACCGTGGCCGGATTGGGGCCGCCGGTGATTGCGCTGGTTCTGGTGGTCTGCTATATCGGCTTCGCCTTCTCCCAGGCCTCGCTGACCCACACCATCACCGCCACCCTGTCGCCCCAGGAGATGGGTATCGGGATGGGAGTTTACAACCTCTTCTTTTTCATGTCCGGTGCCTTTGCCTCGGCCCTCCTGGGGCGCCTGCTCGATTTACGGGTCAGCGCCCTGTCGCTCAACCCCTTTTTGATGCTCCCCGGGGCCTCCCTTTACAGCAATCTCTTCGTGCTTCTCTCGGCCACCGTTGTCTGTGCCGCGGCGGTTTTTCGGATCACCTTCGCCCCGAACCGCCACGGTGCGCGCCACTCAGTATGACGGGAGCCGGAATGTCCCAAAACGCATACAGGGCCACTCGGGAACTGTAAGGTTTTGCCTACGACGCCCCGGGGGGAAAGGGACAGGATCCGGTGCCCCTGGTTGTTTTCCTTTTTCTTTTCAAAGGATTCCGTATCCGCGCGTACGTCGTGCCTCCTCGGCATGTATCTTGCTTTGGTATGCAGGGCCGGCACCGGTGTCACAAATCGTCATTGACAGGGGTTTAGACCGGCGAATAGGGTGTATTGAAAGGGAGTTGCGCGGATACAGAGGTTTTCGGTAGAATAGGCCGTATATTGGGCATGGGGAGGGATATGAAAAAATCCTTAAAGACGATGATGGTTGTGCTGGCGGCAGCGGTGTTGCTGCCCGTCGCGGCGTGGGCGCTGCCGGCCTTTCCGGGAGCGGTGGGCTTCGGATCGGACACCGCCGGGGGGCGGGGCGGACGGGTTCTGGCGGTGACCAATCTCAATGATTCGGGTCCCGGCAGTCTGCGGGACGCCTGCGAAGCCTCGGGGGCTCGCATTGTGGTCTTCCGCACGGGCGGGACCATTACCATCGGGAACAACATCCGAATCCGCCATCCCTATATCACCATCGCGGGGCAGACGGCTCCGGGCGACGGGATTGCGATTCGGGGCGCGGCCATCACCGTGACCACCCACGATGTGGTGGTACGGGGCCTGCGCATCCGGGTCGGAGACGATGCCGACGGCCCCCATCCGAGCAATCGGGATGCCTTCCAGGTGGAAGGACTGGCCGACTGTTACAATGTCGTCGTCGATCACTGCTCCTTCAGCTGGGCCCTGGATGAACTGGTGACCTTCTGGAACCCGGGAGTCCATGACATCACGGTGAGTCACTGCATCATGAGTGAAGCGTTGCACAACCACACCTATGCGGAGGCCACGCGCAGCCAGGGCGGCGGTCCCGGTAAGGGCCCGCTGGTGGGCCCCGGCGTGGAGAGGGTTGCTTTCATCAAGAATCTCATCGCCCACAACTATGAACGCAACCCCCGTTATACCGGGACAAGCGGCATCATCGTCAATAATGTGGTTTACAACACCGGCTGGAAGACCGTCGAGATTTCAGGGCTTCAAGGTGACATACAGTCCATCAGTCTGGTTGGGAACCGCTTCAAGAAAGGCCCAGACTATGTGGCCAACCTCCCCATCTTTTTGAGTGAACTGCAGGCAGGCACCAGGGTCTACGCGTCGGACAATGATTGTCGTGACTTTTCAGGCTGCGTTCAAGTTAAGGGAGGGAACGATCCCATGGTAGATTCGGCTCCCGTTTGGCCGGAGGGATTCACGGCGAATCCGGCCGCGGACGTCTGGGAGAGCGTTCTCGGTCATGTGGGTGCCACGGTGCCGGCGCCGGATCCGGTTGATGCACGGGTCATCGCCAGTGTGCGAAACGGGACGGGACGTATCATCGATTCCCAGTCGGAGGTGGGGGGCTGGCCGGTGCTTGCGCCGGGGACGCCGCCGCAGGATTCCGATCAGGACGGCATGCCGGATGCCTGGGAGACTGCACGAGGACTGGATCCGAACAATGGGGCCGATGGAAGTCAGGACAGGGATGGGGACGGGTACACGAACGTGGAAGAGTATATCAATGGGCTCTTTGGGGCCAGCCCGGGAGGGCAGGGTACCGATGCCCTCGCGCCCAATGTGCCGCGAAACCTGAGAGCCGACGATTGAGGGTCGCGCTCCAGGCGAGGCTGCGAGTCGACAGGCTGCGTCACCGGACTGGACGGGTCAGGTGGCACGGCGTACGATGCTGCGATACCTTCCGAGGGCTTTGCGTTTGGATGCCCTGAGGAGCGTATAGGCTTTATACAAGGCGGGATGGAAGACTTTTTCCATCGGTCTGAAAAGCTCTATCTCCCTTCCCGACAACTGCTTCTTGAACATATTGATGCGCCACAGTGCAGAGCCTTTCGGCGCATGCGCGGTCATCCCGCCCACGTCGAATCTGGACGCGCCGGTCTGCTTGGCCCACTGAATCGATTCCCACATGATCGGCAGGAACTTGGACACTCCCTGAATGGCGACCGAAGAGGAACCGGCAACCTCCGGTGTGACCGTGGTCCCATGGCGCAGCACCGCGGCGGCGGCGATGGGGTGACCCGCCAAACAACCGAGTATTGCGATGCAGTGGAGCGGACTGGTCTCGGCGAAGCAGCGCATGGCCTCAAATTTCTCAAGGGAGGGCACGTCAATGCCCTTTCTCCGGCCGGTCTCCTGAGTCAATCCCCAGAGCACCTGCCAGTCAGCCCGCCCCTCTGCGCGTCGAACCTGCACGCCCTTCCTGGCGGCTTTTCGAAGCTCACGCCGCCCGTCTCGGTGCATCCCGTTGTATATCTCTTCAAGCGGTTTCGATAGATCGATCGTTGCCGTGCAGCAGTAGTCTCCGTCGCGGCGGGATGGTTTGTACCCGAGTTCCTTCAAGTACGTGCGCAGGGCTTGTAACTCACCGATTTCCCAGTAGGGGGATACCGTCAGCGCAATGGCCCGCTCCCGATACAGCTGCGCCTCAAATTCCGTCCAGAGGCGGATGGCATCGCCCGGTTGATCAAAGACAGGACCCCGTCGCACGCTCCCGACAAAATAGGATGTCCCCGGGATTGCGCTTTTGTAAACTGTGGCGCCGAATCGAGGCCTTCCGTTTCTCACCGCGCAGAGGACCAGATGCTTGCCGTCGGTTCTTTCGACGGCATGCTGCCAGTCGGGCCCCTGATACAGGGACCCGTGTGTGGCGGTTTTCAGAAAATCGGTGATCTCCTGAGGCACCTCTTGAAGACGGTGAAAAGAATGCCAAGCGTTTCTCCGGTCGTGCGTGGCTGAACGCCTCCCTCCTCTTCGGACGGTCTCTGTCAGTGCCCCGATGCCCCCGAGCCCCCTGGATGATCAGGCCGCCGGCATCTGAGACTTTTTAAGAAAATGCTGCTTCGCGCCGCACAAAACACGGCAGAGTCCAGAGGCGGGGATTCACGGCCTTGCGTCCGGGCTAGCCATAACCCCATCTCTTGTTGTATTTCCCCGCGGTCCTCTCGAAGCAAACCAGTTGCTGAGGCGTTAGAGTATGCCGCCACCTTTCATCGGGTTGAATCTGTCTTTTTACGTTCAGCCTCATGTTATTACCGACAATATGGTGTTCGTAGTCCCAAAATCTCAGACAGCCCTCCTCGTAGTCTACCCCGATGAAATCACAGATTCGCTTCAGCGTTTTTTCAGGTTCTCGGCAGAGGTCTTCATATAAGACCGTACAGACATTTACCTCAGGCATGCCTTGTATCGCACGCTCAATTTGTCGATTTTTCCGGAGCCATTCTTTTATGATTGTATCTTCAGGTAAGGGGATCTTTTTCTTTATGAAGGAATTAAAGACTCCCCGTCCATCTCGCATCAGAAAAACCACCTTGAACGGGACTCTGAGATTCTTATTCAGATGTATGATCGCGCTCGGTGTCTTTGATGTGTCGAAGAATATTTCTTTCCCACAAATATCTGTAACGGATTCGGCAAGGGCACGACAATGCGCAACGATGTTATTCACATACCCTCGATGTTTCCCGGAGGAACGATAGAGGGAATCTCTGAGTTTCTCCAGGGGCGCTAACCGAAGGTTTTGAAACTGAAGTTTGTCCAGGGGGTTCAAGCTCTTGGGAATAAATTTCGTATGGAGGGCCTCCATGCAGAAGCCGTCCGACATCTTTGTCTGCATACGGAGTTCCACTTCTTGCCAGAAGCTGCACAAGAGATATTTCTGCCCGCAGGAACAATAATAGTCGCTCGGCTTAATCTCTCGAATAATTCCTCTCGCCTCCCCCACCGTTGCAATCCGGCTGTGGCTACCTAACATGAAAGCCATAAGGGTGGAACCCGAATAACTGGATGACGTAAGAAAGACATATTGACGCACCATGGTATTAAAGAACTCTCGGGAAGAATGGAGATCTGTTAAATTGCTGCGGCGAACGCGCTTTCGTTCCAGCACAAGGGGGAGGGAACATTTCTCTCTCTTTTGTGAGGGGTGCCATGTTATGTGTTCGAATTTTCGTAACAGAAACTTGCCGCTACCCAGAGGGTTGGGCCCCAGGTGGGCCAGAGCGTCACGGCACGACACGGGTCAAGACACGCCGTTTAAGATCGTGGCGTTTTTGCGAAGGATGCGCTTTCTCGCGTTCCTAAGTAAGCCATAGACGCGGTGTAGTGAAGGATTGAAAACCTTTTGCATCGGAGTGAAAAGTTCCACTTCCTTCCCGGACAAATGTCTTTTGAATACATTGATTCTCCAGAAGTCGGACCCTTCGGGGCTATTGGGGGCAATTCCTCCCACGTCAAAAATGGCGGCGCCCGTCTCTTTGGCCCAACGGACAGACTCCCACAAAACGGGTAAACTCTTGGGCACACCGGGTATCGGGGTCGAGGATACGCCTCCAATCTCGGGTATCACTCTGGAACCGTGGCGCAGGACCGCCGTGGCGCCAGTGGCGCAACCGTCAACATGACTTATCATACAGGCACAATGCAACGGATCGACCCGTGCGTATTCTCTCATGGCGTGAAGTTTCTCCATGGACGGTCCTGGGATACCCTTTTTCCTGCACGTTTCATGGGTCATTTCCCAAAGCACTCGCCAGTCCTCCGGTTTGTCTGCACGCCGCACCTTCACACCCTTCCTGATCGCTCGCCGAATTTCACTTCGTCCATCCCTACCCAGTCCGTGGAATATTTCCTCCTCAGGTTTTGAAAGGTCAAGGGTCGCCGTAAAACGGTAAGCGCCCCTTTTTTCTATTGGCTTGTAGTTGCGTTCCTCCAGATAGGCGGCAAGGTTTGCCGACTCCTGATTTTCCCAATAGGGAAAAGCCGTCAGAGCGATAGCCCCCTCATGACACAATCTCTTCTCAAACTCCTGCCAGACAGAGATGGCATCTTCCAACGCGTCAAAGACAGGTCCCCGTCGGACGGTTCCTACAAAATACTTCGTTCCCGGAAGCGAGCTTCTAAGAACCAGCGCGCCGAAGATGGGCCGTCCGTTCTTCAGAGCGCACAAGACGAGACTCTTCTTGTCGGTTTTTTCGACAGAATAGTTCCAGTCCGGAGCTTGATATAAAGAACCATGTGCGGCTGTTCTCAAGAAAGTGGTGATGTCCCGGGGGACGTCTCCAAGACGATGAAAAACATACCAGTCGTTATTTGTATGGTTCATAACGGAATTCCCCTTGTCCTTCTAAACGGGCCATGCCTCGGAAAGTCTGTCCTTTTCCGGGCTGCTCCGATGCGGTATGGCGCACATCCATCAAGAGCATAGAGACAGTCGGCGGCAGGGCGGCCGCCCGTCACGTTCCTCTATTTGCCGTCACCCGGCTTGCAAGACTGGAGAGCGAAGCGGATGTCACCCCGATTTCGTTTACATGTTTGAAGAGCTCTTCGAGTATCGTCCAAACGTGAAGCCAATCCTTTCTTGTTCTCGAAAAGGGGCTGCACCCCAAGGACAGCTCGGAGGAATGAAGCATCAGGTTCAGGACCGGAACCTGGTGTTCTATGGCGCTGTTTACAATCTTTAGGTGGGTCCCCTCCGGATATTGAGGGGCCAACCACAGTACGCCCTCGCCGCCTATGATCTTTCTGTAAATGCGATCCACTAATCTTACGCCAGGCAATTTCCACTCCAGATATCTCGAACAGAATTGCTCCAGAAAGCTCCCGGGGATATAGACAGAGACGGGGATCTCTGCCAAGAAAGATTCCCCGTGACGACAAGGTGGTTCTGACGGCCACGCATACGGGTTGTACGATGCACCATAAAACGCAGGTCGCCGGTCTGTTTTGCCGATACCTTTCGACGCGCTCATAAAGGGGACCACTGACGAGTCTACGACAAAACCGCTCTGGATCATCCAGTTGATCGTTCTTTGATCTATTCCCCATCTGCCCGCCCTGTGAGATGTGGGGGACCTTCCATAGGCATTCTCGATGGCCTCACGGAGACATTCGGCCTTCTCTTGGAACAACGCATCGGGAAGCTCAAACTGGTAAGCATGAATCCAGGCCAGATCCACGCCGGCAGCGCTCTCCTTCTCGAAGGGCGGCGTCGTCCAGACGTGCAGATGGTGTCCGATTTCGCAGCGTCCGGCATCGGAGATCGGCTTGAGAACGGCGAGGGCTTCGTCCCGGGTGGCGCACTCGTAGGTGACAAGATAGGTCGGTACCACATGATACTGGTCGCACAGCGCCTGGAAACGGGGTATCTCGACGAGGTTGGTCAGGGAGATTTGATCAGGTCTTTCCCAGGCGTCGTCCGCCTCGGTATCGACAGTGACAACGAAGTACGGCTTGCCGTTGAGAGGATGACGGTTCATATTCGACCTTACGCGATGCGGTTGGACCCTCGATCAAGCCATCCGCAGAAGCGCCCTGAAGTCCTTGGTCTGCAGCGTGCCGGTCAGGATGAGACCGACACCGACCAGCGGGAAGTAAACCAGCGCCCCGAGCAGTATGGTGGACAGGCGGTGCAGTCCCAGGCCGCTCAGCGTGGGCAAGAAGAGAGCCGGCAGAAGACTGATGACCGCGATCCGACCCATCTCCGCCCAGGGCAGTAACTCGGCGAGGGTCGCCCGCAGCGCCTTCTTGCCGGCGAGGAGTTGAACCGTCGCATCCGCCCAAAAGCCGAGCACAAAGGCGACGGCCCCTCCCATGAGCCCGAATTTGATGATCAGGATGACGGAACACGGAACGGCCAGGAGAAACCGCGCGAGGTTTCCGGCCAGGATGGCCCGGGTCTTTCCCAGTGCCGTCGGAATGGTGCCGAATCCCAGCATCTGCACCACAAGAATCAGCATGTTGATCCGCCAGATGTTGGCCGCGGCCAGATATCTGTCGGTATAGAGAATGCCGGTAATTTCCGTCGCAAAGACAAACGAGAAGCAGACCAGGGGAATGGTGACGCCGGTATTCATCAGAATCATCCTGTGCCAGACTCGGCGGACACCTGCCAGGTCCTTCTCTACGGCCAACTCCCCGAAGCGGGGCACGCAGACCTGGGCGACGGAATGGTAGATGACCCGGATCGCGTTGATAATGCTCCACCCGGCCAGGGAATAGACGGCGAAGTCCCGGGGCGACATGTACCCGCTGATGATCCCCTTATCGATATAGCTGCCGAGTACCCCCACCACGGCACTCGCGGCGAGGGGGGCCGTGTACCGCAGCTGTTCTGAGAGCAGGCCACGATTGAGCAACCCCGGGCGTATGCGGTATTTTCCGGCGAGATAAGCCAGCAGCAGCGTCAGCCGGACGGCGCTCAGGAGAATCAACGCGTATAGAATGGGCATGACGTTCCCGAAGATCAGGGCCGCGCCCACGACGAGAAAAAGCCGGGCCACACTATTGGCCACGTTCGTGGCGAGGACGAGCTTCGGCTTTTTCTCCAGTACGAAGATGTGGTCGATGAACTGCGCGCCCGTCTCCAGGAGGAGATAAAGGGCGATGGGCAGTACGTAATCCGTCGTGACGCCGGTGGGGAGGAAGTGAAAACGCAGACCGAGGATCAGAAACGCGGCCGCGCCGATGAGTCCTGCCAGACAAAGCAGGGTCAGTGTCTGGGAGAGGAGCGCCCGGAGATCGGATTTCTTGCGGGGATAGAAATAATAGGCGCCTGCGCCGATGCGCAGAGTGATCAGCTCCATGGTCAGGATCGACACGAACAGGATCTGCCGGTAGGTGCCGAACTGATGTTCGCTGAGCAGTCTGACCAGAATGATGGGGGAGAGGCTGAGCACCAGAAAGGCGGTGACCCTGCCCACAAAGAGATAAAGGGCCTGTGTTTTCAGTGAGGGGATGGCCATGGGGTTCTTTTCATGGGGATCGGGTGCGCCGGTCACGCGCGGGTTGCTCCGGCACAGAGGATCCCCCGGGGTCGCACAGCGCCGGACACCGCTAGGCCGGCGGGCACTGAGGGTCCGCCCGGTTCCGAGGCGCGCCAGCACTGATAGAAGAGGATGCCATAGAGAGCGTCGCTGAAGTTCCGTCCGCCTCGCTGGTGCAGCGACGCGAGTTCTCGGACGTATTCGCCTCGGATGACCGGATCAGCCCCGGCTGTTTCCGCCATGCCCGCCAGGGCCGGTCGCAGCTCCCGTCGGAACCAGTGCGACAGAGGCACGCCGAAGCCCTGTTTTCGGTGAGCCAGCACATCCTCCGGAACGGTGCCCGCCAGCAGTCGTTTGACCAGGTACTTGAGACGTCTCGCTTTGAATCGGATGGCGGGGGGGCAGGCAAAGACAAGCTCCACCAGCTCATGGTCGAGGAGCGGCACGCGGGTCTCCAGCCCGTGCAGCATGGACATCCGGTCGACTTTGGTCAGCACATCCTCCGGCAGATAGCTGTGCAGGTCAATGATCTGCAGTTGTGTGATCAGTGCATCGTCGCGTCCCGGGTGCTCATCCAGAAGCCTTTGGAAGAATTCTGTTTCATCTCTTAGCAGCGCTCTCCTGAAGTCTTCCGTATAGAGTTTCTGTCGCTGGCTGGGCTGAAAGCGCGCGTGCATTTCATGGTAGAGACGGATACGGTCATAGGCTTGTCGCTGCAGCATTCCGTAGCCCCGAATGTGTTCGGGCAGGAGTCTTCCCATGTGCCGGACCAGTTTCCGCAGCGGGGCGGGAACGCCGCGGAGCCAGGCATAGCGATACATCCTGGCATATCGGTCATAGCCTCCGAAGACCTCGTCCCCGCCATCTCCCGAAAGAACCACGGTGACGTTCTTTCTGGCCATCTGCGCCACGCAATAGGTGGGGATGGCCGAGGGGTCGCCGAAGGGCTCTCCGAAACTCCAAACAGCCTGCGGGAGTATCGACGCCGCATCGGGTGTGACCCTTTCCATGAAATGCTCCGTGGCGTAATGCCTGGCAAGAGATTCGGCATAGGCGCTTTCATCGTATTCCCTGTTCTCAAACCCGATGGTGAACGTTCGGACGGGCCGGTCCATCGCCTGGGCCATGCGCGAGACCACCAGGCTCGAATCGAGACCGCCGCTGAGAAACGCCCCCAGCGGCACGTCACTGATCAGGTGCAGTCGGATGGACTCCCGGATCTTCTCTTCGATCGCAGCGAGCCACTCCGTTTCCCCTTGGTAGGACTGTGAGCTTCCCCCGTCCCGCAATCGCCAGTAGGGCTCCACGGTGCGGATGGCTCCTTTGCGGATATCGTAAACCAAAAGGTGCGCCGGTTTGAGTTTACGGATATACCTGTAAGCCGAAAAGGGGGCGGGGATATAGCCATAGGTAAAGTAGTAATCGAGCCCCATGGGATCGATGGTGAGGTCAATCCCCGGCAAGGCCTTCAGGGCGGCCAGTTCGGAAGCAAAGGCGAATCGACCGTCCTTCTCATAGTAAAAGAGCGGTTTGACGCCGAGGCGGTCCCGGCAGAGAAAAAACTCGCGCGCCTCTTTGTCGTAGATGCCGAATGCGTACATCCCTCTCAAGTAATGCGGCATCCCCGTGCCGAATCGGCGATAGAGCTGCAGAATGACTTCCGTGTCCGTTTCTGAGTGGAAGGGCACCTCACGGAAAAACTGCTCCCGGAGCGCGCGGAAGTTGTAGACTTCACCGTTGTAGGTGATCCGGACGCGCCCGTCATCCACCGCCATGGGCTGCCGCCCGGCGGGGCTCAGATCCAGGATCGACAACCGCCGGTGTCCCAGGTAGACGTGATTGTCCGGGTCGGCATAGACCCCGTGATCGTCGGGTCCCCGGTGGGCCAGGTTCTGCAAGGCTTGCGTTGCGTCGACGTCAAAGCCTGTAAAACCTAGAATACCGCACATGGCCTCTAGCTCTCCTGTTGTGAAGGGTGCCGGTGATTCGGGTCCGTCGCTGTGTTGCCGGACCCCCCTTCGCGACGCGCGGACGGGGGTTCGTGCGCGAGACCCAGGCACCGCTGATACAAGGCCACCGTTTGATCGGTCATCTTCTCCAGGGTGAACTCCCGCTCTGCCCGTGTGCGGCCCCCACGCCCCAGGGTCTGCGCGGCGTCCTCATGATCCAGAAGATAGGTGATTTTTTCGGCCAGGCGCCCGGCGTCATGCGGGGGCACCAGAAAACCGGTTTCACCGGGAACCACGAGTTCCGGCGTTCCGCCGCCGTCGGTGGCAATCACCGGTTTTCCCAGGGCCATATATTCCAGGATGGCATTGGAAATCCCCTCGCCGTGGCGGTCCGGATTTGTCAGCAGGACACCGATGTCAAAGGTGTTTACCAGGGACTCGATCTGCTTCCGGCGTCCGGGAAAACGTATGGCCCCGCGGCACTCGGGTGGGACCATTTTTCTGCATGCCTCGAGGGTTGGGCCGTCTCCAACGGCCAGAAAGGTGACATCGGATCGTTGCCGCAGGATGCGAACGGCCGCGTGCAGATAAGTTCCGTAATCCTTGAGCGGTGAAAAGCGGGCGACCATTCCCACGATGCGCGGCGTTTGGATGTCGAAGCGCTTCCGGACGCTGGTCTCACCCTCCAGGTTTTCAAACCGGGCGAGATCGATGCCGTTGTGAATCCAGCACGCTTTCGAACGGGGCGCCCGGTGGGCCATCAAACCCGCCCGGGAATTGGCCACAATCATGTCCGACAGGGGGAAGGTGAGCTTCTCCCGGAGCCAGAGCTTGGGATGGGCCCGGGGATTTGCAGTGGCATCCATGATCATGCCGTTGATGAACTTGATGCCGAGCAGACGTGCAATGGGTGCCGCATAGAGGGCGGGCATACTTTCCCATGCGTGGACAATGTCGGGCTGGAATCTTCTGCAGATTCGGTACAGTTCTCGGAACACCCGGGGGTCCTTGTTCGTTTTTCTCACCACTTTGTGTACCGCGATGCCGAGACGGTTCACGTCATCGTAAAAGACGGTATCCGACAGGACCACCAGTTCACAGACAAGCGACCGGCGTGCCCGCAGTCCTTTGAGGAGTTCCACCAGGCGCCGTTCCGCGCCGCCCAGACCGAGGGTGCCAATGACGTAGAGGATTTTCATATCAGTTAGACGATGCCCGACGCATCAGATCTGCTGCTCACGGTGCCGTCGGTGCTTCGCGCGCGTCTCAGTTGTACGGCCCTGCGGTATGTTTCGACATACTTGCAGGCAATAGGGAGCCAGTCATAGTTCGCGGCGCGCTTCCGGGCGATCCCGGAAAAACGACGGTGTGCCTCGGGGTCGCACAGGAGCGCGCCAATCCCTCGGGCCATGGATTCGGGATCTTTGCTTCTCACGATGATACCGCAGCCATTGTCCCGCACGATATCGATGTTTCCCGGGACGTCGGTGGCCACCAGGGGCAATCCGGTTGCCATGGCCTCGAGGCTCACCAGGCTGAGGCCTTCCGTGACAGAAGGGGAGAAGAAACACCAGGCCGACTGGTAACACCGCAGGAGGGTGTCGGCATCCTGCTGCGGGAGGAGATGGACGGTTCCCTGAAGCGACATCCGCGCGACCAGGGGGGCCAGATCGGATGTGTTCTTGCCGACAATCACATAGACCAGGTCGTGGTGCGCCTCCTGGGCGGCCAGAGCGCGGAACGCCTCTATGCCGTAAGCGTATCCCTTGGTGATGTCGTTGCGGCCGACGGAGAGAACAACCCGCTGACGCCGGTCCAGGGAAAGCCGGTCGTGGAGATCATGGCTTCTGCCCGGTGGGAACTTCTTCGCATCGATGCCGTTCGGTATGACATCGACTTTCTCCTTCGGCAGAAAGTCGAGCTCCATCCGAACGGAATCGCTAATGGCCGTCACCACGTCGGCGGCCTCGAGATTCCGGGTGATCATTCGATTCCAGCGCCGGCTCATGCGATAGCCATAGTTGATTTCGGGAATTCTCTGTATGTCCTCGCCGTGGGGGGTCATGACCAGCGGGACTCTCAGAAACCTGTTGGCAAAGGCCGCCCGATGGCCCGCGTACGCAACGGTGTGACAGTTGATCACATCGAAGGGATCTCTCCGGTGTTCCCGGAGAAGGGTGCTGAGCGCGGCGAGAAAGTCTGCACCCGACCGCCCGGAGCCCGGAAAGCGGTTCCCGTATCGAAGGAGGCGGTATTTCATAGCGTACGGCATGGGACCCTTTCGGTTCTTCGCAATCACGGTGACATCGCAACGCAGCTCGCTCAGGGCGTTGGCCAGGTTGTGAACGGCCAGTTCCATACCGCCCACCGTGGGGAGGAAACCATCGGCGAAGAGGCAGACCTTCATCCCGGCAGCCTCGGTGCCGGTGAATGCGGTGTCCGCCTCCATACCGCAGGGCTTCCCGCGCGGGTGCAACGCTTCATGAGTGGTAAGGGGATGGCCCATGGGAATCGATGGCCGGTGCGGCCATGGCAACAGGGTTCCTTGCGTGCACCGGGCTTCGTGCGGGGTGTGCGAGTCGCGCCACTGCGACGGCCAGACCCAAGACGATCCAGAAGTAACAGTTCTGAAGATCGGGGAAGAAAGATCGGTCTGTGATTCCGGACAGGAGATAACAGAGGAGCCCCACCGTGGCGGCGTAGGCACACTCCCGGACTGCAGGGTCGGCAGAGCGTCCGAGTGTCCGCCAGGCATTCCTGAGAAACAGAAGAAAAAAGGGCGCCAGGAGGAACAGGCCGATCAGCCCTGCATCGAGGACGAGTTCCAGGTACATGTTGTGGGGGTGGTGAATGCCGAAGAGCATCCGTCCCCTTTCGGCGGCCTCGGAAGCAAGAACGGCATAGCGGCCCTTGCCGAAGACCAGTTTTCCCGGGTCCCGGGCGTATTCGGTCATCAGGGGAAGCCAGATCCCTTCAATTCTTCCGGCAGAAACTTCATTGAGGTCCCTCGACGCGAGGCCCTTGGAGGCTCTTTCCAGAACACTGCCGGAGAGCAGGACGAACAACACAACCATGGTGGCCGCAAGGACAGGAAGCAATCGGGCTCGTCTGGAAACTGCGAAATAGAGAAGGAAGGACAACAACAGGACGGCGTAGGCTGTTCTCGAATAGAGAAAAGCGGTGGCACAGATCGCAAGGCAGACGGCGGCCAGACTCCATACATCTTTCTTGTAAAAGCATCGGGCCAGCAGAAAGGGAAACCCGCTGATATAGAAGGTTGCGATAGTATTGCGGTGCACGCTCAACGTCGCTGCATAGTAGTCGCTGACCGCCGGGAGGTTTGTCTTGTCCGGTACCTCAAACACGTAGAGATAGAGCAGATAGACGGACAGAATCGTGAGAGCCACGGTCACCACATCGATGATGAAGGCGACGTCCTGACGGGTCCGTACGAATTTGGCGATCACGATGAAGGGCAGAAAATAGATGAGCGGTTTCACATAGTGAGACATGAGATACCGCGCAGTGGACAGGCTGTCCTCAAAGTAATAGTTGATGAGGTCCAGGTAGGCCAGGGAGCGCAGCACGCTGAGGGTGAAAAGCGCCATGAGAGTCACGACGAAAAAGAAGGCCCCATCCGGCATTTTCAGCGCAGAACGGTAATGCAAGACGACAACGACCAAGACGAGCAGGCCGATGAGCTGCAGCGGCTTCGCGCCGGGCAGTGCGACGATAGAGTCCCGGATGAGTTCTGTCCCGGAGAAGGGGGTGACGAGTATGAGAACGGCCAGGGCCTTCAAGGGGCTCTGCGCGACAAGGAGCACGACGACGGCGCCCAGCACGATGACCGCGGCCACGTATGGGGAGGTCACGATAAGGGCTCCCACCGTTGCGGCGAGCAGCACGTAAATCAGAAGGGTCGGCTGAAAAAGGTCTCTGGTGGCAGGACGCATGGTGCGACTTGGCTCCAACCGGGGCGGGCGGTGTCATCGCGGATCCTGAGATGACAAGCCAGCCCGGGACTCACATGGCTTTTGTGAGAGAGGATTCTTCCCCCTTGGCCCGTTTCCGCAAGGGCGTAGGGGATCCGTCCGGGGGGGGCGTCATCAGGCTCGTGTAGATCTGTTCCAACCGGAGGGCCGCGCGGGACGCGAGAAAGTGTTTCTGGCCATACTTATAGTTGAGACTGGAGATATGGCGGTACAGCGCCTCGTCGGTGAGCAGCTTTTCAATGAGCTCGGCGATCACTGCCGGCTCCCGGCTGGTCGTCGAGAAGCCGTGCTCTCCATTCTTGAAAAAATCGGCGATGCCTCCCACCGGCCGCGTGACGACAGGCAATCCGAAGGCCATCGCTTCAATGACGGTGCTGGGCAGACCTTCCGGATAATAGGTGGGGAGGCAGTAGAGATAGGCCGATTTGAACAGAGAGATCAAGGCCTCACCCCGGATGTAACCGGTGAATTCCACATTGGCCATGCCACGGGTCCGCACGAAGGATTGCGCGCCCTGGAGTTCATTGCCGTCTCCCGCGACAACGAGTCCGAGATCGGGATATCGGGTCTGCAGAATCGACAGGGCCTTCAGTGTTTCGTAGATCCCCTTGTCGCGGTGCAGGCGCGACAGGAAAAGAATCCTGCGGCCGGGAGCGCGCTGCCGTTCATCGACGGCCCGCTGAATTTGAAAGCCTTCGAGCACGGCGTCGTCGATGAGCGTGACTTCCCGATGGACCGGTTGCGTGAAGCCCCAGGACCGCAGGGCGTTTTCCAGGCTTTTCGACAGGACGATGAAATGATTCGTCTTCCCGTAGAGCCGTCGGAACAACCACCGCCCGCGGCGCTGCAGGAGGGCCTCCTGGCTCTGATGAAAGGTCACAACCGTCGGCTTCCGGGCGAGTCGCGCCAGAATGAGAAAGAGACCGTCCCGGAGAAAGGACTTGCGGTCGAGCGAGGGGTTTGCATGAACGATCTCGCACGGGCTTTCTCTCAGGGTTCTGACGAATCTCCCGTAGTCTCCTAACAGGCGGCGAGCTTTCGCCGGGAGGCCCCTCTCGCCGGGCCTCCGCCCCACAACAAAGTGCCCCACGGGCAGGGTGAATTTGTCCGTCAATTTCCGGTAAAAGGTCGCCACACCCCCCATGTCTCTCGGGTCCGTATGCAGGATCAGTACTTTCATGGGTCACGCCTCCGGGGCCGGGTTCTTAGCCTGGCGATCCATGGCATCACGGGTAAGATCTTGCGTGAGAGCATCTGCGGCATTCCCGCCGGAACGCCCCCCCTTTTTGCGGGGGTTCGGAACATGCTTGGCGTTCACCGTGGCGTTCCTCAGGGCCTTGGTGATTTCCAGGGGTGCATGAAGGGCGAAGGCTATCTTCCGTCTGAAGGGGCGCTTGAACCACCGCACCGGATCGGAGAGCATCCTGAAAAACCACTGCAGCCCCAGCGTCTGAATGATCCTCGGGGGCACATAGATCTGACCGATGTAGAATCGAAAGGCCGCACCCACCCCGATCATGACACCCCGGTCGAGTCTGGACAGATTCTCCAACATCCATTTTTCCTGTTTGCCGCCGCCGAAACTGACCCAGATCACGTCGGGCCGGGCGCGGTTGATCCGTTCCAAAATGGACGCGTTCTCCCCGTCTGTGAATTGCCCCGTGAAGGGTGGGCTGTGCCCCGCAATGGTCAGAGCGGGATCGGTTTTTCGGGCCTTCGCAATGACCCGGGCGATGGTTTCCTCCGTGTCGCCCAGGAGAAAGTGCCGCCAGCCGTTGCGGCGCGCCAGGAGCCGCTCCATGAGGTCGAATCCGGTGATGCGCTCGACCTTCCGGCATCCCAGGAGCCGGGCATACCACGCCAGCGGCATTCCGTCGGCTACGGTCAACAGCGAACGCTCGATGGCCTCGAACAACTCGGGGTCTTTGGCGGCGCCCACCACATTGCCCACGTCGTTTACGCAGATATAGCCGGGTTTGCCTTTGTTTTCCTCGATGCTCCGGCAGAGGTCCCCATAGCCGACATCGTCGATTCGCACCCCCATGAACTGCACGGTGCCACCATCGCCCGCCATGATCACAGCGCTCCGTCAAGGGGTGGATGGTTCACAGGACAACCTTCCTGGGTGCCGACAGGGCCTGGCTCTCCCCTTTGCGGAAACAGACCACGGGTTCCGAGGCCCACCGGGGGGAAAAGAAGGTATAGATGAATTTGAGGGTCTGGCGCATGGCAAACGCCCGGAGTCTGGATCGCTCCCGGAGTGCGAGAAACCGGGAACTCTTTTCGGGCACCGGCAAATAGACGCGCTCCGGCACGAATCCGAAGGACGCGGTCAACTCCACAAGGGTGCGGTAGGTGAAGTAACGCACGTGCGCATAGAATTCGTAGTCCGATGGCTTCGACAGGGGATCATGAAAGGTCTTGCCCGACACGAGGAACGGCACCAGGTAGGGCAGGCCCGAGTAGTTCGGTGCCGAGAGATAGAGGTGGCCGCCGTCGCCCAGGATCCGGCTGATTTCTTTCAGGAAATGTTCGATGTGAATGACGTGCTCGATGGTTGCCAGCGCAACAAGGGCATCGAAATGCCCATCGGGGAAGGGGAAGGGCTGCTGGTCGTCATCGATGTCAAAGGAACTCGTCTGCAGACCGAAGGATTCCATGGCCCGCAGACAGGTGGGGGAGATGTCATTGCACCAGAGCTCTCCGTCGTAATGCTCCTGGATTCTCTTGCCCACGACGCCGACACCCGCGGCGATATCGAGGATCCGTTTGTGCCTGCGGTCTTCGAAGACCGCAGGGAACACACGGTGTCTTTCATGAAAGGCGGGATAGTCTTCAACGGTTGCCAGCGGGACATTCCGGAACCGCTCCTCTTCCAGTGCGATGGCATCTCTTCTCATTTTGCGCTTACCTCCCGGGTGGGGGCCGCGGCCGTTGTCGGGTGCGGGGTGGCCGGCCGATGCAGCGCGCCCCGCAGCAGATCGGCGCAGCGCTTCATGAAAGGCTTGGGGTCGCTCCACTGGAATGTGGCGAACACGTGCCGTTTCAGGTACGGTCGGAGATAGTCCATGGGGGCCTGTCCCTCCCTGCCGAAAAACCGCAGGGTGTGGAACAGGTCGCGGTATTCGTCGATCCAATAGGTTCCTTCTTCATAGGCCGCCTGAGCGGGCTTTTCGTCCTGCGTCAGGTGTCGGTACTCCAACCAGGGGAAGTTGATCCCGCAGGCCACGGCCAGAAGGACCGAGCGGTTGTGCCGCCCGTTGACTTCCATCAGTTTGTAAATACCGTCCCGCGGATCCCGCTTGAACTCGGTGCAGGCGTATCCGTAATATCCCATGGCCTTGAGAATGCGACGCCCCGGTGCGATCACCTCGGGGATCTGCCTGCTGATGACCACGCGGGGCACGCCGAAACGGGGCGGCGAGAGTCGCACCTTGGCCGCCGTGAATTCAACCAGCGGTTCACCGTCCCAGACGTAGGCGTTGTAATTCACCCCGTGGGAGTCGTCACCAGGGATTCGTTCCTGAATGAGGACCTGAAGCCCCGCGTCGTCGGCTTGCCGGTAGGCCGCCAGCATCTGTGCCGCGTCGGCCACTTCCACCATCTTGGTTCTGAAACGGGCGAAAAAGAGATGGCTGTGCGTCGGTTTGATCAGGCAGGGGTAACGGACAGTGCCGGCGTATTGCTCCACGTCTTGCGCGGAGCGGGGCAGAAGCGTCCTGGGTGCCGGAATGCCCATCTTTTCCGCCAGGGCATAGGTGTGCTGTTTGTCGATGAACTGCTCCGCAATGGACCATTCGGTGCAGGCCACGATGTGGTGCGCCTGCAGCAGCGCCTTGTGCTTGGAGACCGCGGACAGGGTGGCGTCGTCGGCAGGAATGAGCAGACAGCGACCGAAACGGCCGGCACAATCAATCAGCAGCCCGATAAAAGCGTCTTCTTCATCCTCGGGGTGGGGCGTGCGTAGCTGCGCCGTCACATATCTTGAGACATAGCCCATATCGGGCGTCTCATAATAGGCGGCGATGAGCGGGACCCGCATGGCGCCCAGGGCACGGAGGACCCCGAGACCGACCGTGTGGGTCGACAGAACGATCGCCGGTGTCTTCGCAGGGTGTTGGCCGCGCATCAGACCCGCACCTCCGCCCGTTCCTGCCGTCCGCCTCCCTGGGCGGCCCGGCCGGCCTTCCCGGATGGTTCGGACAGATGGCGGGCCAGATCCCTGGGCAGCACATGCCAGTAGGCACCGCCGTGGCGCTCTTTGACATACTGCAGGAACGCTGCGTAGTAGCGGGCAGGGTATTCCTCCCGGCCCGGCGTCTCCCCGTTGAAACACATGTAATCCGGATGCACGTTGACCAGGGCCATTCCGCCGCGCGCGGCGATCCAGTCCAGCTTCTTTTTCCAGATATCGATGCCCTGTTCGCGCATCAGGACGAACAGCGTGAAATCCTGGGGCAGGGTATAGGGGAGTTCCAGGTAACTTGAGGCCCCACCCGGGCCGGTCACCCGGAAGGGGAAGATCGTCTGCACGCCGTCGGCCTGCGGTTCGAAGGGATCGGTATCGAAGGTGGAGGCATCGTAGCGTATCTGAAGATCCCCGATCCAGTCGAGGCGATGGTGCATGGCGGGTGACCGAAAGCCCACTGCGCCCCATTCCCGGAGGGTTGCATTGATCCGCGCCGCCCGTTCACGGAAGACCTCTCTGCTCTGGTAGAGCCTGCCGTCGTGGCGGAGGCCGTGCACCCCGACTTCAAAGCCGCGGGCCGCGAGGTCCCGGCGCAACTCGGGAGAGACGGCGTATCTTTCGGGGACGAAGTTGAAGGAGGACCGAAAGCCCAGCGCCTCTTCGAGCCGGCTCAGATCACCGCATCTGGCATGGCCGGTCGCTGTGTCCACATCGTGGGTGAGAACCAGGGCGAAGCGTTTCTCTTCCGGCCATCCCGGCCAGCCTGCGGGGACGGCGCCTGCGCGCTCGTCGATGGGCCAGACGGCACCGCACCGCTTGCGTTGCTGCCGTACCAGCCATCGCCGCAGCGCGATCTGGGCCGGTCTGGGGAGAGCGGGTTTGATCGCGTAATAGAGGTTTCTGACCCATGAGTTGTAAGCCTCGCGCCAGCCCACGCCGTCAGCAGTCTCCCCGATGAGAGGTGTCGTCCGTGGTCCCTCGCGAACCATAGGACCTGTAACGTACGGCGGTGTTTCTCATCGGCTCACCGGGAACAGGCTTTCTTCCGGGCGGGCAGTTCCATCTGTGACATAGGGTCACCTGATAGGCTCCTGTGAGCGTGTATCACCCCATGCGCAGGAAGGCATCATGTTTGACGCCTGACTTGCGGTGCAATATCCGGGTTAACCGACATGCCGGTACAGAACCTCTCCCATCCATCGGGCCACCGGCACGGGCATGACGCCGAACACCTTCTCCGCAAACCCGTTG
>CALZGC010000139.1 GCA_945786985.1 uncultured Nitrospirota bacterium | reverse complement strand
GAGGAGCTCCCGCAGATCGGAGGCGCCCAGGTGCCGCCGCGCATCGGCAAGCAGGGTGCTGCGCACTTCCGGGTGCAGTTTATCGAACAGATCCTGCTGCTCTGACGAGGGCCGCGGGAAAATGCGGGCCGCGACGACCCACGTACCCAGGGCCCCCAGAAGCAATCCAATCAGGAATGACGTCATGCCTCATGGGCTCCGCTGTTCTTAACCCGGGGGCACCCGGGAGGCCGGGCCGGCGGGTATGCTCGCGAACCGCTCACCAAGACACTCAAGTCTCAGCTGGTTCCCCAAGCCCGGATGCTGCATGAGTAATCTATTACGAGGCCGGATAGTCTGCCTCATGCGGCGTTGCAGGAAATTTTCTGACTTCGAAATATTTCATTTCAATATGTCTTCAGCCAGAAAATTCCCTGCGCCTTGCCTGTGGCGCCTCTACGGCCTCTCATGACGATCACCCATGCAACATCCGGGCTAGTACCCCCGAGTGGATCACATAAACTGCGAGGGCCGCAAATCCAACCCATGCACTCATCACGAAAAGGAGATGCCTCCTTCCGGTCCAGGCAGTACCCGAAGGAAGTACTGTGCGAAGCAGTTCCGTTATTACCACGGCCGCGCCCAGACCGAACATCACGACGAGTGCCGTGATGGCGTCCCTGGATTCACCGGCCCGAAGTCTAAGCATCACCAGCGGCAGATAGACTGTGAGGAAGCAGCAGCACGCGACAAGCGACACAACGAGCAATCGTCGTCTTAAGGTACCCAGCGAAACCCACTGCTCCCGAGGCATCAACTTGACAAAGGCCCCCATTATGAGCGCCGTGAGAAGAATGCCGCTGCCCACCGAATAAATGATGACCCTGGGGTCCGGCATCATCAGAGCGTCCGGTTTCATGTCATGCGTGTCCCCTGATTTCTAATACAAGAAAGCCTCTATCACATCATGTCCTGGCTGCTCCCATCCCCCTGTTGCTTGAAGATGGTTCGGAGCGCTGCAGCCGGATCTTTTGGCCAGCAGTATGCCCGAAATGAAAGAAAAGGTAAAGCGGAAGTGCAGCGAGGAAGGCGAAGGGCATACAGGACGGGCAAAAAGCAATTACCGCAGAGCGCGCGGAGAAAAGCACTTCTTGGTCAGGAGCAAAGGCAAAAACCTGATTCATTGCAAAGGCGCATAGGGCGCAAAGGAAAAGCAATGCTTGGTACGAGCGAAAGACATTTTACCACCGAGGACGCCAAGGACGCAAAGAAAAGGCAAGAGTTTTTCCTATTTCCTATTTTCAATTTCCCGTTTCTGTCTTCTGGCGCTGTACAAGCGCCCGCCCTTTGTATATGATATCCGTAAGATCCGATGAGACTAAAGACTCGGGCGGGGGCTTGGAAACGGTGCGGGCCATGTTGTCTCCTTCGTCCAACGGGGAGGTTGGTTCCTATGTATGAAGGGGGGTGTCTTTGCGGTGCGGTGCGTTTTGAGATCACCGGCGGGATTCACAACATTGTCTATTGTCATTGTTCCCGGTGCCGCAAGGCGCAGGGGAGCGCCTTCGCCGCAAACGGCATTGTCCATGCCGACGGCTTCCGGATTGTGTCCGGTCTGGAGTCGCTGACGGGATACGAGTTCTCACCGGGGCGGACGAAGTACTTCTGCAGCGTTTGCGGATCGCCTATCATGAGCAGGCAGGAAGCCGTGCCGGACCAGGTACGTGTGCGACTGGGCACCATCGAGTCGGAGATCAGGCAGAGGCCCATGGCCCATATCTTTGCGACGTCCAAAGCGAACTGGGAAGAAATCACGGGGGATCTGCCGCAATATGAGGGATACGAGCCGGGCAGATGAAGGACGCCATGGAAGATTGCTCTGAAACAATCGGTCGGCATCGACTGGAAACCTGCCGGCGTGCCTTGGAGAAGAACCACTTCGAAGTTTATCTCGCGGCCCATTGTGCGGAAGCCAGGGAGATCACCCTTGACAAGATTCTCCCCGGTCTCGGTGCAAAAAGTGTCTCCTGGGGCGACTCTCTTACCCTCTATGCGACCGGCGTTCTGGACGCGCTGAAAGAAAAGACCGGCCTTCACGTGATCGAAACCTTCTCCGAGAGTCTGCCGCGCGAGAAGATCCTGGCGCGCCGTAGAGAGGCGTTGGGGGTGGATCTCTTTCTGGCCGGTACCAATGCGGTCACGGAGACGGGGAAACTGGTGAACCTGGACATGGTCGGCAACCGCGTGAGCGCCATCACCTTCGGGCCGAAATACGTGGTGCTTTTCATCGGGCGGAACAAGATCGTGTCCAGTGTTGCCGAGGGGATGCAGCGGATCCGCAATGTGGCAGCCCCGCTCAACGCCATGCGGCATCATCATTTGCAGATACCCTGCCAGGAGACGTCCCGCTGCACCGACTGCGACAGCCCCGACCGCATCTGCAATACCTGGTGCATCACGGAGAAGTCTCATCCCGGGGGCCGCATCAAGGTCGTTCTGATCAACAGCGACGAAGGGCTGTGACAAGCGCGCGTTTGTCGGGCAGAACGTTGCAGGGGCCGGGAGCAAAGGAGGAGAGGGAGACAGTGACTCGAAAACCGCCATCTGTTGAACGGGGCTGGTTGGTTCCGTTGATCGTTTTGTTGCTATGCCCCGTCCTGTTTACTTTTCAACGGTTCGTTCGCACCCAATTCAACGGGGTGACCGGTTTGACACTTCCTGCTGCGGGCTTTTCCCTGAAATACAAGGTGGGCAGCACCACGCCGAATCGATACATCCTTTATCAGGCGCTGCCCGTTGGGGCCAAGGAGACGGTCGCACAAAGAAACGCGTGGCCTCACTTGTGGCGAAAGATACCATCAATGCCCGGTTCCATCTCGCGGGGAGACCTCACCCCTTTTTCACGCTCCGGGGAAACGAACTGATAACGTCCGATGAAGACCGCTGGTTTCTCCTCGAGGATGACACCGTCGGTGAGCGGGGTTACCTGGACAAAGGGAGTCTCGTCCTGGTCTATCCGAGACGGGGTCGGATCTATCTGCTGTCGTACCGATGAGACTCGCCGCGACCACTGCAAGCGGCATCTGCATGATTGGAAATGCCCCAAGGAAATACGGTTCCTGAGCGAGCTGCCCGGCAATACCATGGGGAAGGTCCTCAACGAAGCGGTAAAGACGCACTTTACGTGAGCGCTTCGTTGCAGCTCTGAAGACTTCGAGGTGCAGGCGGGAGGCAGGCATGGCCGATATACAGGAGAGAGACCCGTCCCGACATCTGAGCGTATTCAATCGACTCACCATCGGCGAGTTGAAGAAGGCCTGGGATGGTCTCAAGAGCGCGGCCAAACTTCGGTTCGGCGGAGCCGAAGGGACCCAGGTTCGGGTTGCCAAAGACGAGCGTATCGCTGCGGCCATTCGCGAGTGTATTGATGCCAAAGGGGGTGACGTGTCCGCCCGCGCCCACACGGTAGAGCTTGGCACCCTCTATCTGAATTTGTCGGAAGCGGAGAGGCGGATCTTTCACGAAACGCTGGCCCGCGACTTCGATACGGACGGTGAACTGCTCCGGACGCGCCTACAGGTTTGGCAGGGGGCCCAAACCCGGGAGGACCGAACCCGCGCGGAAATCGCCCTGAAAGAAGCGCTGGTACCGCCGCGCGCCCGGCTGTTGAAGCAGTTTGCATCACTTCCCAATGGACTCAAATTTTTGATTGATATGCGGGCCGCTTTGCAGGCCCAAGCCAAAGAAGACCCCGGTCTGTACAAGCTCTCGCTGGATCTCAAGGAGATTCTGGCATCCTGGTTTGATGTGGGCCTGTTGGATTTGCGCGAGATTACCTGGGAATCATCGGCGGCGCTTCTGGAGAAGCTCATTGCATACGAAGCGGTTCACAAGATTGCGTCCTGGGACGACCTGAGAAAACGACTTGCGTCGGACCGCCTCTGTTTTGCTTTCTTTCACAACAAGATGCCCGGTGAGCCGCTCATCTTCGTGGAAGTGGCCCTGGTGGACAAAATGAGCGACAATATTGCAGTCCTTCTGGAGACCGAAGCACAGGAGACCGACACACCCCGGCCGACCACTGCCATTTTCTACTCCATCACCAACACGCAGCCAGGCTTGTCCGGAATCCATCTCGGGAACTTTCTCATCAAGACCGTGGTGGAGAAGCTCTCCCGGGAACGCAGGACTCTGAAACATTTTGCCACCCTCTCCCCGGTGCCGGGCTTGCGCGGCTGGCTGGAGCCCCGTCTTGTAAAGGGAGAAGAGGGGCTTCTGACGACAGACGAGCGCCACACCATCCAGGAGCACTGCGACGATGGAAACGTCGCGCTGCGGCTGCAGGAGGTTCTGGCAGGCCCGTGGCACGCGGATCCAGCCGCGGCCGCCTGGCTGAAGCCCATCTTGTTGCGTCTGTGTGCCCGATACCTGGCGGCGGGGGGAACGGCAGGGCGCTCGCTCGATCCGGTGGCCCACTTTCACCTCAACAATGGTGCCCGTCTCGAGCGTATCAACTGGCTCGCCAATGTTTCGGAGACAGGGATTGAAGGATCCTACGGGATCATGGTCAACTACTATTACAAGCTCTCCGACATCGAGAAGAATCACGAAGGCTATGTGGCCAAGAGGAAAATCGCCCTCGGCCGGGAAGTCCGGGCTCTTTTGAAGAAAGGAGAGTAGTGTAGAGGCAACCTGGATGAACTGATTGGGCAGCCCCGCAGATTGCCCACTGCCGACGGTCCGGTGGAAGCAGCGGATCAGGAGGGCTCAGTCCCCTCGGCTCTGCCCGGGCCGAGCCCCAAGCCTTCACCGGCCTCTGTATCCACACTGCGCAGATGCAGATCCCGCTGCGGAAAGGGAATCTCGACCCCCTCTTCACGGAACCGCCGATCGATATGCTGTAGAATTTCACTTTTAACGGGCAGGCGTTGCGTCACATCAGCTATCCACAGGCGCAGTTCAAAGTCCAGAGAGCTTTCCCCGAAGCCGGTGAAGATGGCGGAGGACTTTGGTTCGGGCAGGGTCAGGGGGTGATTGCCGGCGGCCTCCAGAAGAATGCGCAGCACCAGCGGCACATCGCTGCCGTACGCGACGCCCACCGGCACCACAATACGGCTGATCGATGTGGAAAGCGTCCAGTTGGTTACCTTCTCCTGAATGATCTGGGAATTGGGAACAATGATTTCCGACTGATCCAGCGTTTCGATGATGGTCGAGCGGAGTCCGATCCTCTTGACCGTGCCCCACTCCCCGTCCAGGACCAGCAGGTCGCCCACCTTGACGGGCCGTTCGAAGAGCAGGATGATCCCGCTGACGAAATTGTTCACGATATTCTGCAGTCCGAACCCGATACCGATGCCGAAGGCCCCCGCAAGGACGGCGAAATTCTTCATTTCGATGCCCGCCAGAGACATGGCGAGCAGGAAGCCGATGAAAATGAGGAAATAGTGAAGCAGCTTGCTGATGGCATCGCGCACGCCCCGGTCGAAGTGCTGTCGGGGGAAGACCTTGGATTCCAGGAAGGCGCGGATCGCCAGGGAGAGCAGAATGGTGGCGTAAATTACCAGGCCGGCGAAGAGGAGCATTCCGACGGTGATCCGCACCTCGCCGAGGCTGACGGTCACGCCGATCAGGCGCGTCCAGGTCTGTTTCACCGAATCGTAGGCACCCCAGAGCAGCAGCAGATAGAAGCCCGTCCAGGCAATGACGACAACCTGCAGGAAATTCTTTAGTTTTATGCTCAATTCCTTCGTCAGGCTCCGAGCCAGCTGCTTGCGAACCGCCACCGAGTGGACCAGGAAATAGTCGATGGCCCCGCGCCCGAGTCGCAGCACCATGGCGGCGAGCAGAACAATGAAGACCGACGTGACCGACGATTCGATCAGGTGAAAGGAGAGGGCGGTGTACCCTGCGAACTGGGTGAGCAGGGTGACCAGGAGCGTCAAAGCGCCCACCCGGAGGGTGACCATGAACCCCGAGGCCGTTGGCTTCTTCGCCTGCAGCTCCTTGCGTGAAATAACGAAAAGCAGCAGCAGTCCCAGCAGCGACACGAGTGCCACATAGATGCGGTAGAGCGGCACAGGCAGGGCCATGATTTTGAGCGCCAGGGTCCCTACGAAGAGTGTTGCCAGGAGGTAAATCGTCAGGCGCTTGAGTGGATTGCGGACAAGGCCCGAAATGAGTACTGAGAAGGACGCGGCCGCAAGCAGCCAGAGGAGTAGACGCCATGTGTGTGGCGGATCGTGATAGAGCCAGCTCAAGCCGGCCACGGAAGTGAAGATGCCGGTGGCCCAGGGATGGCGGAGGACGTACTGCCACTCGGGGGTATCTTTGGCCCGGTCGCGCTGCTTCGTCACAAAGAGGGCCATAGCCACGACGAGGAGTATCTGGACGAGCGCGAGCCACCCCTGTCGTGAGAAAAATCCGGGGTCCACCTCCAGGCCCCGGGTCAGCCCCTGCTTCAAGGCGGCCCACAGCTCCCCGTTGAACTGACCGTAGAATTCCTTATTGGCAAAGGAGCGAGCGTTCTTTCGGAACACCTCCTGGCGAATGCCGCTCAGGGTTTGATCCATCTGCTTAATCAGCCGGATGCTCTCGTCCTTCTGCTGTATGAGTTCCTTCTGCAGCGCGACAAGCGGTCCGGACGTCCCTGAAAGTCGGTTGAGAAGTCCGCCGATGGTTTCCTGGGCATTGCGAAAAGTATCCTGAGGCACCGCTACGTCCCCGGTGTTAAGAAAACCGAGCCACTCTTTCCAGAATTGCTGTTCGGTGTGCCACTGCTGGCGGATCTCCTCCAGACTGGCGAGCCGTTCGGTCAGGGCCTCGAGCTGCTTTTCGGACGCGTCCTTTTGCCTGCTCAGGCGATCCCGAAACCCCAGGAGGCGATCCGTGTTCCATTCCGCTATTTGGTTCAGCGCCCCGATTTTGGTCGCGGTGCTCTGAACTTCGGTCTTGATCTCCTCGATTCTGGCCTGGACGCGCGCCGTATCCTCCAGCTCCTGCAGTTGTTTGGAGGTAGCAGCCGCCCGTTCAGTAAGTTCCGAGTAGCGAGGAACCAACTCGGCGATTCCCGGAAACTGCGGGGCTTTGGCCGTCTTCGCTTCTTCCTCAGCGGCGCTCATGCCGGCCCAATAGAAAAAAGTCGCGATCAGTGTAACGGACAGTGCCATCAGCGCTCTGCCCATGCGGGGCGACGCACCGGATGCTGTGCCTTCACTTCTGAGTTTCCCAATTTCCATCATCCTGTCCCAGCCTCCCGTTGGATTTTCTGTTTGGCAAATATACGCCAGCTTATGGGTTTCGGCAACTGAAATCCCATACGTCCCGCACTCCGTGCGCTGCGGCGGCCGCCATCTTCTTGCACATTTCACGGTCCGGTGGTATGTTGGTCGAGAATTGTACCCGCCGTCTCCGATGGCCAAAGGCACGGGGGGCGTGACGCTTCAGGCAAAGGACCATGCGGTATCTCACGACAAGAAGATCAGAAAAAGCCGGTTTGCCGCCGGGAACACTCGTGCACATCGGAGAGCGGAAGCTCGACCAAGTGATCGTCCGGTGCATGGCGTATGACGAGATGCGCTTTGAAGAACAGCGCGTGGATATGGTGGATGGATGCATCGACCTCAAGGAAAAACCGGGGGTCACCTGGGTCGATGTCTGCGGTCTGCATGACGTCGGAATGATCGAGCAAATAGGAAAGCAGCTCAACTTGCATCCCCTCACCCTGGAAGACATCGTCCATACGGGTCAGCGACCCAAGGTGGAAGATTTTGATGCGTACATCTACGTGGTTCTCAAGATGTTCTATTTCGATGAGGAAGCCAATCACATCACCCAGGAGCAGGTCAGCCTGATTCTTGGCAGCAACTACGTGCTCTCCATTCAGGAGATGGAAAAAGATGTCTTCGACACGGTACGTGATAGGATCCGCAAAGCCAAAGGCCGTGTCCGCCGGTCGGGCGCCGATTATCTGCTCTATGCCCTCCTCGACGCCACCGTGGACAGCTACTTCTCTATTCTTGAGCGGATCGGTGAACAGATTGAGGAGATAGAAAACGAGATGTTGGACCACCCGGGGACTGAGGCGCTGCACCGGGTCCACGAGCTCAAGCGGGAGATGATTCTTCTGCGTAAATCGGTCTGGCCCCTGCGGGAGGTCATCGGAAGCCTCGAACGGGATGAGTCCGAACTCGTGCAGGAGAGCACCCAGCTTTTCCTGCGCGATGTTTACGACCATACCATCCAGGCCGCGGACACCGTCGAGACCTATCGGGACATGCTCTCGGGCATGCTCGATCTCTATTTGTCCAGTATCAGCAACAGAATGAACGAAGTCATGAAGGTGCTGACGATCATCGCAACCATCTTCATACCTCTGACATTTATTGCGGGGATTTACGGCATGAACTTCGAGTACATGCCGGAGCTGAAATGGCCCTGGGGCTATCTGGCCGTCTGGGTCCTGATGATCGTGGTCGGTATTGTCATGCTGGTCTATTTCCGAAGAAAACGGTGGTTGTAAACGTAAAGGGCTCTCCATGAAAATCGGCGAGCTGTGGCGGGAGAGTCTTGCCGGCGGCCGGGCGTGGTTGCACGGACTGCAAGATCATATCAGGCCTTCCGCTGAGTCGAGGCATCGGGCCGAGAAGGCGGACCCAGGTAAGACAGGCGTCGCGGCACAGCCCTGCCTGCCCGACTGCCAGGGGGCCTATGCCCGCACGACAGGCCTCCCCGAGGCGTTCCGGGAACTCTTTGAGAACCGCCCTCTCAATGGGCAAAGCCCGCTCTTTGCCGGGCGTGAAAGTGCCCTGGCGGCTTTGTGTGACGCGGTCTCGGCCTGGGAGGCGTCCCGGATTGGTGCCATTGCTCTGGTGGGACCCGATGGCGTCGGGCGCACGACTTTGCTCAACCGGATGGCGTCGGAGTTAACGGGTCGCGATGGGGTGACACGGGTCACCCTGGAGCATCGCGTCCGCACGGAGACGGATCTGATCCAGACCCTGTCGGTCTCCTTGGACATGGCCGAAACGGTCTCGGCCGTGGAGGAGATGGCTCTCCTTCTGCGTCGGGAAGAACGGCGCATTATTCTTGTAGATAACGCACAGCGCGTGTTGCTCCGAACGCCGGACGCCATAGGGACGGCGGAGGCCTTTGTCTCTCTTGTGGCCGCCACACAGGCAGACTGCCTCTGGGTGGTCTCTTTGAAGGAACAGGCCTGGCGACGGCTTGATTATCTCTTCGGGATGCGTGCTCACTTTAGCTCAGTCATTGAGCTTCCCTACTTCAACCGCGAAGAGTTTGTGGCTGTCATGAAGAGGCGTTTGGCTGCCGCAACGGTGCCGTTGGTCTTTTATGCCCTCGAGCCAAGTGACAAGAGAGGGGAGGCATCCAAGGGTCCCGACGGGAACAACAACAAAGCAGCGTCCAGTGCGGAGTGTTTCCTGGAGCACCTTTTCGCTCTCTCCAAGGGGAACATGCCGGCGGCCCTGTTCTATTGGAATGCATTCAGCACCCCGGACCCGTCGCTCAAAGAGGTCGTGCTCGATCCGGGTGCAGGAATTGATTTTTCCCTTCTCAAGGAGCTCGACACCGCAGCGCTTTTTGCCTTGGCCGAACTACAGGCCCACGGGTGCCTCACCGCCCGTGAGCACAGCGAAATATTCCAGCAGGACGCGCGTAAGAGCCGCCTTCAGCTGGACGCGCTGCATCGTCAGCGGCTGCTGAACAGATCCTCTCCCGGCGGGGACGATCTCGAGTCGATTTACAGGATCGAGCCGATCTTCTGCGCGGCCGCTTCGGTCTTTCTGGACGCGGCGCATCTCATTTATTGAAAGCGAGAGCCCTGGACGCGACTATGCAAACAAACCTTCTGAACGAACTGGTAGAACTTTTCTCGGCGGCTCACCTGATCAAGATCGCGCTGGTCCTCGCAGCGGCGTGGGGCGCCGCCAGAGTTCTGAGGCTGCTCCTCGAGCGGCTGGCGCAGAAGTTCAACCGCTACCGGCTGCAGATCACCGGGGTTTTCCCGGTGCTGCGCCTGGCGATCTGGACCGGCGCCGTTGCCGTCATCCTATTTGTCATTCTTCATCCCTCCAAGAATGTTGTCCTGGCTGTTCTGGCTTCCAGCGGCATTGCCGTCGGACTGGCGGCACAGGACTTGATCCGCAATGTCCTTGCCGGGATTGGCATGACATTCAAGCCTCTCTTTCGCGTCGGTGATATGGTGCAGATTGGAGAGCACTACGGGGAAGTGGCCGAGGTGGACCTCATCGTCACGAACCTGAGGACCTTCGAAGACAATGTGGTGGCCATCCCGAACGCCGAGGTGATCAAGCAGCCCGTTTCCAACGCCAATCGGGGAGCCCTGGTCGAAATGGTGGTGGTGGAGTTTGTCCTGCCGGCCGGCGTTCCTGTTCAGCGCGTAAAATCCCTTGCGTGGAGAGCCGCCGTGAGTTCGCCTTACACCTTTTTGAAAAAACCGATAGAGGTCCTGGTGGAGGACCACTTTGATTACACTTTTTTGAGCCGCTTCAAGGTCAAAGCCTACGTACTGGACATTCGTTTCGAACGGCTCATGGCCTCGGACATTACGGAACGCCTCAAAACGCTCCTCCACAAGGAGAGACTCTTGCCGGGCGAGTATCTCAGGGGCACAACATTGCCGCAGCAGTCATAGTCGAAGGGAACGGCTGAGAGGCCAGACAGAGGCACGCGGCGCTGATGGTATAAGAAGTTTGTGGCTGGGCTCGGATTGCCGAGTCTTTCGATTTCGAGTATACGCCTCAGCCCTCCCGGAGAAAGTTGCAGGAATCCAGGGGCACTCCCTCGACAGTGCCTGTCTGATACGGTCTTTATCTGGGTGCGTGCTGTCATGACGCGAAGGGGTACCAGTGTGGCTAGCGTGACTCTACACGGCATCTTTCCTCCCATCGCAACACCCTTTCTCGATGGAACGGTCGCGTATGATCGATTGGCTGCGAATGTTGAAAAGTGGGGGCGCACGGGGATTCACGGATTTGTCGTGCTCGGATCCAACGGGGAGTTTGTCTATCTCTCGGAGAAGGAAAAACGACGGGTGGTTGAAACCGTCGCCCGATCGGCCCCGACGGCCAAGCCGGTGATCGCAGGCACGGGTTGCGAGTCGACGGAAGAGACCCTTCGGCTGACCCGGGACTGTGCCAAGTTGGGAGCGCAGGCGGCCCTGGTGATCACCCCCTATTTCTTCGGGGGGCGGATGCATGAGGCCGCACTGGAGCGTCACTACCGGACCATAGCCGATGACGCTCCCGTGCCGATTATTCTATACAATGTCCCCAAGTTTACCCATCTCAATATAACTGCCCCACTGGTTGCACGGTTGGCGGAGCACCCCAATATCATCGGCATCAAGGACAGTGCCGGCAACGTGGCGCAGCTCGGCGAGTATCTGAATCATGTTCCCGGGGATTTCAGTGTGTTGGTCGGGACGGCCAGTGTGCTCTTCGCCGGGCTGAGTCTCGGCTGCGCCGGTGGGATTCTAGCCCTGGCCAACATTGCCCCGGCGCAATGCGTGAGCATCTTCGAACAGGTGCGACAGGGGCGCTTCGAGAAAGCTCGCCCGCTGCAGCGCGAGATGATTCCGGTGAACAAGGCCATCACCGCCACCTACGGCGTGGCCGGGCTGAAGGCGGCCCTCGATCTGCTCGGCTACTTCGGCGGCGATCCGAGACCGCCGCTCCTTCCGTCGACCGACGCCGAGAAGGCGGAGATCAGAAATATCCTTCAGCACGCCGGGCTGCTGCCGTAACGCGCGCATGAAAAAACGTCGGGCCGCCACACGGCCGGCGTGCAGACACTGCGAAGGGATGATGCAGCCATGACGGATTATCGCATTGCCGTGATTTCCGGTGACGGGATCGGACAAGAGGTCGTCCCCGAGGGGCTTCGGGTTCTGGAGGCGGTGGGGCGCCGTTTCGACATCCGGTTCCGATGGGACGAATACCCCTGGAGTTGTGAGACCTACAAACGCACCGGCCGGATGATGCCCGAAGACGGCATGGCGCAGCTCAACCAGAGTGACGCGATCTTCCTCGGTGCCGTGGGATTCCCCGGGGTGCCCGACCACGTCTCACTGTGGGGGCTGCTCATTCCGATACGCCGCCAGATGGAGCAATTCATCAACCTGCGTCCCGTGCGCCTCTTGAAGGGCGTGTCCTCCCCGTTGAAAGACCGGGGCCCTGCCGACATCGATTTTATGGTGGTTCGCGAGAACAATGAGGGCGAGTACTCAGAGATCGGCGGGCGTCTCTATGGCGGGACGGACGCGGAGACGGTGATTCAGGAGTCGATCTTCACGCGGGGGGGGGTGGACCGGGTGCTGCGCTACGCCTTCGAACTTGCCCGACGGCGGGACGCCAAACATGTCACCTCCGCCACCAAGTCCAACGGCATCATTCACACCATGCCGTTTTGGGACGAGCGGTTCGCCACCATCGCCGCGGCATACCCTGACATCCGGACCGACCAATTTCATATCGATATTCTCGCCGCCCACTTTGTTCTCCATCCCGACTGGTTCGATGTGGTGGTGGGCAGCAACCTGTTTGGGGACATTCTCTCTGACCTCGGGCCGGCTGTGGCAGGAACCATCGGCATCGCCCCGTCGGCCAACATCAATCCGGATCGAAAACACCCCTCCATGTTCGAGCCGGTGCACGGCTCGGCACCGGACATTGCGGGGAAGGGGATCGCCAACCCCATCGGTCAGATCTGGTCCGGAGCGCTGATGCTCGATCACCTGGGTCATCCCGAGGCGGCTGCAGCGGTGGAAGGTGCCATCGAGACGGTCTTGCAGGAACCGGGCTTCCGGACGCCCGACATGGGCGGGAGGGCCACGACGGCGGCCTTGGGAGCGGCCATTGCCGAAGCCCTGCAGGGTGGTTTATAACGCTTATTGCACTACGAGAAGGGGGAGGCGCAGCCGGCAAAATCAACGTGTCATGCGGTCGGCCCTCTTGCAACACGCCTATCCGCCCAGAAAGAGACGCCCCACCTCGGGGTCCTCCAGCAGGTCATTGCCCCGACCGGCCATGGCCAATTGGCCTGAAACGAGCACGTAGCCGATATCGGCAAACTCCAGCCCCTTTCTGGCATTCTGCTCCACCATGATGATCGTCTTTCCCTCGCCCCGCTGTAAATCTTCCAGGATTTCGAAGACCATGGTGAT
>CALZGC010000138.1 GCA_945786985.1 uncultured Nitrospirota bacterium | reverse complement strand
TTCCCCGGCGAAGGACTTCCTTCACCGGGCCATTCTCCCGCTTCACTCTGATTCATGCCGCCAGCGGCGGCGTATACATTAAGGTATCTTGGGATGCGCTCCCTGCGACGTACCGCAGGGGATACGCCTGAGTCGCGCGCCTTGAGGAAGTCGCGCTACGATCCTCTCGATACTTCACCATATTTTCGAACAGAGCCACGTGAAATATTTCAATATGTCTTCAGCCAGTAAATTTTCTGCGCCTTGCCTGTGGCGCGTCTAGTATCTCTGGGACCTCTCATCACGATCAGTCATGCAATATCCGCGTCAGGCGTGCGGTCTTTGACGAATCTGCTCCCCGGGAAAAAGGAGGCGTTTCAGGAATTCCGGCGGGAGCGTTCCTCCACGAAGTCGATGACCTTTGCTTCGAGGCAGTCGTTGTTCAGCCGGTTGATCTCAGGCAGGCAGGTGGGGCTGGTGATGTTGATTTCGGTGAGGTATCCGCCGATCATATCGATCCCCGCAAAGTAGAGGCCATGCTCCCTCAGGAAGGGAGCCAGGGTCCGGCAGACTTCCTGCTCCCGAGCGGTGAGATCCGTTTTCGTCTCGCGCCAGGGGGTTCGGATGGGCGGGTGCTCCCCGGTGCCCTCGGGCGGCAGCCAGAGTACCGCACCGATGGACTCCCCGTTGAGCAGGATGATCCGCTTGTCACCCTGCACCACGTCGCGAATGTAGCGCTGGGCCATGACGAAGCGGGTCTCGTCGTTGGTGGCCATCTCCAGGAGGGTGTTGCAGTTGACGCTGCCCCGCCGGACATGGAGGATTTCCCGTCCATAGGAGCGGTAGAGGGATTTGACGATCATTTCGCCGCCCATCTCGTCGAGAAATTTCTGGAGGTGGGAAATACGATGTGTGATGAGAGTCTCAGGTGTCAGGTCCGGGAATTGCAGCGTGGAGACTTTTTCATTGTTGTTCCGGAGCCCCCGGGAGCTGTTCATGACCAGCGTCTCCGAATGGACGTGGTCCAGGATCAGCGTGGCCAGGTAATAATCCATATTAAAGGGCGGGTCCTTGCGCATCAGGACCGCATCGAGGTCGTTCAAAGAGAGCCGCGTCGCCTTGCCGAGCTGATAATAATCCTCTGTCCGAAAAACTTCGATGGGGGATGCCTCGGCAGTGGGTGTACGATCGCAGAGGCAGAGGTCCGGTACGGTCATGTAAAAAAGCGCATGTCCGCGGTGCTGGGCCTCCAGCATGAAGAGGTAAGTCGAGTCCTCCTCGGTGCGGATGGTCTCGATGGGGTCCATGATGAACCCGAGTTTCAGGCGTCCCATGGGAGTCTTCCGTGTTGGTCAGTCTGCCGCCGCGCGCCCGAATTCCTGCCGCCTCATTGCGCCGTGCGATCATTTCTGCTGACAAGGCGGCCCTCATCGCCTATAATGCAACGACTGCTCACATTATCAGAGTGAGGGATTCCAGTCAACAAACAACCCGTTGGGGGGTTTTGGCATGACAACGGCACCGGATCCGGCGCCCCTTTGCTATGAGGACCTGCTTCGCTACTTTGACGCCGGAGCCAAGCCGGCATCGGAGCACCGTGTTGGAGGCGAGTATGAGCTCTTCGGCGTCGAGGCCGTCAGCGGCAAGGCCGTTCCCTTTGACGGGACGCGCGGCATCCGCCGGATCCTGGAGAGGATGCTGGAGGATCCCAAATGGTCTCCCCTGTGCGAGGGCGATCAGCTGATCTGCCTGATCGGACAGGATGAGTCCAACATCACCATTGAGCCCGGCGCGCAGATCGAACTGTCGGGTGCACCGCAGCCAAACCTCCGGACGGTGACAGTGGAACTGGCCCATTACGTCGGGAGGCTCCGCTCGGTCACGCGCGACTGGGGCGTTGATTTCATAGGCATCGGCATGCACCCCGTGAGTCGGACCGAAGAGATTCCCTTTGTCGACAAGTGCCGCTATGCGATCATGGCTCCGTACCTCAAGGAGAAAGGCGCGCTCTCCCAGGCCATGATGAAGGCGACCGCCACCGTTCAGGTCAATCTGGACTACGCCGACGAAGCCGATGCCATGGACAAGCTCCGCACGGCCATGGGCATCACCACTCTGGTTTCCGCCATCTTCGCCCACTCGCCCCTCTCCGGCGGCAGGCCCAACGGCTTTCTCACGCGCCGCGAACATGTCTGGCACCACACCGATCCCGACCGCTGCGGCCTGCTCTCCTTCGTTTTTGACGAGGGGGCGTCCTTTGAAGACTACCTTCGCTATGCGCTGCAGGTGCCGATGATGTTTGTCGTTCGCGACGGGTGTTGGATTCCGATGGACGGGATACCCTTCGGTCATTTCCTGGCGCACGGGCATGCGGGACTCCGTGCCACCCGGGAGGACTGGGACCTGCATCAGAGCACCCTCTTTCCCGAAGTGCGGCTCAAGCAGTATCTCGAAGTGCGCGGCGCCGATGCCCAGCCGCCGCACCTGGTCCTCTCCGTGCCGGCGCTCTGGACCGGGATTCTCTACGAGGATGGCGCCCGCCGCGCCGCCTGGGCGCTTGTTCGCGACTGGCGCTTCGAGGAGAGGTTGACCCTGCACCGCGACATCTGTCGTCAGGGGCTGCAGGCCCGAGTCCGGGGCAAGCCCATTCTGGGAGCCGCCCGGGAGCTCATCCGGATAGCCTCGGAAGGGCTTCGCCGCCAGGGCGAAGAGACGGATTTCCTGGCTCCCATCGAGGCGCTCGTCCTGAAAAAAGGAAAAACCCCCGCCGAAATTCTGTTGGAAAAGTGGGACGCCTGGCACCACGATGTGGTCCGCCTGATCCGGTACTGCTCCTATTTCGAGTAGATACCGCCAGCAGAAAAGACTCCGTAGCGTGGTCCGACCCCAAGAAGCCCACCGAGACCGGTCACGCCCGCAGATACCTCTCCATTCGGGTGGCCAGCTTTCGGTGGGCCTGCGAGCCGACATGCTTTCGGATGGCTGCGGGGTCGGCTTTGAACGGTATTCCGAGCCGTCTGCGTTTGAGATCGAGGACCCTGCCGAGCGCGGCTTCGATCCGTTCCCGGGACACGTCCCCCTCTTCGACGGCGCGCCTCACGGCCTGCAGGCCTTTTTCCTGCTGGACGGGGTTGTGGCAGATGGTCAGGATATCGACGCCCGCCTGGAGCGCGAGGACGCACGATTGTTCAATCCCCCATGGTGCCGCCACGGCCTTCATTTCCAGATCATCGCTGAAGACAACGCCGTTGAAGCCGAGCTCCTCGCGGAGCATCCGCTGGATGATCCTGGGCGACAGGGTGGCCGGCCGGTCGGGATCGATGCCGGTGTAGACGACATGGGCCGTCATGATGGTTTCAACGCCGCCCGCGATGGCTCGCGCAAAAGGGACCATTTCGATTTGCCGGAGCCTCGCTTCGCCGTGCGGCACTCTCGGCAGGTCGTGGTGGGAGTCGAGCGCGGTGTCGCCGTGGCCGGGAAAGTGCTTGCCGCAGGCGAGCACCCCGTTATCCTGCAGCCCCCGGATCAGGGCGCATCCGAGCGCGGCCACCTGCTCCGGGTCGTCCCCGAAGGCCCGTGTGCCGATGACCGGGTTGTCCGGGCGGGTGTCAACGTCGAGCACCGGGGCGAAATCGAGATTGATCCCGACGGCCGAAAGTTCCTCGGCCAGGGCCTGCCCGAAGTCGTAGGCCAGCTCGGGGGAGCCGGAGAGCCCCACCGCCCGGTTGCCGGGGTACGCGGTAAAGGGAGCACAGAGTCGAGAGACCCGCCCGCCTTCCTCGTCGATTCCGATGAAAAGGGGTGTCTCCGAGGCCGCCTGAAGCGACTGGATGAGCCGCGCCGTCTGTCGCGGGTCCCGGATGTTGCGGGAAAACAGGATGACGCCCCCGATGCCGTGTTGGCCGATCATCCGGACAATGTGAGAATTCGGCTCAAGGCCCTCAAAACCAAACAGAAATAACTGTCCCAACTGTCGCATCCGCACCATCACAACTCCTGCGGTGCCCGCCCGAACAAGCGGCCCGCGGTCCCGAAAGCCACTCTATCACGGGCTTTCACACGATTCAACGCCGGAATCTCGGGCGCTTTTCAGGGCCATTGGTCTTTTTGATTGTCTTCCGGGGGGTAGTTCGCTATAATGTAACCCTTTGAAAGGACTCACCCGGATATTGCATGCGTGATCGTCATGAGAGGCCCCGAAGCGACTAGAGGCGCCGCAGGCAAGGCGCAGAAAATTTACTGGCTGAAGACATATTGAAATTTTCTGTAACGCAGCATGGGGCGGCCTGCCCGGCCTTGTCATAGATTTAATCATGCAATATCCGGGCTCGATACCGGCTGTTCGACGGGGGTTGTGCATGCGGATTCGTTGTACGGGCTGCGGCAGGGAATACCGTGTCAGCGAGGAGCGTTTAACGGGCGAGGAGGTTCGGGCGAAATGCCGCAGCTGCGGTGCAATGCTTCGCATCCGCGTGCACCGGAATGATCCCGCCGAGCCGGCGGAGACGCCCCCGGCGCAGAACCCGGAACCTTTGAGGGAGCCCGACAGTTCACAGCCCAGCGAGTCACGGGCCTATCGTCATTGTATCGCCTGCGGCCGGTTTCTGGATCACCCGGTGTCGCCCAAGGGTCGCCCGCTGTGCACGACCTGCGGCTCCGATCGCGCAGGCCGGCACAAAGGTGTGACTGCCGGTGTTGCAGCGGATATGGCCGCGGCGGGGAGCCGGGGGCGCTTCTTCTTCTATATGGCGATCGTCCTGGCCGTGCTGGTTTCGGCCTATTTCGGATATCGCCTCGCGGCCGGTACGACGACGGCCGTCGTGGTGAGCGGGGGCGCGGCCGAGCACACGGTGCCCGATCCGGCCGATCGCGTCGGCTGATGTTTTCTATACTTTGCCAGGTAACGTGATGGTTGACAAATCAGCAAAGAAAACGGAACGGTCCAGGAAGCGGAGATCCTTTCTCTTCTGGGTGGTTTCTGTGCTTGCGGTCCTGGGTTTTGTCGGAATGGTCTTCCTGGCAGGCTTCGGCCTGCACTTTTATCTGCAGCTTCGCAAGGACCTTCCGGATGTGGCCGCGCTGAAGGACTACCGGCCCAGCCTGATCACGACGGTCTACTCCGATGCGGACAAACCGATCGGGACCTTCTACATAGAAAAGCGAATTCTGCTCCCCCTGGCGGAGGTCCCCGATCTTCTGGTGAAGGCCTTTATTGCCGTGGAGGACGCGCGGTTCTACCAGCACAACGGGATCGACCTGCAGGGGATCTCCCGGGCGTTCTGGGCGAACTACCGGGCCAAGCATATCACCCAGGGGGGGAGTACCATCACCCAGCAGTTGGCCAAGACCCTCTTCCTCTCCCCGGAGCGGAAAATGCGCCGCAAACTGAAGGAAATGCTCCTGGCCATGGACATTGAGCAGCGCTTCTCCAAGGATGAGGTCCTGGAGCTTTATCTGAACCAGATCTATTTCGGGGCCGGCGCCTACGGCGTGGAGGCGGCGGCACAGACCTATTTCGGCAAACCTGCGGGTGCGCTGACTCTGGGTGAGATGGCCGTCCTCGCGTCCCTTCCCAAGTCGCCCAGCCGCTTCGACCCGTTCAAGCGGCCGGAAGAAGCCCTGGCGCGGCGCGCAGTGGTGCTGAGCCGGATGGAGAGCGAGCACTTCATTACGGCGGAGGATCGCAATGCCGCCGAGGCGGAGCCGTTGAAACTTGCGGAAAAGGAGATCTGCCGGGATGTGAACGCCTATTTCATCGAGCACGTGCGCCGCTATCTCATGGAGCGCTATGGGAGCCAGAAGCTCTACCAGAGCGGTCTTGAGGTCTATACCACGATGAATCAGGAGATGCAGCAGGCTGCCACCGTCGCCGTGCGCACCGGCATCCGGGCATACGACAAACGCCACGGGTATCGCGGTCCGCTTGGTACAGCATCCGGCGATGTGCCGCCCCCCGACGGGCAGTTGGATGAAGCACAAGCCTCCCGAGGGGATGCGACCGAGAGCCCGCTGGCCATTTGTGTGGATCAGATCCTCGAGGGGGTGGTGACCAAGGTCGCCGCAAAGGGCGCCTGGGTGGGCGTTCGCGGCGAGCAGGGGTTTCTTCCCTTCGAGGGGCTCAAGTGGGCCAAGGAGGGGGTGCCCCTCGATCGCTCCGGCGACCCCGACCGGGTCCGTTGGATCGAGCCGAAACATCCCGCCGACGTGATCAGCCCGGGTGATCGCATTCTCGTCAGGGTACACCCCTTCGACGCCAAACTGGATGCCTTCCCCCTCTCCCTGGAACAGGAGCCCGAGGTTCAGGGTGCGCTGCTGGCCCTCAATCCCGGGACGGGCGAGATCAAGGCGATGGTGGGCGGCTATGACTACGAGAAGAGCGAGTTCAACCGCGCTGTTCAGGCGAAACGCCAGCCCGGCTCCGCCTTCAAGCCGATTATCTACGGCGCGGCCATCGAAAAGGGGTTTTCGCCGGCATCGATTATCATCGACACGCCGGTCATCTTCCAGGATCCCAACATGGAAGAGAAATGGAAACCGGCCAACTACAGCGAAAGATTCTACGGCCCGACCCGGCTGCGGGTGGCGCTGGCCAAGTCGCGCAATGTCGTGACGGTCAAACTGCTCCAGAAGGTGGGAATAGGCCACGTCATCAACTTTGCCCAGCGGATTGGCATCACGAGCCCTCTGGCCATGGACTACTCCCTGGCGCTGGGATCCTCTGTGCTGACGCTTCAGGAACTCACCGCCGCGTATGGGGTGTTCGCCAACGGGGGTCAGCGGGCCCAGCCATATTTCATTCGAAAGATACTTGATTATGACGGCAACGTGGTCGAAGAGAATCATCCCCCGGTGGTCGACGGCATCGACCCGGATTTGGCCTATATCGTCACGAACATGCTGGAGGATGTAGTCAAATACGGCACAGGCCGTGAGATGAAAGAGCTGGGCCGTCCGACGGCGGGGAAGACGGGCACCACCAATAATTTTCTCGATGCTCTCTATCTTGGTTTCGTCCCGGATCTGGTGGCCGGTGTTTGGGTCGGCTATGATGACATGCGTCCGTTGGGCCAGTCCGAAAGCGGATCCAAAGCCGCGGGTCCTATCTGGCTCTCCTTCATGAAGGAGGTAACCCGGGACTGGGAGAAGAAGCCCTTCATCGCTCCGCCGGGCGTAATTTTCGTGAAGGTGGACGCGGAGACGGGCCTTCTGCCCTCCACAGGGTCCGAGTCGAGCTATCTGGAGTGCTTCAAGGAGGGAAGTGAGCCCCGCGAGTTCGCGCCCGTCAAGAGTGCGAAAGAAGTGGATTTCTTTGAAATGGATTCCCGCTCCATCGGCTCCCTGCCGGAGCACTCCCCATCGCGACCCTCCGAATCGGATCTGCTCTAACCCGGATATCGCCGTCAAGGTCTGGGACCTCTCCCTGGCGGGTGCCCGATAGTGCCGTTCCCCCATAAGCCGGTTCCGCAAGAAATTACTGTACAAAATCAGCATCCTTGGCTATATTGGTGAACGGCTATGCGCCGCGACATCCATTTTCCCAATCATTTCCGGTTCATGCTTGCAGCTTACGTGTGAAGTATCGACCCATACGGAGGATACGGTTGACAGTGAAGCAATTCTTCCTCTGCAGCCTCTTCATGCTGATCACGGTGCTTCCCGTGTGGGCGGAAGGGGAGCATGCGCAGCATGGGAAGCACCAGCATGCCGCGCCGACGGCAGAATCCTCCGCCCTCGGAATCGACGAGAAACTGGGCGACACCGTTCCGCTGGATCTTGCCTTTATCGATGAGGCCGGGGAGCCGGTCACGCTGGGGGAGCTCATCGACCGGCCGACAATTCTCTCCCTCGTTTACTATACCTGCCCCAACGTCTGCCCCCGAATTCTGGGCAGTGTGGCGCAGCTGCTGAGAAGGCTGTCCCCCGATCCCGGCGCGCCCTACAGCGTCGTCACCCTCAGTTTTGACGAGACGGACACCCCTGCAGTGGCCCGCCAGCGGAAAAAGAACTTCCTCAAGGCCATTGGCAAGCCCTTTCCCGAGGAGCAGTGGCATTTTCTGACAGGGGACCCGGCAACCATCCGCCAGTTGACCGATGCCGTCGGGTTCAACTTCCAGCGGCAGGGGGAGGCCTTTGAGCACCCGGCAGCCCTGATCGTGCTCTCGCCGCGAGGCAAGGTGGTGCGCTATCTTTACGGGCTGACCTATCTTCCCCTTGATGTTAAGCTGGCACTGACGGAGGCCTCCGAGGGCCGGGTCGGACCGACCATTCGCCGGGCCCTGCTCTTCTGTTTCAGCTACGATCCCGAGGGGCGAACCTATGTGTTCAATATCCTCAAGGTCACGGCGTCGGTGATTATTTTTCTCGCCCTCGTCCTGGTGGCGGTGCTGGTGGGTAAAGGCAGACTGTCCAATCGGGAGGCGGGATGAGCGACATGACGACCGCTGCCCATGGATCCCATGCATCGGGACTCAGCTACCTGGAAGAGAGCGGGCGATACGGCGGAATCCGCTCCTGGCTTCTCACCACCGACCACAAGCGAATCGCGCTCCTCTATCTGAGTTCGGTGCTGGTGTTCTACGCGGTGGGGGTCACCCTCGGGGTCCTGATGCGCCTCGAGCTCCTCACCCCGGGGGAGACCATCGTCAAGCCCCAGACCTACAATGCCATCTTCACCCTGCACGGGGTGATCATGATCTTTCTGTTCGTGATT
>CALZGC010000137.1 GCA_945786985.1 uncultured Nitrospirota bacterium | reverse complement strand
TCGTGACGAGTGGGACTTATGACGGCAACCTGGGAGGAATTGCTGGTGGCGATGCGACGTGTAATACCCTTGCCGGGGCCGCCGGACTTCCCGGCACGTACCAGGCATGGCTGTCCGACGCCGCTGTCGTCGGCTCCAATCCAGACGCCGCTTTCACCCAGTCGCCCTTCCCCTATGTTCTGGTCGACCCCGCCGCCACACAGGTAGCGGACGACTGGACGAACCTCACGGACGGGTCGCTCGACGCTGCGATCAATCGTACCGAAAACAACGTTGTGGTGACCGCTCCCCCGGGTGTCTGGACGGGCACCAACGATGACGGCTTGCCGAATGGTACGGACTGCTCCGGCTGGAACAGCAACGGAGGCGGGGTCAATGGCCGGACCGGTAATCCGGGTTCGATCACATCAGGATGGACGGACATTGGAAGCCCCACCTGCAATAACTCGAGACGCTTGTACTGCTTCGAGCAGTAGGTTTCAAGAAGCGCCCGGTAGTGAGCCGGGCAACCGGCTCCCCTCCGATTCGGGAAGCTGATGGTTCCGGATCGGAGAGGCCGTAAGTACCCCTCGCAGAGCGAAAACAAAGGGCCCCGCCTGAAAAGGCGGGGCTCTTTTGTGATTCTGCAGAAGGATCCTGTCGTAGCCATCTCACTGCCCACCGCCTTCTATCTTATGAAGTTTCCGTCCTCTGTCATCTGTTTCTCTGTCCTCCGGTCTTTATCTGCCCACCGCCTTCTATCTTATGAAGTTTCCGTCCTCCGTCATCTGTTTCTCTGTCCTCCGGTCTTTATCTGCCCACCGTCTTCCGTTTTATGAAGTTTCCGTCCTCTGTCATCTGTTACTCGGTCCTCTGGTCTTTCACTGCCCACCGGTTCTTCACTGTCTTCCGCCTTTCCCCATTTACCATTTTCTATTTCCCATTTACCAGGACCCACCTTCGGTCTTTGGAAGTTTCCGTCCTCCGTCATCTGTCATCTGTCACTCCGTCTTCTGCCCTACGTCCCCTCCAGGGTCTGCCCCGTTAGAGGAGCATCCTCTAACGGGGGCCCTCCCTTCCCCGCTAACCGCCGTTAAAGAAGTGACTGGCAAAAAGACCAGAAATATCAAATAGTTAAGAGCATAACGAACGTTGGCCATGGGCGTTGAATTGCGACAGATCCTAAAAAAAATGACTCTGTTCTGCAATTTTATATGTTTTTTCTGCATCCGTGCGCGACCTTAACCCCCCTGATGTTACCTATACAACAGAAGATGAGGCAGGACCGGTGGGGACGCAAGGGCGCACCCATTTCCGGTCCTTCTTTATTCGTTCAAGGAGAGATGATCATGCAGAAAGCTGTGGCATTCTTATTTGCGGTAATTTTCTTGTGTATGTCGACTCTGTCCGCTGAAGCGCTGACCATCTCCAGTCTGGTTGGGGACAAGGACAATTTCGGCTCGAATCTGGCTGCCGGGGCGCCTGTGGCAGTTAACCAGATCCGTCATACCTCGGCAGATGGGGTCACGGACTTCTGGTCAAAGTATATAAACGTCTATCAGTGGCGGCATGATTTCTCCTTGCCCACCGGTTATTCGATTCAAAGTGCGACCCTGACCATTATGACGTTGGATATGGAAGACGCAGGCGCCGGCGCCGGCCTTGATGACCGGCTCTCTCTGGACAGCGTTGAAGTCCTGGGTGCCTTTGACGAGGTTTTCACGCCCGCCGGGCGCAGCTATACACCACTGACCCCGAATCTCTCTGTGTTCGATCTGTCGCCGTTTCTTGCCCTACTGGGAGACGGTTCCCTGGAAGTCGCTCTCGACACGTTCGGGGGCAGCTTCAGAGATATGATCTCGATCGACTATGCGGAACTCACGATTGAGGCTGAGGAGAGGATTATTGAAGTCATTCCGGAACCGGCTTCCCTCTTTCTTCTCGGCTCCGGTCTGCTCGGCATCCTGGGACTCAGCAGACGGACACGATGATTGGTTCAATGCATCTGGGAAAATAAGCCCCACCCTCGCCGGTGGGGCTTTTGTTCTCGGGGCGAGCCGTGTGAAGCAGAATCCTCAGGGGTAGCATAAGGAAGGCATGATGGTTTCCCGGAGACGCAAGCGTGCATCATCCAGGCGGTCCCGACGGCGCTCTCGCTGGCTGAAGGGTTGCATCGTCGCAGGCGTTGCGGCCCTGTTGGCAGCAACGGTGGCTGCGCGGGGCAAGCACGTCGAGGTGCATGTCACCACCGTGGCGGAGAGCGCCGTGGAAAGCCTCTTTCTGACCCCGTCGAGCGAGATCTTTCAGGATGGGACTCAAAAGGAGAACAGCCGTTTGTACGTCTATGCCACCGGGATCGATGGGGAGCTTGACATTATCCCCGGGAGTTCCGCGGCGCATCTCCTCGCCGAAACTCCACGGAGCGACATGGAAACAGAGCCCGTGGCCGTCCCGGAACCTCTCTCTCTTCTCCTGATGGGAACTGGCCTTCTCGGCATCCTGGGACTCAAGCGCCGCAAGCTTTAGTGCTTCAGAGACGAGGGTGCCCCCCTCTGTACACCCCCCAATACGGCTTCACCGCACCCACCGCGATTTTCGATCACTTCGGGGGTTCTTTTTTCTTGACATCACAAAATGTTGTAGTATAGTGGTCTTCCACATACAACATTATGCGGTTTTTGTGGAAAAGCTGTGAAAATGTTGTGGGGGCGCTGGGGGGGGCTTGTGGAGAAGCGGGCACGGTTTTCCGGGCGCTTTTGAGCAACCCCTTGTTTCTGATGTTTTTGCGGAAGCGGGTTTGGGCTGCGAGATTCGGGGTTTTTTCCCGTCGGCTCCTTACTTCGATAGAGACGGCGGATCACTGAAAAGGAGAAACGCTATGGCTGGAAGGAGGGCGACCGATGCGGGAAGCAAGTTGTGCGAGAAGAGTGCTGCGGCGACCCCCGCCTCCTGGGACCGGGACTATTTCATGAGCGTTCTTCTCCGTGAAAGCCACGGAAATGTGGAAATGGCCAACATGATCAGCCGGGATCTCGAACGGGAGTTTGCCGCTTTCAAGGAGAAGCCTCTCCCTGCCGCCGTCATGGAGCGGATGATCGAAGCCAAGTTGATGAAATACGGCATCAAGCGCATTCCTCCCATGGTGTTCTCCGCACCCCTGCCGGAGACGAAAGAATCGATGCAGCTGTCGGAGAATGCCATCACCGTGCTGGAAAGGCGGTATCTCAGAAAAGACGAGTCGAACAAGCCCCTCGAGAAGCCCCGGGACATGTTCCTGCGGGTGGCCGGGAATATTGCCAAGGCCGAGCGCAATTACGACAAGAAAGCGGATATTTCGGAAACGACGCGCCTCTTTTATCGTCTGATGACCCGGCTCGAGTTTCTGCCCAACTCACCGACTCTGATGAATGCCGGGCGGGAACTGCAGCAGCTCTCAGCCTGCTTCGTCCTTCCCGTCGAGGATTCGATGGAAGGGATTTTCGATTCCCTCAAGCATGCAGCCCTGATCCACAAGTCCGGCGGAGGAACGGGTTTCTCCTTTTCCCGCATCCGCCGCAAGAACTCCACCGTTGGGTCCACCGGCGGGGTGGCGTCGGGTCCCATCTCCTTCATGCGCATCTTCAATACCGCAACGGAACAGGTCAAACAGGGAGGCACCCGGCGCGGGGCCAATATGGGGATCCTCCGCATCGATCACCCCGATATCGTCGAATTCATCCACGCCAAGGAGAATGACGGCACGCTGAACAACTTCAACCTTTCGGTGGGGCTTACGGAGGCCTTTATGGAGGCCGTCAAAGCGGACAGAAACTATGACCTCATCGATCCCGGCACAAAAGAGGTGACCGAGACCTTGCGCGCGCGGGAGGTTTTCAACGAGGTGGTCGATCTCGCATGGAAGAGCGGTGATCCCGGCATTGTCTTCCTGGACCGGCTCAACCGGGACAATCCCACGCCCAAGCTCGGCGAGATCGAAAGCACCAATCCCTGCGGTGAACAGCCGTTGCTGCCCTACGAAGCCTGCAACCTGGGGTCGGTGAACCTGGCCAAGATGGTGACCTACAACGACGGTGTGGCAGAAATCGATTACGAGCGGTTGGCCCGCGTGGTGCGCACCTCGGCGCGTTTTCTTGACAACGTGATCGATATGTCCAAGTTTCCGATCAAGCGTATCACCGATATGGTCCGGAGCAACCGGAAGATCGGCCTGGGTGTCATGGGGTGGGCGGACCTCCTCATCACCCTTCGCATACCGTACAACTCGGAAGAGGCCGTTCGGCTGGCGGAGACCGTCATGGCCTTTATCCGGCAGGAGGCCCGGGCCGCGTCGGCGGAACTGGCCGAGGCGCGCGGGGGATTTCCGAATCTCAAGGGAAGCCTCTACGATCAACCCGGTCAGCCCCAAATAAGAAATGCCACCACCACCACGATTGCGCCGACAGGGACCCTTTCCATCGTCGCCGACTGTTCCTCCGGGATCGAGCCGCTCTTTGCACTCTCCTATTACCGCAATGTCATGGACAACGACAAACTGGTTGAAGTCAACGAGACCTTCCGAGAGGAAGCGATCCGCCGCGGTTTTTACTCTGAAGAGCTCATGGAGACGATTGCCAAAACCGGCGGGATCGGTGATCTTGAAGAGGTTCCCGAAGATGTGCGACGTATCTTCGTCACCGCGCACGACGTGAGCCCCGAATGGCACATCCGGATGCAGGCGGCCTTCCAGAAGTATACGGACAATGCCGTCAGCAAGACGGTGAACTTCTCCCACGACGCCACGGTGACGGATGTGGAGACGGTCTATATGATGGCCTATGAAACGGGTTGCAAGGGTGTCACCATCTACCGGGACGGCAGCAAGGGGCAGCAGGTGCTGAATCTGAAGAAGGAGTCCAAGAAAGATATGAACGGTAAGGTCAACGGCAACGGGAATGGAAACGGCAGCAAGCCGGCCGGTCCCGCTGCGGAGATTGCAGCGATGCATGAGAACCAGGTGCCCGGGGACGATGGTATGCTCGATCGCCCGGGAACCCTGATGGGCAGCACCACCAAGATGAAGCTTGCCCACGGGACCCTTTATATCACAGTCAATGAACTCAACGAAAAACCCTTTGAGGTCTTCGCGACCATCGGCAAGTCGGGTCAGTCTACCATGGCCAAGACCGAGGCCATCGGACGCCTGGTCTCCCTGTCCCTCCGGCACGGTATTGCGGTCGAGAAAATTGTGGAGCAGCTCAAAGGGATCGGTGGTGAATACGCCATCTTCGAGAAGGACGGACTGGTCCGTTCCATCCCCGATGCCATCGCGCGGATTCTCGAAAGGCGGTACATGAAGAAGCCGGGTGCCAACGGCGATAACGGGGCGAACGGCTCGCGCGTCGCGGTCGACCCCCTGTCTCTGATCGGCCATGCCTGCCCCGAGTGCGGCGGAACCGTTGAGCGGGAGAGCGGCTGTCTCGTCTGCCGCGCCTGCGGGTACTCCAAATGCGCATAACCTGAGATCAGGTGATGTGGTTGGCTCAGGGCTCAGGGGCCTTCTCCGGAAGGCCCCAAATTGACTGGGCTCTCGCGCGTCATCGGCTGGGGCCTTTCTGTTTTTCTGCTTCATGGTCTGTGCACATCCCCGTTGAATCCGGATTCCCAGGTGTGCTATGTTCCGAGCATGTCTGACAGCCGACCGTTGACAGGACTGCTCTCCTGGGAACGGGTGGGCGCATTGATCGAGAAGATTAGCCCGGATATTGCATGAGTGATCGTCATGAGAGGCCGTAGAGGCGCCACAGGCAAGGCGCAGAAGATTTACTGGCTGAAGACATATTGAAATATGTTGAAGTCAGAAAATCTTTTGTAACGCCGGATGTGGCAGACTATCCGGCTTCGCAATAGATTGACTCATGCAATATCCGGGTTAGATCCACCGGGCCCTGGTATGTCCACGCACCGAAAGAGGGACTCCCATCCCTTTTCGTGGCTGAAGGAGACGATGCGGCCGACTTCCTTGCAGCCCGGACGGAAGATCTGAAATCCCGGCGGAGCGGGGCCGGTTGGATCTACGTCCATACGCCGGAGGCGCCGACGTGGATCAAGATTTACGATCCCGCCAAGTGCGGCTCCTCCTGTAGTACGACCACCCCTCCCGCGTGGTGGGAGATGGAAGTGAGCGACCCGCGAGACCGGATATTACATGAGTGATCGTCATGAGAGGTCCCAGAGATCACAGAGGCGCCACAGGCAAGGCGCAGAAAATTTACTGGCTGAAGACATATTGAAATATTTCGAAGTCAGAAAATTTTCTGCAACGTCGCATGTGGCAGACTGTCCGGCCTCGTAATAGCTTTGCTCATGCAATATCCGGGCGAGAGCGGTGGGCCGAAGAAGCCCCTCCCGAGCGGAAGCCCCGTTTTCTGGCCCGCTGGCAGAACAAGACACGCTGAACCCTTCGGATTGCACGCCTGAGGATCCGCTTGGCGACAATACTCCAGTGGCAACGCCCGACGCTTCCGCCGTTGTCTGCGGTCGTTCGACGATTCCCGGCAAATGTGTTTTAATGGGGGCAGCCATGAAGGACAATCGTGGCTCGGCAGATGAGGCGCGGTGGGGGAGCGTGTGGGCCGCTCAGGACGATTCTTCTCTCCATGGAAGGCTGGGAAAAAAGATACCACAAATGGGAAATTGTTTTCCCTTTTTGGGCACTCCTTTTCCCGGAAAAGAGATCGGAGGGAGCGCTGCCGAGGGCTAACTCCAGTGGTTACGGGCACTTTTTCTTTGACCCGTCTCTCTGGCATTAATCTTGCAAATTCCGGGACTATGTATCTCTCTGATGGCGCCTCTGGTTGTTATCAGGCGTTTGCATCTTGATTACGGGTATTAAATGGAAAAAAAGCATCCTTACTACGATCATCTTGGCGTTGGTGTCCATGCAATGGCCGATACTGACTTACGACGGACCAAGAGTGACCGCCGGGGAGAACCCACGCCGGCATTCAGCCGGTATACGCTATTCGGCCAGCGACGGATCAACCGCCGGGGCACGGACAGTCGGCAGTGCTATTATGTCGATCTCTACAACGCCAAACTGCTGGCCGTTCTGCTGCTCATTGTGGCGCTCTCCCTGATAGACGCTCTGTGCACCCATCAGATCATTGCCAGAGGGGGCAGTGAGTGGAATCCGATTATGCGGGTCCTTCTGGACATAAGTGAACATGCATTCTTCTCCTACAAGTTTGTCATGACGGCCATCGGGGTGATCATTCTCTGTCTGCACAAGAATTTCAGGTTTGTGCGACACCTCATCTCGATGATATTGCTCTTTTACGTGCTCCTCATGTTTTATCAGGTGACCATTCTCTACGCCCTGTAGACGTCCGCCCACGGCGCTGCTGTGGCCGACCCCGGACAAGACATTCCCTTTCCACTATAGCGGTCCGTCCGAGTTGCGCAACGCCTGTGCCTGTGCTATTAATGCAGACTCGACAGGGAGGATTTTCCTGTGGAGGGCGATTGAGTCGGCCGATCCCGGGATATGCGTTCCTCTCCGGGCGATTGTGCTGAAAAGCCGTTAGACGGGGGGCCACCATGCCGGAAGAAGAGAAAAAGGGAAAGGGCTTCGTTTTTGTAGACAAGCGAAAAACGCACGACGCCGAAGAGGCCGGGGAAGGCCGGGCGGACACGTCTGCGACCGACGGGGTGACTGAGGCGCCGAAAGACGCGCCGAAAGCCAAGTCTGCGGAGCCGAGGCGGACCGGTGGACAGGACCAGCCGCTGCCGGAGGTCGATTTCAATGCGTTGATCCTGTCGCTGAGCAGCTCTGTGATGATGCATCTGGGGGTGCTGCCCAATCCGGTGAGTCATGAGACCGAGGCCGATCTGCCGCTGGCCAAACAGACCATCGATATCATCGCGCTCCTGCAAGAGAAGACCCGGGGGAACCTGGCGAAGGATGAGGAGCAATTTATCGAGGCCGTCCTGTACGATCTGAGAATGAAGTATGTGGAAGTGAACCGGGAGAAGACCTAGCGCTTCGATTCGGCCGTTGGGGGCACCGGCGTATTCCGGGAGGAGACGATGAAGAAAGCAGTGGCATGGCTGGTGGGGATTCTGGTCCTCATCGTGATTCTGATGGCGGCGCTGGTCGCGCTCTCGCCAACCTTTCTGAACAAGTATAAGGATCAGATTGTGGCCAAGGTCGGGAAGGCCGTCGATCGGGAGATCCGTTTGGGAGATATCCGGCTGACGCTCTTCACCGGCGTGGGTCTGCGCTTGAAAGATGTCAGTGTCTCCAATGCGAAAGGTTTTCGCGACGAGCCGATGCTGGTCGTGTCCGACCTCGATGTCAAGGTCAAGGCGATGCCCCTGCTGCGCAAGCAATTGGAGGTTGTGCGGGTTATTCTCCGCAAGCCGCAGGTTCTGATCGAGAAGAATGCTGAGGGGGTGTTTAATTTCAGCGATCTCACCGGCCCGTCGGAACCGGCGGCCGATGCAGTCCCTGAGAAGGCAACGCCGCCGGCATCGTCTCCGCTGGCGGGACTGCTGGTCTCCAAGCTGGAACTGAGCGACGGGACCCTTGCCTACTTTGACGCGGGCTCGGAGGCGCTGCGGGAGGGCCTGCGAATTCAGCATTTGGGCCTGTCGCTGGAGGATGTCTCCCTGGACAAACCGATACCTTTTTCTGTCTCCTTCGGCATCAACCGCGAGGGCGAGGACATCCGGGTGAGCGGGACCGTGGGGCCTGTGGGGGAGACGATGGACTATGAGACGATCCCCGTTTCCGTGCAGCTGGCCGTTCCCGATTTCGCGCTGAGACGCGCGATGGATCTGCTCGGGGGCAAACCGCCGGTGTTGATCGAATCGGGCACGCTGAAGGCCGAAACGAGCATCAATGGGGATCTGGCCTCGGGCATGAAAGTCGGCGGCTCTCTCAATGTCGCCTCGCTGAGCCTGAAAGACCCGGAGAAAAAGGAAACCCAGATCCGCGGTTTGAATCTGGGCCTCCAGAAAGAGCTGTTGGTGCAGATGGGGGAACAGAAGATCGTGGTCCAGAAAGCGTCTCTCTCCGCGGACCGTGCGCGGCTCGACCTATCCGGGGAGGTGCTGAATTTTCAGAAGGATCCCTCCCTGTCGCTCAAGCTCAGCAGTAACGACATCCCTCTGGACGGGTGGGACAAGATCTTTCCGGCCCTGGCGGGCGTCATCCTCGACGGGACTGTCAAGGCCGGCGGCAGCCTTTCAGGAAAGCCGGCGAAGAAGATTCAGGCTGTCGTCAATCTCACGTCGCCCCGCCTGGACGTGAAGCTTCCCAAGAAAGCCGCGTCCGTCGGCGTCGGCGAAGAGCGGGTGGCGTGGCAGTGGGTGGCCGCGGCCGAGGCCGCGTCCAAAGGATCGGCGAAAGGAAAGGGGGACGGCGCAGGATTGCCTCAGAATCTTGATATCAAGGGGCGGATCGACATCGCCCAGGGATCCTTTGACAACATCCCCTTTTCACAATTCCAGGCGAACTACGCCAAGACGGGTAACCGCATCGACGTAACCGACCTGACGATGCGGGGATTCGGCGCACAGGGATCGGCTACGGGGCGGGCCACCGTGAATTTCGGTACGGCCAAGCCGAGCTATTCGGCGGATCTGAAATTCTCCCAGGTCGATCTCGCCGCGCTGCAGCAGACCTTCGCGGCCCGGACGGAGCAGATCGTGGGGGGACTGAGCGGTCAGTTGGCGCTCTCCGGCTCGGGATTCGCGCTCAAGGATATGGAACAGAGCCTCACGGGGAGCGGCGACCTGAAGGTCGACGAGGGCGCGCTTGCGAATGTGAACCTAGAGGAGCGGATTCTGTCGGCCGTCGCTCAGAAGCTCGGGCTGCCTGTGGCGACATTGGCCCAGATGGCCGGCGTGGAAATCTCGCAGGGCAACCAGACCCCCTTCGAGGAGTTCCACGGGATCTTTCGGATCGCCGGGGGCAAGATCGACGTGCGGGATGCGGCCATTACCTCCGGCAATCACGGCTTCTCCTCCCAAGGAGACATCGGACTCAACCAGACACTGAACCTCAAGTCCCGCCTGATCCTACGCAAAGTGGGGGACCCGGGGAGCAAGAAGCACACCTATTATCTCATCGATGAGAAGAGCCGCAAATATATACCCTTCAAGGTGACGGGGAAGACGGCCAAACCCGTCGTCACCGTGGACATTGAAGCCCTGGTTCGGGGACAGGCGCAGCGCGCGATCGACGAGAAGAAAGAGGAGCTCAAGGATAAGCTCAAAGAGAAACTGGGGCCCGAGGGCGAGGAAATCCTCAAGCCGTTGGAGAAGCTTTTCAGGTTCTGAACAATTGTGAAGCGAAAATTCGCCGACACCGCAGGGGGGTCCTCATGCCCGTGGAAGTCATACAGGAAGAGAAGTACCGGTTTGCGGCAACGGTGCGCCAGCACAAGGTGATCATTGATCAGTCGATCCGGGGGGGCGGGACCGACGAAGGGATGGACCCGGTGGAGCTCTTTGTCACCGCCATGGCAAGCTGTGTGGCCTATTACGCGGTCCATTATATGACGCGCCATGAAATAGCAACGGAAGGATTCCGGGTGACGGCGGACTGGAAGATGCAGGACAAGCCCTACCGGGTCGGCAGCGTCGCCATCCAGATCCATTTGCCCCCCGAATTCCCGCAGACGAGTCATAAGCAGCTGCTCGCGGTCTGTCGGGGCTGCACCATACACCACACCCTCTCTCACCCGCCTTCGGTGGAATATAGTCTCCAGGAGTCGTGACGCCGGCGCCAAGGTTTTCTGTCGGCGTGCAAGTGGTCTTGCCCGGATATGCCATGAGTCAATCTGTTTCGGGGCCCCATAGACAGGCCCCTGGGGCGTTACGGAAGATTTCCTGCCTTTGAATTGTTCCAGTCCATTTTCAGCCACATTTCAGATGGGCCTGGGTCGTGCGGTCCGGTAGGTGACGGTCCGAGGGGCACCGGAGCACACCCGTCACGTCTGCAAGATGGGCGTCAGGGCTGGTGGGGGCGGAATTTCTCCGGCACGGGCGTGATTCTCGGGACTCCTCCGAGGGGATTCGCGTCAACCGCCAGATCGCAGCCGTAGCACTCCTTCAGCCGATGGGTGGTCAAGACCTCATGTGGAGGGCCCTCTTGAACCACGGTGCCTTCTTTCATGAGCAGGAGGCGATCGCCATAGAGCGCGGCGAGGTTCAAATCGTGGGAGGTCATGACGACGGTGATCTGCCGCTCCCGGCGAAACCGCTCCATGAGATCCATGATCCGCATCTGATGGGCGGGGTCGAGCGATGCGGTCGGTTCGTCCAGCAGAATGATCTTCGGTTGCTGGCAGATCGCTTTGGCGATGATCACCCTCTGGCGTTCACCGCCACTTAGCTGGTCCAGCCTTCGGCGGGCCAGGTGTTTCACGTCGGTGAAAGCCATGGCTTCCCGAGCAATCTCAAAATCCCGTTCCTGTTCAATCCCCAGAAGCCCAAGATGGGGCGCGCGCCCCATCAGGACCGTATCGGCAACCGTAAAGGGAAAGTCGATGGGGACCTGCTGCGGCACCACGGCCACCACGGCGGACAGGGCCTTTCTGGAGTAGGCCTGCAGGGATTTTCCCAAGATCACGATCTCGCCCGCACCAGGCTTCACGAGACCCGCCAGGACATTAATCAGCGATGTCTTCCCGGCGCCATTGGGCCCGATGAGGACAAAGAAATCTCCCTGATCGACGGTAATGGAGAGTTCCTTCAGGATTGGTTTTTCCCCATACCAGAGGCGGATCTCGCTTGCCGACACGGCCTTCATCGTCTGGCCCTCCACAGGAGAAACACGAAAAGAGGTGCACCGACCATGGCGGTGATGATGCCCACCGGCATTTCGCCCTGGGCCGGGAGGGTGCGGGCCAAGAGGTCGCATAGAATCAGGTAGGCGCTGCCTCCCAGGATGCAGGCCGGAACCAGGAGGCGATGGTCCGGTCCGATAAGAAGCCGGAAGACGTGTGGGATGACGAGACCGACAAAGCCGACGAGGCCCGACTGGCAAACAACCACACTGACCATGAAAGATGTTGTGACCAGAAGCGCCATTGAGACCGCCTTCACGTGAATTCCCATGGCGGCAGCGCTCTCTTTTCCCATGAGGACCAGATTCATCGGGTGGGCCAGCAGGAAAATGACAAGGAAGCAGGGCGCTGCGAGCAGGAGAACGGGCAGGCGATTGACAGTCGACGTCGACAAATCCCCCATGAGCCAGAAGAGAATCTGATGCGCCTGAGAGGACTGTGACAT
>CALZGC010000136.1 GCA_945786985.1 uncultured Nitrospirota bacterium | reverse complement strand
GGCGGAGCAGTTCAAACGGCTGCGCACCAAGATCCTGCAGCAGATGAAGACCCGGATGGAAAGCATGATCCTGGTGACGAGCGCCATACAGGGCGAGGGCAAGACGACGACAGCCCTCAATCTGGCTATCGCCATCGCCCAGGGGATGAGTGAGTCGGTGCTGCTGGTCGACACGGACGTGCGTAAACCGGGGCTGCACACCCATCTCGGTATCGACGCCAAGCAGGGGCTCGTCGAGTTTCTGCAGGGAGACGTGGCGCTGGCGGATATTCTGATTCCTACGGAAATACCGAAGCTGACGCTCCTGCCCTCGGGGGAGCCGCCGGACAATCCCTCCGAGTTGCTGGCCTCCGAGCGGATGAGCGAGATGCTCCACGAGATCAAGACCCGCTACGAGAACCGTTTCGTGGTCGTCGATTCATCGCCCATCAACGTCTTTACCGACACGGCCATCCTGGCCCCACAGGTGGATGGGGTGCTGCTCGTGGTCCAAGACGGGGAGACGCCCCGTGACTATGTCCTGCGAGCCCTGTCGCAGATCAATCATGAGAATCTGCTCGGCATCTGTCTGAATCAGATATCGGCGCCCGAATCCCTCCAGGACAGCTACTACTACTATTCCCATTACGCCGACTACGGGAAGTAGGGCCGCCTCTGCCGCCTCTCATGACGATACCTCATGCACTATCCGGGTTAAGAATCTCGCGGATTTTCTTTTTCAACTCGGTGAACTCGGAGCTCTTCACCACATAATGGTCGGCGGCCACGGCGGAGAAGTCTGACTGGTAGGTGCTGTAGGCGGAGCAGAGAATGACCGGCAGGTCGTAGTCCCTTTCCCTTATCTCGCGCAGGGCCATCAGACCGTCCTCCCCCGGCATCTTGATGTCGAGGGTCACCAGGTCGGGCCGGGAGCTCTCGATCAGCCGGAGCGCGGCTTCGGCGTTCTCGGCGGTGATTACTTCATACCCTTCGTCTTCGAGCTCCTCCTTCAGGAGCAGCCGGATATTTTCCTCATCATCCACGACGAGAATCTTCTTCATGATGCTCCCCTCCGTTTCGGGATGATCTGCCAGCGCGCCGTCAGGTAGGGCTTCAGCTCTTCGAAGATTTCGCAGATCTCGTTCACCTCCGCTTCTGCCGTGCGGGAGTCCATCTGGCGCGTCTTTTCGACGAAGGTGGCGACGGCCGCAAAGTAAATCGGCACCAGTGCCTGCAGAAGGAGCTCCGGCGGCGCAACCGTTCCCTGGAAGGCCACGGCGAAATCGTAAACCGATCGGACCCACACGTCCGTCGGTAGTTCGAAGTGACGGCCCCGCCCCCGGGCGACTTCCATGAGTTTGTAATAGTTTGTCGGTTCGAGTATTTTCTGCCAGAGGTCCCGATGCTCCCGGACCCCGCTTTCAAATTGGTGCACGAGGTTGTTCACGTCCACCGTGACGGGCTTGGGGGTTACTTCGGTTTCGAAACCGAAAATCGCCGTGGGTCGGCTCCCCTTCTGATCCCGCCAAAGGGGTTCATACATGCCCATGAGAGTGAAGAGAGTTCCCACGACTTGCGAAAACATGGGAGCGAGGTGCTTGCCCGGGTCCTTGTCTTCATGGATCTTCGCGCCGAGGAAGGATTGACAGATCTTGAACTTCTCCTGCATGGCGACGGTGGTCATCCAGATGTCAATACCGAACCTTGCGATGTCGCTGTCCCACACGTCCCGGCAGACGAGGACCTCTGCCAGATGGGGGGAGAAGCCGAAGTCTCCCCCGATGGGCTGGCGCACGCGCCGACCGTAGAGGGCACGCGTCAACGGATATGCGATGAGATTGGTGATGGTGCCGTCGTATTTGTGCCGGCAGTAGTAGGGGGTGACGAAGCCGAACCCTTTTTCTAAAATGGGGGTGATCAGGAGTTCCATCCATTCCGGCGAGATGCTCCGAAGATCCGAATCGACCACGGCGCAGGCCTGCACATTCAAGGCGCCGGCCGCCTCGAGAATGGCCCGGATGGCCGTTCCCTTGCCGGAGCGCCCCAGATAGTCGGCCGCGACGATTTCAACGGGAATTTCGGGCGGGGACAGGAGGCTCTGCTCCAGGATCTGTGTCATGGGGAGCGCGGCGACGGCCTTCCGAACGGCATCGGCCTCACCCCCCTCGGCGATGAACACCACCCCCTTTCGCTCGGGGAAGTACTTGGCCAGCCCGAGAAGACAGGCCTTGACTACCTGGCCGATGGAGTGCGCGCTCTGGAAGCTCGGGATGCCGATGAGGATCTCCGCCTGCCCGATGCGGTGCAGGTCGGTTCTCGCCTTTTGATCAAGTGCGGTTTCAGCGTAACCCATGGCGTTTTCGTCTCAACAACGAGGGGGATGCAGGGGGCTGCTCGGTCGGCGCCCTCCCGGTCCTTTCCGAGCGTATCGCCCACTGAACCGTATAAGAAATCAGGCCCCCCTGTCAAGGGCGTCGGCAAAAAGGCGTACCGCCTGCGCGAACCCTTCGGGCCCGACTCCGTCCGTGCAGACGACTCCCTTGAAACAGGCCGCTCCGTCATAGCTTCCGTCCGGCCTGCGAACAAGAAAGGGGAAGTCCACGGCGCGAAGCATGGTGAGATCGTTGCGCGCGTCGCCGACGGCGGCAAAGATCGTGTCGGCACGGCGTTGCCGATAGAGGGTCATGACGCGCGCCACCGCCCCACCCTTGTCACATCCTCCCAGGATATGGTGGAAGCGTCCCCCCCGGGTCAGGGTAAGGCCGGCTTCGGCGACGGTGCGCTCCAGGCAACGCAGCAGCCGGGGCTCTTCGTTTTCGACGAGAAAGGGTTCATCGTATTCACGCATCCGGGCCAGGCGGGCTTGCTGCTCTGCAAGCCCGGTGCATCGTATGACCTCGGCCACCGGCATGGACGACAGGCCGTGTACTCTCGCGCCGCATCGGGCAGCCGCTCGCTGGAGCACAGGGAGCAGCGTGCGGTGGGGAGTGCCCATTGCCAGGCTCCAGAAGGGGCCGTCTTCGCAGAAGCCCGGCGGTTTCTGCCAGTCCTCCTGCGGGAGGTAGATGGCGCCGCCGTTTTCAGTAATAAAGGGATCGCCATGGTCGAGGCGCGTGCGCAGTGAAACCATCTCGGCCCGGGTCTTGCTGGAGACGAGGATGACCGGGATGTTGTCGTCCCGGCAGGTCTTCATCGCCGCCAGCGCAGGACCGGGCTCGTAGGTGTCGGCCGAGAGGAGGGTGCCGTCCACGTCGGTGAAGAGCACGCGGGGTCGCCGCGGCGGTCCCCATTCAGACCTGCTGGAGCTGGTGGTTGAAGGCTTCGTCTTCTTCAAAAGGTGCGTCCCAGAGTCGGCGAAGATAATCCTTGTTCTCCTCGAACTTGTGCGCCTGTTCTTCCACCACCTGCTCGGCTTCATCCGAACCCATTTCCCGGGTGCGGTTAATGAAGGATGCGACCCGTCCGTAGTAGAGCGGGATGGCCAGCTCCAGGAGCCGATGCCTGTTGTTCTGCCATTTGTGATAGGTCGACGCGAGTTCGTAGAGGATTCGGACCCAGCTGTCCGTCTCGAAGATAAACCGGGTCGGGGAGAGGCGCGCCGCTCTTTCGATCATTCCGTAGGACTCGGATGAGAAGATTTTTTCGTACAGGACGCCGAAATTTCGGTGTCCCGCTTTGAACCGCGAGACGAGCAGTTCCTGGTTGACGGGGATGGCCTCGGGCATCACGGTGCCGGCCGTGCCGAAGATCTCCGTCGGGCTCGACCCTTTCACACGTTTCCAAAAAACTTCATTGGCCTCCATCAGGTTAAAGAGTGTTCCGATGACCTCACGAAACATGGCCGCGAGGTGTGAGGCCGGGTCTTTGGCATCGTGGACCTTGACGCCCAGGTGGGACTGGCAGATCTTGAAGTCGTTGATGATGGCACTGGTCGTCATCCAGATATCAATCCCGAAGCGGGCCACGTCGGTGCCCCAGACATCCTGGGCGAGGAAATGGCGGATACAGTCGGGGGAAAAGGCGAAATCGCCGCCGATGGGTTGGCGGATCCGCTTGCCGTAGAGGGCCCGCGTCAGGTTGTAGGTGATGTTGTTCGTGATCGTGCCGTCGTATTTGTAGCGCGTATAGATGGGCGTGACAAAGTCAAAGCCGCGCGCGAGAACGGGCTCCAGGAGATAGTGGACCCAGTCGGCGGTGATGCTGCGCAGATCGGAGTCGACGACCATGCATGTCTTGACGTCGAGGCGATGGGCCGCCTCCAGGATGGATCGCAGGGCCGTGCCCTTGCCGGGCTCACCGCGATAGATGCTGACGATTTTTTCCTGCCACGGTTTGATCTCAAACTCCTTGGCCATGTCGCGGCTGTCATCGGTCGACCCGCCGTCGGCCACCATGATGACGGCCCGGCGGTCGCCGTAGAAATCTTTCAGGCCGTGGGACACCCTCTGGATGACATGGGCAATGGTGGTGTCCGTGTTGTAGCAGGGGATGCCAACCAGAATGTCCGCGTGGTCGATTTCCTCCACCCGTTTGGTGGTGTAGGGTCTGAGCGAGGTGACATAGTTCCGCATGGTGCTTCTCCATTCGGGCTAGCTGTTGTCCTGCCGCACCGTCTCCAATAGTTTCTCCGCGAAGTTCGGGATGGCCGCGAAGACCCGGTTCCACGCAGGGATTTCAGGAGGCCCCAGGGGGTCCTCGGTGATGATCCGGCCGGCCCGGTCGATTGCCTGGATGAAGACTTCCACGGCGACGGCCTCTTCATGCCGGTCGTAGGTCAGTCCGTTGATGATGGCGTCTCCGTGATAGCGGGCAATGGTGTCCTGTGCAATGCGAAGGTAGGCTGCGCGCAAGGTGTTGAAAAATCCGTGGGAGAAGACAATCCCTTCGCTGGCCAGGGTGCGGAAGATACTCTTGGCGATGTCGGTTGCCATCCTGTTCAGCCCCGACCGGGGATCATCCGGGGAGAGATCCTGATGTTTGTGCTCGTAATTGTCGCACAGCTCCACCTGGCAGATCCGCTTGACCGAGCTGTTTCGGTAGACCTCGGCGAGAACCCCCACTTCCAGACCCCAGTCCGCCGGGATGCGGTTGAAGCGTGCCAGGTCGGTGAGCATGGAGAACTCCCCGGCCAGGGGGTAGCGGAAACTGTCGTAGTAGTGGAGGATATCCAGATGCCCGACGGTCTTGATCAGGGCCCGGATCAGCGGGGTGACAAAGAGGCGTGTCACCCGTCCGTGCATCTTATCCGTGACGCGGCTGTAGTAACCCTTGCAGAACTCGAAATCGAGGTTTGTGGAGAGAACGGGAAAGATGAGCCTGCCGAGCAGCTCCCGGGAGTAGGTGACAATGTCGCAGTCGTGCAGGGCAATCACCTGGCTGCCCCCCTCGGCGAGAATATAGCCGTAGGCCATCCACGCGCTGCGTCCCTTGCCGTCGGGTCCGGGATTCAGGCCGAACTCGAGCATCAGATGATACAGGGATTCGATGCCCGGCCCGCTGTTCCAAATAATCGTCGTTGGTTGCGGCAGGCCGGAGAAAAACTCTCGGGCTCTGGAAAACTCTTCATCCGTGGCCGGACCCAGGGTGACCACGATTTCGCGGAGGTAGCGGACCTGGGTGAGTTCCTTGACGATCCCTGCAAGGGCCGGGCCCGCCAATTCGGAAAAAAGCGACGGCAGTACCAGGGTGACGCCGCGCATCCTCGAAAACTCAAGCAGGCTCTCTTCGAGTTTACCGATATCCGGTGAGCCCAGGCGGTGCAGGGTCGCCACCATACCGGTCTGGTAGAAATCACTCATGGATTGTTCCTCCCGTCCTGGCGTTCCGCACTACCGCCTTCGCCCCCCCTCGACAAGACGGGCGGCACGCAGAGGGATCAACCACGCTTTAGACGGCCTGAACCGGGGTGCATCCCATGGGGCGATTTCCTTTAAGCGCCAAGTTTCTCCTTCTTGGCCTGAAGCGCTTCCGGGGTCTCCTCGTGATCCGGGTCCGGGACGCATGCGTCCACCGGACAGACCTCCGCACACTGGGATTCGTCATGGAACCCGACGCACTCGACGCAGCGGGCCGGATCGATCACGTACACGGGATCTCCCTCCGTGATCGCCTTAGTCGGGCAAACCTCCTCACACTCTCCGCATGCGACGCACTCATCATTGATCAACAAGGCCATGGTTCGATCCTCCTGAAGGGTTGTTGGGAGACGAGATCCCGCGGGCGTCGCCCCGGGATTTCAATGAATGACAGAGTTTTGGCCGCATGTCAAGTTCCGGGGCGCCCCGTCGCCCCCGAACGGACCAATTGATGGAAAAGACTCGATTCGCGTTTGAAGAAGCCCTCCGTGTGAAAGGTGTCGGCCAGCCCCAAATGCTCATAGTCCAGATGATGGCATAACTCGTGCAGCAGGGTGCGGAGAAAGGTCTTGAAGGCCACCACCTGCCGGCGCCGCGCCGTGCGCATCCAGACAGTGATACGATCCGGGTCCCCCGGTTCGTAGAGTCCCTGAAGTTCTCCCCAGTTTCGGGCGGGGCGTTTTTCGAGGACCTTCACCCGGACCGCTTTCGTATTCAATGCTTGCAACAGGGCCGACAGCAGATCCTGGGCGGCCGCCTCCGTCGTCCGGCGCTCTCCCGCGGCCAGCGCTCTCTCCAGAGCCTCCGTCAGGGCCTGGAGGGTCTCGGCCCGGGGGAGGGCAATAGATGGGATGCCGTCACTTCTCCGGTAGGTACGCTGCTGTGCGGCTGTAAGTCTCTTATAGTGGCTGAAGGGCAATCGCTGTTCTCCCGTTTTCTTCCAATGGCGAGAGAATAGCAGATCTCCTTTCGTCCGGCAAGACGGTACCGCCACTGAATAACTCCGGATCCTCTTCGTCTGAGATGAG
>CALZGC010000135.1 GCA_945786985.1 uncultured Nitrospirota bacterium | reverse complement strand
TGCTGCACAAGCTGGGTGGCGCCGAGAAGATCGGCCCCATCCTGATGGGGATGAAGAAGCCGGTCCACGTGCTGCAGCGCGGCGACGACGTGGCCGACATCGTCAACATGGCCGCCGTGGCCGTGGTCGATGCCCAAGGCGCGGGTTAATTCACCTAATGGGGAGTGAAAATAGACCGAACCACCGGATTGGAAACGTCATGATCGGCGAGAAAGGCTGAAATCCCTTTCCATCATTCAACCCGCAACATTCTCTCCTCCAATGGGATTGCACCGTCAAGGTTGGCTTTCCTTAATGGTGCGTTTTTTTGTAAGGTGGGCATTTCTGGAAAATCAAGGAGGCATGGTGGCCTTGTAGGCTCATTGAGTTCTTCTGTTGTCCCTTTTTATGAGGACGGTCCAGCGTCCGCTATGGGGTCGTTTCGGCCAAATCCGTAATCCCTTAAGTGATTCTTAAGGATGTTCTGGATACCTGATAAATTCAAAAATTGATTAAGAAAACCTCCTCCCAATGCGTATTTTGGTCTGTGCTGAGGAGCCAAACTGGTCTCGAACAGCTTATTGAATGTTCTTGTAAATCACCAGTCATCAGACGTAGGAATGGCCTACCCAGAAAACCGGGTGGGCCATTCCTTTTTTGAGGGCGCTTAATCGACCTGGGAGGGGGCAATAGTCTCAGGATGCAGGGTAAGTGAGATTTTCGCATTTTTTCCAATTTGACCACCTCAGAGCAATGCGAGACGATTTATAAGACGCGACCTCCTTTCTGATAATCCGCGTGTCGTTGGTCGAGTCCAACCCGGGGATCCAAATAAACAAGATGACTGTTTTCCTTGATGGAATCGGTCATCTTCTTTTTTGACGGGTGGTAGGAAGATCGATTGTTGGGCACTCCTGTATAAATACAACCCAAATTAATGAGTTGCAGAGTTCGAGTCAGGCACGGTAAATCTCAGGTCCCAGACCACCATGGGGTGCAAAAAATCCAAAGGTCATTTCCAGAATTGGAAGCGGCATTTTTTGTCGAAAACCCAGTTCTGAAAGTGAAAAGATGGAGTCTCTCGGGCCATCAAATCCTTGACGTTTTTCCTCCACTGCCATACTCTCCCAATTATGTTTAGGGTGAGCGAGTTAAATAAACAGATTCAGGCAATTGTTCTTCTAATAGCCCTGGTCTTTCAGTCCGTGTTGCCCGCCTGGCATTATGGCCAGCATGGTACTGACGCGGTTGCCCTGCAAGAATCCAGACAACTCGGTTCGGCCCTTTCTTCCTTAATTACTGATTGCCACCAGAATGAAGACGTGTGTCTCGTCTGTCAGTTTCTAACAAGAGACAATCATCCTGTTCTGGCGAAAGCAACTGATAACCTGTGGAGTCTTTTCACGCCATCAGAGGAATATCCCTGTTTAGATGAGCATCCCTTTGTCCGACTCGCACTGAGTCTTCCCTCCCCAAGAGCGCCTCCTTTCATCTCCTGAGATCTCCCGAACCTTATCTTGAACCCGAAAGCTTCTGCTTGTCGGGCGTTACCCTTTGGGGAAAATGTAAAACCTGAATCCGTGAGTTCTGGCCGGTCAATAGCGCAAGTCATTGACCTGCCTAAGTGATTAAAAAATCGCCGACGAACCTAGGGGTGCGACTCAGATTTTTTGAAACACTTATTCAAGCCAAGCACTTACACTCTATTTCCACCCCGACCTCACGGATCCAGGTTATAGAAAACTCAGGAGCCTGCCATGTTGCGAATTGTTACAGGTGCACTCGTTTTGAGCTGTGTGTTGTCCTTTATTGTTCAACCGGCCCCCGTGCTGGCCGCATCTGTTGAACAGATCGAGATGATTCTCCAGCGTCTGGACGCTTTGGAGAAGGAAAACACTACGTTAAGAGAAAAAGTTCGTGTCCTTGAGGGGCAACTCATTGCCCCCGATGAACCGGTGAAGGTGACGGCAGGAGCCCTGCCGGACTCTTCGACCACAACGCCTCAGGATGCGTTGGACGCTGCCGTCGCCGAACTGCCTGTTGCAGAGGTGAAGACGGCCCCGGAGGATCTCGCCAGTGTTGATCTTGGCCCCTCGGCCAAATTACGTCTGATCGATGTGTCCCTGGATGTACTGACGGCAGTCGGCACTTCCTCGGAAAGGGATGAGACCCTGGAAACCCTCCAGGGCGGGGCTCATGACCCGAACAGGAGAGGGTTTACCCTTCAGCAGGCCGAGTTGTCTTTGATCGGGGCGGTTGACCCCTATTTTCAGGCCGAAAGTCATATTCTCTTTACCGAGGATGAGGTTGAACTCGAAGAGGCCTTTATTCAGAGCACGTCCCTACCCTGGGGCCTGGAGCTGGAAGGCGGATATTTCCTCACCGAGTACGGCCGGCTCAACCCGCAACACCCGCATGCCTGGATCTGGCTCGACCAACCAGTCATCAACACCCGCCTGTTCGGAGGTGAAGGGATGCGCGGCGCCGGCCTGCGGGCCTCCAAACTGCTGCCCACCCCCTGGTACTCCATGTTTCACCTCGGTGCGCAAAATGCCGATGGCGAATTCATGGCCAGCTTTCTGGGCGGTGAAATCGGCCACGATCACGGTCACGGCGAAGAGGAGGCCGACCATGCAGAGCTGGGTATTGGCGGCCGGCCGATTGTCGAGCAGGACACCCGCGACCTGGGCGATCTCGTCTATCTGGCCCGCTGGGAGAATGCGGTTGAGCTTTCCTCGACCTGGACGACCAAGTTCGGTGTCTCCGGACTTTATGGCCCCAACTTTACCGGAACCGGCGGGGAGACCTGGATTTACGGGGCGGATGCACTCTTCAAATGGGTTCC
>CALZGC010000134.1 GCA_945786985.1 uncultured Nitrospirota bacterium | reverse complement strand
CGGATCAAACCATCTGTTTTTCTTGATAGATTCATTATATAACAGCTTCCGATCCTTGCCAATAATTTATCGACCCCGGTAGCAGTGCCCCGATGCCCATGCGTCCCATGTCTGGGAAGACCCTCTTCTTCTTGACAACCCCCTCTATTTCGTTTATTTATTGACCTTTAGTCGGCCGATGGGGGATTTTCCTGTCACGCAGCATACCCGGTGGGTGCTCTGCTTTATCTCAGCGTTGATAATTTATGGGACGCGTTTCCTCTTTCTGCCGCGATTTCTTTATAGAACGCCGATCCATCCAGAGCAAAATTCTCTTTCCCTTCATCGTCTTCTCCTTTCTGGCCATCCTGATGGTGGTCCTGCTGGTTTTTCAGATATTGTCCAAGAATATCGAGGCACGGACGGACAGGGATGTCCTGGCCTACCAAGAGACCGCCGAGGCGTTGATCCTGGAAAAGAAGAAGCAGACCATTCAATACGGTAGCCTGCTGGCCTTTTTCCGCAGCAGATCTGCCAAACAGGCCGAATCGGTGCTGGAGCGATCCATGGACATCTCCCACATGGACCTGCTGGTCAAGGAGGGAGTGAAAATCTATATTGAACCGGACCGATTCCTCAACGGTGGCAATCGGGATCAGCGGGAGCTGGTCAAACGGGGCATGCGGGGGGAGTCATACAGCGACCTCATCTTCAAGACCACCGACAACACACCCCGGTTCGATTTCGACGCAGTGGCCCCCTACGAGGTCGACGGCAGGACCGATTTTGTCATGGTCGGTTTCAGTCTCGATCACGACTACCTCGATGAGATCCAGTCACTCATCAAGAATGACCTCTTCATCCTCCAGAATGACCGGGTCGTTGCCTCCACCTTTCATGACCCCCAGTGGCACAAAAAAATCGAAGCCAAGATTACCCCACAGCTGCTACAACGGACTCTCGTTGAGGGCGAAAATGTGCTGGCCAAGGTTTATCTGTCGGACAAGGAGTACAAGGCGGTCTATGCGCCCCTGAGCCTGGGCGCAACCAGGAAAGCCATCTTCGGTTTGATCATGTCCACCAACGATCTGGCCCAGACAAAACGCAAAGTCATCAACAACTATATTGCCGTCTCGGTGGTCATTCTCGTGATCCTGACGCTCATCAATTTTTTCATCGTCAACGCCATGAGCCGGCCCCTCAAAGAGATGGCGCTGCTGACGGACAGCGTTGCCCACGGTGATCTGACCCACCGGATCCACATCGACTCCCAAGACGAACTGTCCGATCTGGCCGACTCCCTCAACAATATGGTGGCGGCCCTTCAAAAGCAAAGGGAAGAGCTCGATTTGACCGTCGAGCAGCTGATCCACCAGGAAAAGCTGGCTTCGCTGGGGGGGATGGCTGCGGGCATCGCCCACGAGGTGGGGAATCCGCTCTCCATCATTGTGGGGTATACGCGGATGCTGCTCCGTCGGGACCCGCGCGGGGAGAACCGGGATCATCTTCAGCGGATTTCAGAGGCCGCCCGACGCATCGAACGCCTCAGCAGAAGTCTGCTGATGTACTCGCGACCCACCGTCCAGAACCAGGAGAATCTCGATATCAACCGTGTCATAGAGGACTCCCTGGCCATGGTCGAACACCAGTTCAAGGAAGAACGGAATTACCGGGTGGTGAAACGACTGAGCCCCAATGTCCGGCAACTCACGGGAAGTCCCTCGCGACTGCAGCAGGTCTTTGTGAACCTGTTCAACAACTCCTTTCAGGCCATGCCTGCCGGGGGGGTTCTCACCATCTCGACGAAAAGCTCCGACGACCGAGAGATGCTCGTCGTGGAGATTACCGACACCGGAACGGGCATCCCGCCGTCACAGCTCCCAAGGATTTTCGATCCCTTTTTCACCACCAAGTCTGAGGAAAAGGGAACGGGACTCGGCCTCAGCATCACACAGCGAATCGTCTCCGATCACCATGGCCGAATCCGGGTGGCCGGCGCCCCCGGTGAAGGGACCACATTCACCATCAGCTTTCCCTATTTGCCTTCCGGCTCTCCAGATCAACCAGTCTCTCAAACTCCCCAGGGTAGTCCTCCCGCAGATCGTCCAAGGCGATCCAACCGGTGATCCAGACCCAACTCATGGGGAACACCCGACTCTTCAAGTGAACGTTATAGAAGTGCCACGCGAATGAGACAAACAGCACCAGGAAGGCCTCCGTGCTGTGCGTCACATAGACGACGCTCCAGATCCAGGGGGACACGGACTCAGGCAAAAAACGGATCGTCACCGTGGGGAACCAGTACATCAGACCCGTCACGATCATAACCAGCAGGACCACAGCCACCAGCCAGTAATCAAGCTTCTGAACATAATTGAATTTCCCGAAGCGAGGCCGTACATCTGTTCGGCCCCAAAGATACCGGATGTTCTCGACGAGATGCCGCACATCATTTCTGCCGGGGAGCATGGAGAACCGCATCCGCCGGCGCATCGCATACACCAGGAGATAGAGCAGATGATAGAGCGCGTCAATGATCAGGATGAGGGCCGCAAAACGGTGGAGATGCCCTGCATTTTCCACGCCCCCCCAGAGGTTTATCCACGCCTGCGAGAACCGCAGGTCCGGGAACTTCAGTGCAATCCCGGAGGCCGCCAGATACACCACGGCCACGATCATCAGACCGTGCTGGATGCGAAGATGAATGTCCATCCGCTCGATGCGCCGGGGCAGGCTCTGGAACACAGACCAGGGGACTGCGGCTGGCCGGATCGGTAATGCCCGCGGACGGAACCGGGTTCGAACTTCCGCATACAGATCGAGCAGAATATGCACCATCAGAAGGCAAACGGTGGTGGCCAAGAGAATAAGCAGAACCCTGCGAACCACGAAGGCCGTTCGATGCCCCTCGGCACTGAGCGGCGTGTGCGTAAAGGCCGAGGCAAAGGCCCCATTGGCGCCGGGGTGGCACCGGGCACAAAGCGCCACTTTGTTCTCGCCGGCCACGGCCGCCCCGGGGTCGCTGACAGCCTGAATCCCGTGGTGTCCATGACAGACAGTGCACGTGGGGGTGTCCTGTCCCCCCAGGGTAGTCTTCTTGCCGTGGAAATGGGCCTTGTAAGACTGGACCACGTAGATATTCAGATTATAGCGGGACGCGATGGTCTGGTTGGCGTGACAGCGGCTGCAGGTCTCCAGGAGCTGTGCGCGTGCGACAGACGAAGAGGACTCGGACCGTGGTGTCAAGCCGTGGATGGGGGTGTGGCAGTCTGTACAGAAGGCGGCCGCGGGGATCCTTTTTTGCAGAACGGCCCGTCCATGCACGCTTTCCTGTACCCGGGCATAGACGTCAGCATGGCACCCGCTACAGGCAAACAACGCGTCCGCAAAGGCACTCTTGCTTCTTAATCCCTCGGGAGGCACGGCGGCGGGCAAGCCGTGCGGCGGCACGCTGTCGTCGTGAACGGCATCAATGGCGGCAATACGAGCCGGGTTGTGGCAGGCAAGACAGGGTAGGTGGCCGTGGGATGAACCGATGTAGCGCTCACGGTGCAGGTAATTCTTGCCGCGCAATGCACTGTGGCAGCCCAAACAGGCAACGGGCGAGCTGCTTTCGGCGGCCCCCGCCACCGAGGCCGCCCATGCCCCCGCCAGGACTGCCGTCAAACAGAAGACCGCCGCCATTCGAAAGAGCATCACGTCCCACTGGGATGAGTTTCTTTCCGCCTTGGCGTGATGCCATACTTCTTGAGCTTTTCGTAGAAGTTCGGCCGGGGAATTCGGGCTTCCCGGGCGGCTCTTGAGACCACGCCGCTGTAGCGCTCCAGCAGTTCGGTAATATAGGTGCGCTCGAAGTTCTCCTTGGCTTCTTTGAAGGTCAGGAATGTATCGTTCTGCCCGCCGGCACCGGCGGGATACGCCTGCTGAATATCGTCAGGCAGCGCGGAGAGTTGCATGTGCGTTCCCTCCGTCATGAGAATCGCCCGCTCCACGTAGTTCTCCAACTCACGAATATTGCCCGGCCAATGGTAATTCTTGAAGAAACGCATCAGTTCCGGTGAAATGGTCGCGACACTCTTGTCGAACTCCTTGTTATACCTCTTGATAAAATGATTGAGCAAATGAGGTATATCCTCGACCCGTTCTCTCAAGGCTGGCAGATGAATCGTAAATACATTGATCCGGTAATAAAGGTCCTCCCGGAACCGCCCTGCGGCCACCTCCTCCTTCAGGTTCTTGTTGGTGGCTGAGAGGATGCGCACGTTCACCGGAAAGCTCTTGCGCCCCCCGATGGTGAGCACCTGCTTGTCCTGCAGCACCCTCAGGAGTTTCACCTGCAAGGCCGGCGGCATCTCCCCAATCTCATCGAGAAAGAGCGTGCCCCCGTCAGCGGCCTTGAAAATCCCTTCCTTGGCGGTCGTCGCACCTGTGAAGGCACCCTTCTCGTAGCCGAAGAGCTCACTTTCCAGCAGCGTCTCCGGCAGAGCACCACAATTGATCGAGATGAAAGCGTCGTCCGCGCGGGTGCTCTGCTGATGCAGGCGGCGCGCAATGAGCTCCTTGCCCGTACCGCTTTCCCCTTCGATGAGCACCGTGGCATCCGTGGGTGCCACCTTCTCGACCAAATGGAACACTTCCTCCATCTTGGGAGAAACCCCGATGATATGGGATTTTTTCTCCACATCGTCGAGCCGCTGTTTCAGTTGCAGGTTCTCGTCCACCAGTTGCTTGTGGGCCAGCGCGTTCTTGATGGTAATCTCGATGGTGTCCGGCTCAAAGGGCTTGGTGATGTAATCGTATGCACCGGCCTTAATGGCTTCCACCGCCGTGTCGATGGTGGCGAAAGCCGTAATCAGAATGACCGGCACATTGGGACCCTTGTTTTTCATCACCCGCAAGACTTCAATGCCATCCATGCCGGGCATGCTCAGATCGGTGATCACGAGATGGAAGGTCTCCTGATCGAAGAGTGTCAGACCCTCCTCACCGTTTCGGGCAGAGCGGATCTCATACTGAGAGTCCTCCAGAAGCCGCTGCAGCATCTCGCGCATCGGCTGTTCATCGTCGATGACCAGGATTCTGGGATTCATTCGTTGGCCTCCCTCGGCCTCAGCGGCTCCTAATCGTGGGAACCGTCTCATGACAACGGGTGCACAGAGTGGTACCGATCATCATCTGGCGATGCCCATGGAAACTGTGGCACTGGTTGCAATGATAGTCAAACCGCACATGCAGGGCATGGGAAAAGACCCCCTCCGACGGCTCCTGGGAAAAGCGTTCGTAGATATGGCATTTGAAACAGGGCAGATCCTTGAGCGCGTTGGAACGGATCTTTGGGGCAGCGGCCCGGGGGTTCTCCTCCAGTGCAGCGGCATGGGGGAGCAAACTCCAGATGGAGGTGGCCGAGTACTGCCAAGCCCAGGCGGCCAGGATCCCCACGACAAGCAGTGACAGAAGGTTTTTCAGTTTCATGGCTCTCCTCACACGGAAACGCCGGGCCCTTCCCCCACTGCCCCCTCGTCGCCGGCTTCCGGGAAAAGGCGCTCAAACTCCGCCGGATAGTGCTCACGCAGCTCGGATACCGACACCTTGCCCGTGATCCAGACCCAGCTCATGGGAAAGACTTCCGGCCGGAGATGCTCGTTATAGAAATGCCAGAACAGGATGAAAACGATGGCCAGCAGCGCCTCATCGCTGTGCATGATATAGATCAACTCCCAGATCCAGTTCGTCGTCCAGGCCGGGAAGAAGAGCGCGGCCTTGGTTGGGAAGGCCAGCGCCAGACCGGATGTTCCGATTACAAAGACACCCCAGAAAACCGCCCAATAGTCGAACTTCTGCAAATAGGTGAATCTGCGAAACCTGGGCTTCTCCTGAGAGGCTCCGAGGAAGTAGAGGACGTTCTGGTAGAAATCGACCACGTCCTTCCAGACCGGAACCAGATCGAACCGGAGCTTCCCCTTCGCGAACCGGTACACCAGGTAGGCAACATGGTAGAGCCCATCGAGCAGCATCAGGATTCCCGCCGCCCGGTGGATGATGCCGGCCGTCTTGGCCCCCCCCCAGAACCGGATCCACGTCTGGGAGGTTTCCACCTCTGAGAATTTGAGCGCCCACCCCGTAAAGAACAGGAGCAGAAAGGTCGTCAACATGATGACATGCTGAATCCGAAAATGCAGATCAAAGCGCTCCACTTCCTGGGGCAGGGCATCAGCCTGCGACGGAAGACTCATTGCGTGCGACTTCATTTCTCCTCCTCCTTCTTACCTGTGCGGCCTGACGGATCAACGAGAAGATGTCCAGAACGATGTGAATGGCACAACCCGAAATCACCAGAAAGGTCAGAAGGATCAGCCCCTTCTCCGCGTAGTAGGGGATGGGGTTGTCTTTGCCGATCGGCTTGTGGGTAATGGCGGCCACAAACTTGGTGTTGGCACCTGCGTGGCACTGCCCGCAGAGCTCGATCTTGTTTGCGCCGTACACCATGGCGGCCGGGTCACTCTGGGCGCGTATATTATGCGCGCCGTGACACGTGGTGCACACAGGCAGGTCGTTCCCTCCAAGATGGTACTTCTTGCCATGAAAGCTTTCATCGTAACGCTCGATTATCTTGGTGCTGAATCCGTATTTCAACGAAACACTCTTTTTCTCATGGCATCGGCCGCAGGTCTCCACGATACGGCCATAGGCGACCGGCGATTCCGAAGAATGGTGTCCTGCGTCTGCGGCGTGTACGATCTCGTGGGGCGATCCATGGCAGTCCAGGCAGAGGGCCCCGTCGATCTCCTTTTTCTGAAAGATATTCACACCGTGGACGCTCTGCCGCACTTCCTCATAGATATCCGGATGACACTGGGAACAGGCCGCCTGGGCAACCGGATCAACGGGACTCTTCTTTGCGATCGCCTCTGCGATACGGTTGAGCGCCAGGTCTGCACTCTCTTCGGGCAAACTGTGCGGATTGTCCTCATACCGCACATGGCAGTTGGTGCACTCCAGGTCCCCGTGAACGGAGGCAGCGAACTTGTCACCATTGACGTGGAGGCTGCTTTCCACACCTTTACCGGTCACGTACGTTCCCTTGAGTGACTCATGACAGATGAGGCAAGACAGGTTGTCTGCGAACAGGAGACGGTTCGGGAAAAAGACCGCGACGAACAGAATCAGGTACGAAAACAAAGGGTACCTTCGGCCCATGGGTTTCCCCCTTTCCTCACTTCGAATGAAACACGGTTCAACTTTTCAGCAGTCAGTCCTCATTGAATTGGAGAAGCAACTTGTATGCCAAAGTCCCTAGAGTGACAAAAGTGATTGTTTTTTAACACTTTTCATGATCATCTGATGCCTCTCCCCACAGAATCGTATGTCGCCTTTTTGTGTCATCGCAAATGAAGGGAGATACCGTTGTGCCTGTAAGTCTTTGATAATTATCCGCGTTACATATTTGTTACAGACTTCGCCTTTTGAGGCAATTTGTCGCAAGAACCCCTCCGACGCGTCTGCGCCGGAGGGGTCTGGGGCCCATTGGGGGCGGGGGTTCCCGTGGCGAGACGAAGGGAGTTAGTGCCGAACCACTTGCTCCTTCTCCTCACGGACCCGAAGAGAGGTCAGGGCGCTGATAAGCACGCCGGAGAGCGTTCCGAAAACGGAGCCCAGGACGATGCTCAATGTTCCCAGACAGAAGATTCCGACGAGAATTCCGAGCACCACGATCGCGCGGACAAAGAGGGTGAACTCCAGAGGACCGCCGGTCAGTTTGCTCAACAGCATGACCGTACCCGTGCCGCCGAAATGAAACCCGGGGACTATCCCGAAGATGAGGAAGACCAGACCACCCAGCACCGCACCAACCTTCATACTCGTTTTGATGACTTCCAGGTTTCTCTCTTTCATGGCAACTCCTCCTTTCATTAAGGATTGGACGGTACCGATGATTCTGCGTTTCTGAACAGCGCTTTTCTCTGTCGCCTTACCTGCTATCATGAGAAAGCAATATACATGCCAATTCACCGAGGAATGGACTAACACGATGATTTGTAACATTTTTTCTCAAAAGCGGCGCTTGCCCGGCGCCCCCATTTTCGCCCTCCGTTGTCGCCGAATCGGGACACCCCTTTGACGACAAAGGGGAGAAAACGCAATGATCCCATGGTGTTGTGTCGATTCACGAAAAGGCGACAACCCGTTCGATGGGCATGACAGTG
>CALZGC010000133.1 GCA_945786985.1 uncultured Nitrospirota bacterium | reverse complement strand
GGCCGGTTGGGAAAAGCTGGGAGGGGGTCATGCGCCTATGGCATGGCACTGCGATCAGGCTCTGATTGGATTCCGGGGTCTTATGCGTCGATGTTGTCCGAGAATCTCAACTCATCTTGAAGGCCCTTGAAAAATAAGGACTTTAAGGAGGAGATGATGACAAAATTCGGGTTGTACGACATCATCAAACCCACGACCCCGGAATCCAATAAGAGCGTGATCGCATTGCGCTACGAGTAGCAAAAGCCTACGGAACGCTCCCGCGCGCTACGACCCATTCCACGGGCTGCCCGGTCACTTCATGGATCGTGTCATAGTCCTTGTCATAGTGAAGAACCGTCAACGACGCCGACTCGGAAGCCGCTGCGATGACTAGATCGGGGATCGGGACGCGATGGCGACCCGTACTAGCGAGCTCAGACTGAATGTCAATAGCTCGTTGGAAGATCGTCTCGGTCAGCAGAACGCGGTGGTATGCCATGTTACGCCTAACGCGAATCTTGGGTCGAACCGAACAAAAGTACCAGAAGTTTCATAGGGTGCCTTTCTTTTGGAACGACACCTCAAACCCTAGCATCCATCTCCCATTGCGCCCTGCCTGGTTATCAGGCTTTGCCTCCCGAAATCAGTTGCAATCGGGGACCTGCGGTGGGCATCTCTGAGAATTTCGACCGGTGATTGCGTTGGTATTCCTGTTGTTCGTGATACGCCCAGTACGCATCAAAGTCCCCATTGATCACCAGCGCCCGCAGTTTGAGAACTGCTTCCCCTCCCTGAAGGCCCCACCGCGCACCGGTGATCTCCATACGATCCTTGACCAGATGACGGCAAGCCCCTTCGATCACCCCCGTCGCGATGGGATAGCCCTTGGCCAAGTAGAGCGGATAGTTGAGATAAGGCGCGTGATTGGTCAAGTAGGTCGCACATTGGTCAATCGGCTCACGCTGTTTCGAGCTCATCCGTTTGGCGGTCGCACCACGGCGCAGATTGCGCACCACTGACTTGACCTCCCCCTGGAGCAGTTGCGAGGTTTTGTCGCAGACCCACTGGGCAATTTGGGGATCATCGGGGGGCAGCCAGGCTTTGGCGGCTTTCCAAAGATATTCCAGCACGTGTATGATATCCAAAATGATCACCACCTCCACCCCGAAGGCCTTGGCCGCTTGCTCGATATCGTCGAGTTGGGTGAGATCGCCGTCGACCAACACCACCCATTCCGCCTGCTGCTCGGGGTCACGCCGCTTGCCTTCAGCAAAGCCGGTTTCAATCACCGTTTGCATCGACTTTTCCAGACTCGCCCAGAGCTTCTTGCCCACCGGCTTGGGGGCCACCTGACGGGGTTGGGGGACCAGTCGCAACGGCGCGAACTGCTGCGCCACGCTTTGTGGACTGCGAACATGACGGTCGATGTGGTAGATGCCTGCCACCGCCGCCATGCGTTTGCGATGGGATTTGTCCTGGCGCGCAAACCCTCGGGGCGCTTTCCGGGCGCTGGCCTCGGCGCGCTTACGGGTTGCCTCCCGCAGCGCCTCTTGGCGCATCACCACCCCTTTGCCATCAAAGGTCAAGACCTGAATTGGTTTGGCGGCGGCGTGTTGCTCGATCTCCTCCGGACACGGCTGGGCATAGAAAGCGTCGAAGTCTTGTGCCGCCGCGTCGACGATCTCCTGAATTTGACGCGTGCCCATGCGCACCCCGGTTTCGGCTTCAATATCGCTCGCGACGCTCTCAAAGGCCAGCTTGGCTGCCTTGGCCGCGACCCGTTTCTGCAAGCGATGCGAGTAGCTTTGCCGGGGCAAATTCAACTGCGCATCGCGCGGGAACAAGCTCGACACCCCACGCTGGCTGTAACCGGTGCGGGGCACCCGAACCGCACCAAACACGCTCTGATAGCCGGTTTCCGTGTGATCGCGCTTGTGGGAGCGAACCACGCCGTCCGAGCCGTGGACTGACTCGCCGACTCGACCGGGACCTTGCTGATCCAAATGTTCTTGCAGGAGCAATCTCAAGAGTTCCCGCCCATCGGTTTCCAGATAGGCTTCGATGTCACTATGGGTCTGTTCGCCTGGTGCCTGAGCCCTCAGATGGCTGGTGATCTCGATGAATTTCTCATAGGCACCTTGAAACGGCTGGTCAAGAGTGAACGCTTGTGCTTCCATAAGACAGGACCTCCAGTTTTGGGGAGTGGATTCTCTCAACGACGTTCTACTCCCTGAGAGGTCCTTTTTCAAGCCATTATTTCGATAATTCATTTTTTTTCAATCAACTATGCATCGTTTCGAAAGAAAAGCACCCAAGCCGGAAACACTCAGTTGAGCGATACATCGAATCGTATAGACAATACTGTTGGCCTGTCAAAAGTCTGACCGACCTGAAGCTCGCACCCTTCCACGTTTTGGCGACTGAGGGTGCCGTGCACACAGACAAGTCTCATGCATGGCATATGCATACTATTGCCAGCATGTGCAGAAAGGATGAGGAAATCCTTCTGGCCACCCCATTCATTGACATTGACGTCACGGATGAAAGCAGCGTAAAGACCGGTTGTGACTGGTGGGAATCGCTGACAGCCAAAGGCGGTGAAGGAATGGTAATCAAACCTTTCGACTTCGTGGCGAGGGGAAAGCGAGGGCTTGTCCAACCGGCCGTAAAATGCAGAGGGCGGGAGTACCTTCGGATTATCTACGGTCCTGAGTATGCCGCCAGGATGAATCTGGAAAGATTGCGATCAAGGAACCTGGGGACGAAGCGATCTCTGGCATTGAGGGAGTTTGCTCTCGGAATAGAAGCGTTGGAACGCTTTGTCAGAAGAGAACCCCTTAGGAGGGTGCACGAATGTGTTTTTGGAGTACTGGCGCTTGAGAGCGAACCGGTTGACCCAAGGCTATAGAACAGCGCCGAAAGCATGAAGAGAACCGCGGCCAGCAGTAAAGGGGGATTGCCGACTAACGGTCACAATGTGTACGCTCTCATCGGCTTCCGCCTCAATGAAACCTCCCCGCAGCAAGTTACAGGGT
>CALZGC010000132.1 GCA_945786985.1 uncultured Nitrospirota bacterium | reverse complement strand
CATACATCGCCGAGGTGGTTCGGGGGGGGCTCCAGGCCATGCCCCGGGGTCAATATGAAGCCGCGGCGTCTATGGGGCTGAACTATTATCAGACCATGCGGCGGGTGATTCTGCCCCAGGCCCTGAAGATCGTGATACCCCCGACGGTGAGCATCCTCATCTCAGCCTTCAAGGATACCTCCCTGGTGGTGATCATCGCGCTTTTCGATCTGTTGAAAACGACGCAGACCGTGCTGCACAATCCCGAGTGGATGGGCTTCAGCCGGGAAGCCTATCTCTTTGTCGCCCTCCTTTATTTCATCGGCTGTTTTTCGATGGCCAATTTCAGCCGCAGGCTGGAAAGGGAGCTCTCCACCGAGCATTGATGAACCCGGATATTGCATGCGTAAATCTATTACGAGGCCGGACTTGTCACGGCGTAGCATTCTGCGAAGACGGATAAGCTGCCGTATGCGGCGTTGCAGAAAATTTCCTGCGCCTTGCCTACGGCGCTCCTACGACCTCTCATGACGATCACTCATGCAATATCCGGGTTAACAGGGTGTGGCGTCGAAAGGGTCCGGGGAAGGGGTCAAGGGAAAAGCCCATGCAAGAAAATGTTTCAGGGATTCAGAATGTCATGATCGAAATCACCGGCGTGCACAAGTGGTTCGGGGAATTCCATGTGCTCAAGGGGATAGACCTGACCGTTCAGCGTCAGGAACGTATTGTCATCTGCGGCCCCTCGGGATCGGGCAAGTCCACGCTGATTCGCTGCATCAACCGGCTCGAGGCGCATCAGCGGGGCCGCATCTGCGTCGACGGAATTGAACTGACCAACAATATCAAGAACGTTGAAAGAGTGCGGACGGAGGTGGGTATGGTTTTTCAGCATTTCAATCTCTTCCCTCACCTGACCATCCTCGACAACCTCACCCTCGGACCCATCTGGGCGAGAAGAACCCCGAAGAAGGAAGCCGAACAGAAGGCTATGGTTTATCTGGAGAAGGTGCACATCGCCGATCAAGCCGGGAAGTTTCCCGCGCAGTTATCGGGAGGCCAGCAGCAGCGGGTGGCCATTGCCCGGAGCCTCTGTATGGACCCGAAGGTCATGCTGTTCGACGAGCCGACGTCCGCGCTGGATCCGGAGATGATCAAGGAAGTGTTGGATGTGATGATCGAACTTGCCGGCGAAGGGATGACGATGATTGTGGTCACCCATGAAATGGGCTTTGCCAGGAGCGTGGCCCATCGCGTGCTCTTCATGGACGACGGCCGGATCGTCGAAGGAAATACCCCGGAGGCGTTCTTCAATAACCCGCAGCACGAGCGTACCAGGCTCTTCCTCAGTCAGATTCTGCATTAACCTGGATTACGTTAACGAGAATCGTTGACGTCGAAACATCTCAAAACATCTGCGGCGAAGTCTTCTGTGCGGAGCCTTCCGAACTTGTTCAACTTCTCACAACCCCCCGCATGCAATATTCCGATTGTCACTCCTCGCAGTGGTCATGAAAAGCTACATAAAATTGACGAGCAAAATTTTGACAAATGAATGTCGGCGTCTTAAGCTGTGCGAATCTTTTTTCATTGGCGAGACTCGTTTCCAATCAGAGGAGGGATGCCCATGAAAAAGAAAGATGGCAGCAGGTTCACAGCCGTTATTTCGAAGCATAAATGGATGAATGCGATCGCGGGCATTTCGCTGATTTTCGTGCTCAGTTTCAGTTATGCCCGCGTGGACCAGGGTGTGTCTGAAGGGGCTCCCTCGCAGGAGCGGCTGGCCTCCCTGTTTCGCGAATACAGCGAGGCGGCTGACCTTGAGAGACTTTATCGCCTGGTTTACTGCTCGGGCGAACCAGGGAATCTTCGGGAGAATTACAGACGATTCGTGGAAAAGGATTTCCCTGAGACGATCGAACGAATCGAAATGGTGCCCTTGCCGGGAGATGATTCTCCTCACTATATGCAGGGCGGCATCCAATACCGCCCCAATCTGGATCCCATAGGCAGGTTGGTGGTTCGATTCAAACCTCGCAGGGATTTTTCATACAACTCGCAGTACCTCGTCGGGAAAAAAGGGGGACGTTACTACATCGTTCTCGCGTCGCCTGTTCACGAATAAGACAGCCCCTCAGATTGCCGGAACCCGTTCGGGTGCTCGGCACGGAGTCGCCGTCGGCATGTTCTTGCCACTGTAATTCCCGGTCCCCCCGGATTGCACAAAACGCGCACCGGACGGGAACTCGCTCTGACGCCTTGCCTTTGGCTCCTCCGGGACCTCTATGGCCTCATGACGATCACTCATGCCATATCCGGGCGAAGCCAGGCTCGATTCTTTGGGCCCCTGCTTTCCGTGAGAGCCGCCCTCCGAGGGGAACAGCGGTGCCACTGTTTTGTAAAACATTGCGCCCCTATCTTGACAAATTAGGAAAGATATGGTTTACTTGTGGCAGTTATTGTCTGAAACTGGGCTATAATGTGGCAATTAACCGTTTTTTTGATGTATTGCCGCCTTAAGCTATCCCTGGCTTTTGTGAAAGGATCTAACGTAGTTATGAAGAAGTTCGCCCTTGCCACAGCCTTTTGTCTTGTTCTTCATGTGGCTGGCGGGGTCTGCCACGGGCAGCTGGTCTTTCCCCTCATCGACAATATCCGCTCGGTGACGATCATCAAGATCAGCAACACAGGGCTGACACCGGTGGTCCTGGATGCGGATCTGGTCTCCCGCGACAGCACCGGCGCTGAACGCCGGGACGCCTTCTCGATACGGCTGACGCCGAATGAAACCTTTGTCTGGTTGACGAACAAACCCTATGCCGCACCCTGGAGCGCCAATCAGATTCAGGGGTATGACAACCGGCAGGGGTTTCTCATTGTGGCCGGTCCCGACAGCCTCATAGGGAGCGCCACGCTGATCAGCAAGACCGATGCGAGCGCGTTCAGTTATCAGCCGGGAGCCAGCGATACGTTTTCCGGGCTGGCGGGAATTCCCGGCGCACTCAGCGGGACCCTGACGCTGGCCAGTCTTGAAGATACGGAGTTCAGCATCAACCTTTACTGCCGGAATGAGCACGAGATGCCCTTCAGCCGGCACCTTCGCCATCGAAGCTTCAGGCAGTATGATTTAATCAACGATCTGGAACTGGACGTTGCAAACACGTTCACCCTCGGGTTCTGGTGCGTGATCAGCAGCCCAGAAACCGTCTGGGCGGTGTTTCACGAGGGTTTGGCCGGTGTTTTCGGCTGGGGAAGCGCCGGGTT
>CALZGC010000131.1 GCA_945786985.1 uncultured Nitrospirota bacterium | reverse complement strand
GGAAAATGACAAGGAAGCAGGGCGCTGCGAGCAGGAGAACGGGCAGGCGATTGACAGTCGACGTCGACAAATCCCCCATGAGCCAGAAGAGAATCTGATGCGCCTGAGAGGACTGTGACATGGAGATGAGAAACATGATGAGGGCGCCGCAGAATGCATTCATCATCACGCCGCCGAGGAGGAGGGAATCCCGGCCGGGGGTGGAGATCCCGGAAGCGAGGAGAACGACCACGGCGAGGACGATCATGCTTCCGCCAAAAGCGGAGAAAGCGATGCCGGGGAAGTAGGAGAATCCGGCGAGCATGCCCGCGATGGCGCCGACCGCGGAGCCGCCTGAGATCCCGAGAATATAAGGTTCGGCCAGGGGGTTGCGCAGCAGGGCCTGAAAGACCAGCCCGCCGAGGGCGAGGGTGGCACCGACCATGGCGGCCAGGGCCACCCGCGGCAGACGGATCTGCCAGATGATGGTCGCGGCCACGGATTCGTTGTCACCCCGCCCGGTCAGAATCCCCAAGGCTTCCAGAAGGCTTTTTCCCGACGATCCCATGGAGACGCCGAGCAGTCCGCTGAGGGCCAGAAGCCCGCCGAGCAGGACGGAGACCAGGAGCAGTTTCTTGAGGACGGGGCTGAATTCAACGTCCACCGGTTTCCTCGGTGCGGCCGGTTACTTTAGGGTGGATGATGTCAACGAGCACCTCCAACCCTTCAACAAGGCGAGTTGTCGGGCGGTCAAAGAGATTGGCATCCACCACGTAGACCCGTCCGTTTCGAACCGATGGCAACTGGCGCCAGCGCTGCCATTCGGACTTGAGGCTTTCGGGAGAATGTCCGCCGGCCATGGAGCTGATGATCGTGATGTCGGGCTGCCGGATCAGAATCTCTTCCCAGGTGACTCTCGGGTAGGGCACGGTGCCGGCGGTTAAGTTGACGCCGCCGGCCAGCTCGATCAGTTCATGGATAAAGGTGTTCGTTCCGACGGAGATGATCGGGGCGGCGTCGATCTGGAAGAACACCCGGGGGCGCCCCGGGGTTACGGCCACCCGGGCCTTGACGCGATCGATCCGGCCCTGCATGTAGCGGACCACGGACGCTGCTTTTTCACCAGCGTCCAGCACGTCGCCGATGCCCGTGATGGTCTCCATGATCCCCTGCAGATTACGGGGATCCACGACGTAGACCGGTATGCCGAGGCGCTCGAGTTTTTCGACAGCGTGCCTGGGATTGCCATCCCGGATCGCCAGGCATAGATCGGGTCGCAGGGCCACGATTTTTTCCATGTCGGGCCGGATGTATGAGCCGACGCGGGGCAGGGCGCGCGCGGCCTCCGGGTAGTTGCTGAATTGCGTGACCCCCTTCAGGCGCGACGCTTCTTCCAAGGCATAAACCATTTCGGTCAGGCTGGGTGCCAGCGCGACCACCCGCTCGGGATTGTCAGGAACCTGGACCTCGCGCCCCACTTGATCGAGGAAAAGTCGTGCGCACTCTGTTGTGGGGGTCAGCAGGGGAAAGAACATCAAACAGAGCAACGACACCCGGCTCCAGTGTCCGATTGGTGACGGGGTTTTCTTCTTCTCGGGCGTGTGTGATGGCATATGGATCGATTTTCCCAAGGAGCAGCAGCGGGTACATGAGCGGCCCGCCGCTGTTGAAGATCTCGGGCATCTCTGTTACGTCCCGTCTGCCAGATTAGTGTAAATCCGCGCCCTCTATGGTGCGCTTAGAAGGTGATGGTCAGTCCTCCCACCACGTTTCGCTCCGGCGCCGGATGGAAATTGAGTCCCCGGGGGGATCCGCCGATGACGGCATACTCGGCATATTTCTTGTCCGTGATATTGTTGACTCCGAAAAAAGCTTCCAACCGATTCCAGGCATAGGAAACACGAGCGTCAATCGTGGCGTATCTCCCCAGTTTATTGAATCCATTCACCTGATCGCTGATGGCGAAACTCGAACCCACGTAATTGTAATCGGAAGAGAGGACAAGGCCGGGGAGGATGTCATGGATCCGGAGCCCCACATGGGCTTTTCGCTTCGGCACGGCGGGAATATCGTTGTCCTTGAAGGGATCTTTCTCAAAGGTCGCCTTGGCGTACGTGTAGTTTCCCAGCACGGTCACCCATCTGAGGAGATCCGCCTTGCCTCCGACCTCGATCCCGCGGTGGCGGGTCTCCGGATGATTTTCGTTGGCAAAGTTTGCAGTATTGAAAAAGATCTCGTCCTCGAATTTTGCGTGATAGAGCGTCAAATTTGCCTGCAGGGCTTTGTTAAAGTGGTGCCTGAAACCGACCTCGTAATGCCGCCCGACTTGTGCGCTCAGCTCTGAATTAACGTTAATCCGACCGTTCATGAAATCAAAGACAATCAGTTCATCCACCAGCGGAAAACGAAAACTACGGTTGGCCCGGACGAAGACGGAGGAATTCCGGTTGTACAGGAAGACAAGCCCCGCGGTGTAGGCGCTTTCCCGCTCAGTCAATTTATCGTCGAGCGGCGCCAGTCCGAAAGCCAGGTCTTGTTGGCTTAAATCGTACTTGACTCGTTCGCGCCGTGCGCCCACCGAAAACAGAAGATTCTCAAGAAGTGAAAATTCATTGTGGACGTAGAACCCGGAGGAGTCCCTGTCTGTGTTGGAGGTGCCGGATAACGCGGGGGGCGGCGTGAAGGCGAAGAAGGTCTTCAGGTCTTGTTCGGCCCTGTAAAGGTCGATGCCGGCAATCAAGGTGTTGCTGTGATTCGAGATGGCGCCGCTCCAAACATAGCGCGGCGTGAAACCCCAGGTCTGAGTCTCTCTTTTCTCCCCTGATATGAACTCGACAAATGTCGATTCGCTCTCTCGATCTCTGAAGGATACATCGGCGGAAAGGCGACCGGGGGTGCCGAGGTCCATGTCCACATCCAATTTCATGTATTTGTCCGTACTTTCTGCGTCATCGAAGGGAAACCTCGCTGCTCTGCGGTCGGATGCGAGCAGGGTCTCAGGGATTGCCCCCGGCTGGCCATATTCGTCGGCATGATAGGACGCGTTGAGAGTCAAGCTCAAGGATTCGGTGGGATCGAAGACGATTTTCCCTCCTACATCCTTTGTCTCAAACTCATTGTTCTCCCGGTAACCATTCGTGCGGTCACGGCTGGCAAAGATCGATGCGGCGACCCTTTGGCTTCCGCCGTTCAGGGAGAGCCCTTCCTTATGGCGCTCGTAGCTTCCAAGGGTTTCTCCAAATTGGACCCGAAGCACCTGCGCCGGGGTTTTGGTGATGATATTTATGACGCCTCCCGAGGCGTTGTCACCATAGAGGACCGTTCCGGTTCCCCGAACAATCTCCACTCGCTCGATCTGGTCCAGCGGGATCTGCGTCCAATCGACGCCACTCAAGTCAACTTCGTTGATCCGCCGTCCGTCCACTAGCACGAGTGTGTTGAATGGCCCCGTTTCTCCAAAGCCACGCAGGTCCACCTGCGCGGATTTTCCATTTCCTAGAAGATCCCGCACAACAATCCCTTCTTGGGCACGGAGCAAGTCGGGAACGTTCTTAGCATTCGACTGCTTAATGTCTTCCCGGTCGATGACGGTGACATTGGCTGGCACGCTTTCCACATTCTGTTCCATCCTTGTGCCCGTCACCAAGACCGTTTCCAATGTTTGCAATACCTCCTTCTCCTTCGGCTCCTCCATTGTCTGGGCTACTCCCGGGAGTACAAGGACGACAACGAGTCCGAACAGGGCCATCCGTTTTTTCATTCTTGGTGCCTCCTCCCAAAAGTTCTATCATATGGGCCCCGAAAATGAAAAAAATCCCCGGACCCATGTGAAATGATCCGGGGATGTCCCTTTTTTATCCTCAGACGCTTGCGGGCAACCCCAGTCCTCGGAGGCCGCACCCCTCGTTTCCAGGCAGGTCTTCTGACTCTCGGATCGTCCTACTGACCGTGCCTTCCCGTCTCACTCGGTGAGACAGTGGCCTGTTCCGGTGTTCGTCCCCGATCACAGCGGCGGGCCCGTTCCCGTTTTGACGGGATTCCCTATTAAGCTCATAAGAGCGCCTGGAACTATGCCTCCCTATGTAATCGGAGGGGACACCCAAAGTCAAGAAGAAAGTTGGCAGGCATTGGAGACCGCCTGCATGGCAATGGATTTCAGCAGATTGAACTGCCCGCCCGCTGGAGAGTTTTCCTCTGGCGGTCGTGCCTGCTTCAAGTAAATCCCGTAGAAATCGAAAGAGCACTGCAATACCTATTCTGCCTTTGGCCTGACGCGCCATCGGAGCTTCTCCGAACGAAAATCTCTTGACTCTCTCTGCATGTCTGATGCAGAGTTGAATGGTTCACCGGGATGCAGGCGCCGTTGAACAGTATCGGATCAGCCTATGTTCACTGTGTATTACCAGGGCAGGGGGGCCGTCCTATGCGGGGACTGATTCATGTCTATACGGGAGACGGCAAGGGGAAGACCACGGCCGCCGTCGGGCTGGCCATGCGGGCCGCGGGCCATGGCAAACGTGTCTTGCTGGCCCAGTTTCTGAAGGGGGGCGGGGAAGTTTCCGGGGAAATCTCCCTGGTCCACAAGCTGCTGCCCGGCGTGGAGGTGCTCCGTTTTGCGCAGGTTCATCCGCTCTTTGATCCGTCGGTGAAGGTCGAGGAGCTTGCCGCGCGGGTGCAAAGGGATTTCGAAACGCTGCGGCTGCGCATCATGGAAGGCGGCTTCGATCTGGTCGTACTCGATGAGATCAACAACTGCATCTCCCAGGACCTGCTTCCCCTGCAATCCGCGCTGGACCTGCTGGACGGCAAACCCGAGCCTGTGGAAATAGTTCTCACCGGACGGGGTGCCCATCCCCGGGTCATTGAAAAGGCCGACTATGTGACGGAGTTGAAGATGGTCAAGCATCCGGCCCAGACCTCGGGAACGCAGGCCAGGGAAGGGATCGAGTATTAGAAATTCAGGACGTAGGTTGAAGGCTGAAGGTCTAAGCAATTTACTGCTCGCCCTGAGAGCGCTTCAGTTTGTCGGGACAGGGATGGGCCTTCGGCTGTCAAACTCCATTCTTCCTCATCCCCTCATTCTGCCTGGCCTTTCTCTGCTTCCCATTCCTGTGTTGAATAGCAAGAGCGTCGAATAAAACTGCAGGAATGAGCGTCAATTGCTTGTTCGGCAGTTTTGCGGTATACATTTGACCTGACAAATGCTGTATTACGCACAAAGGCAAGGACGCTTGTTGCGCAGCGAGAGGGGTTTGGCTGATTTCCGAGAGGCGAAAGTCCGAAAATATGAGTCTGGCGGGCGGCCTCGCTCCTCTGGAGGGAAAAGGGGTGTGAGCATGGTGCCATTTTCAAGAAGGGAATTCCTCAGTCTTGCTTCCGCTTTGCCTTTTCTCTGCTCCCCTTCGGCGTTGGCCGCGCAACGCCAGGGACAGAGCAGCCCTCGCGTCTGGCAGCAGACCACTGGGGTTCTGGAACGTGCCCATGGGACGGAGATGACAGCCCATGAACATTATGTCGGTTACACACAAAAGGCCCTCCAGGAGGAACTGGGGAACGTGGCGCACCTCTTCCATGCTTTTTCGATTTCGGAACGCGTGCATGCGGAGAACTATCAGCGCATCCTGAAAACCCTGGGCAGAGAGTTGGAAAGGGCGACGGTGGATCTTCATATCGCGGACACGAGAGCCAATCTGCGGCAGGCGGCAGAGAATGAGCTGGAGAAGATTGAAGCCGTCTATCCGGACTTTCTGAGTGAACTGGAAGCGGAATCCCACGAGGGCGCCATCGTCAACTGCATGTATTCATGGAAATCGCACCGCCAGCATGAAAGAAAAATAAGAGAACTCACTAGATTTAAGGGATTCTTCGTTGGCACTGCCGTGGGCAAGATTGAGCGGCTCAAGCTGTACTTCCATATCTGCATGGTTTGTGGTTCCACCATTGACCGGGAGCCAAGTTCCCCCTGCGACATCTGCAACCGATCCGTGGCGAACTATCGGAAAGTAGAAATGCCTTCGTGAAGCCCGAGGCGGCGGCACCTGGAGGCGAGCCGTGCCCGCGTTGCAACACGGCCCATGCAAGAGAGCCGCTGCTTCTTCAAAAACATGGGAGTGTGGTCATGGAAGCGTCCAGAAGCATTCGTAGAGTTTTCAAGAGCAAGTCGGTCATCGAAGGGGCCGGCGTTCACCTCAGGCGGGCCTTCGGCTCCAGCGACGTGCCCCGGTTCGACCCTTTCCTGATGCTCGATGATTTCCGCTCGGACAATCCGGAGCATTACCTGAAAGGATTTCCATGGCACCCGCATCGGGGCATCGAGACGATTACCTATGTTCTCCGGGGAGATGTGGAGCACGGCGACAGCATGGGAAACCGCGGAGATATTACTTCGGGAGACGTCCAGTGGATGACCGCTGGCAGCGGGATCATCCATCAGGAGATGCCGAAGGGGGATGCCGAAGGGCGGATGGAAGGCTTTCAGCTCTGGGCCAACCTGCCGGCCGCCCGGAAGATGATGGACCCGCGGTACCGGGATATCCAGGCTGCGCAAATTCCGAAGGTGCGGCTGGACGATGGCACAGAAATCAGGATCATCAGCGGGCAGATCGGGGACACGCAAGGCGCCGTCGGGGACATTGTGATCGATCCGGAGTACCTGGATGTGACGGTGCCGCCCGGCACCCACTTCACCCACCCGACGAAGCGGGGGCACACCGTCTTTGTCTATGTCATCGGTGGCCGGGGTGACTTTTCGGGGGAAGAGCAGACCGCTCCAAACCGGGAGGTGCCTGGGGGTGCTCTCATCGGCAACGAGACCCTGATTCTTTTCGGGGACGGTGACTCCCTGGCAGTGGGCACCGAAGATGAGGCCGTCCGCTTCCTCCTGATTTCCGGGAAGCCCATCGGGGAGCCCGTGGCGTGGCGGGGACCCATCGTCATGAACACGCAGGAGGAGCTGCGGGTTGCCTTCGAAGAATATGAGCAGGGTACGTTTGTGAAGCTCGGCAAAGACGGCCGCCCCTGATGCGGGAGGAGGCACTTTCTCCTGCAAGCGGATGATATCAACCGAAGCTCCGCGGGGCGCCTTTGTCCCACCGAATTCCACCCTTTGATGCCCCCAGCGTATCAGCATGCGAGATCTGCTCAAGCGGGTTCACAAACGGTTCGGCAACCGTTTAGACTTGCGCCAGGACATTGCACTGATCCTGTAAAGAGATTAACGCTTTACTTTTGAGTGCACCCGCTGTACTTTTATCAGGTCCTCCATGTCCGCCAAGACTTTTCCCTCGAGTGACGCATGACTGACCCCTTCGGCCGTTTTCTCGGTGTTTTCCGGTACAGCCGCCGGGCCATTGCATTGGTCTGGTCAACGAGCCGCGGTCTGACCATGATCCTTGCGGTGCTCACCCTGGTGGCCGGGGTTCTGCCGGCTGGGGCGGCGTACGTGGGCAAACTGATCGTGGACGGCGTCGTGGCTGCCATCAACCAGCGGATGGCCGGCGGGGCGATCGATGCGGCCCCGGTGCTCTACTTTGTAGGGCTGGAGGCGGCCATCGTGGTGCTGCTCGCCGGCGCCCAACGGGGCATTTCCATCTGTCAGTCGCTGCTCCGGGCTCTGCTGGGACAGCGGGTCAATGTGATGATTCTGGAAAAGGCGCTGAGCCTGGAGATGGCCAACTTCGAAGACTCCGAGTTCTACGACAAACTGACCCGCGCGCGCCGGGAGGCCTCGAGCCGGCCGCTCAGCCTTATCACTAAAACCTTTGGACTGATCCAGCAGGGGATTTCTCTGGTGAGCTACGGCGTGCTGCTCGTGCAATTCTCCCCGTGGGCTGTGGCCGTTCTAGTGGTGGCGGGCCTGCCCGAGTTCGTGGGGGAGGCAAAATTCTCCGGCGACGCCTTCCGCCTTTTCCGGTGGCGCTCACCGGAAACCCGCAAGCAGTTCTACCTCGAAACCGTGCTGGCCCGGGAGGACTATGCCAAGGAGGTCAAGCTCTACCAGCTCGGCCCCCTCCTGCTCGATCGCTATCACGGGATCTTCCGCACGCTCTACGGGGAAGACCGGCGGCTGACCTTGCGGCGCGGTCTGTGGGGGTACGGTCTCGGGCTGATCGGGACCGCCGCCTTCTACGGCGCCTATGCCTGGGTGGCTCTGTCCACCATTGCCGGCCGCATCTCCCTCGGCCAGATGACCATGTATCTGCTGGTCTTCAAGCAGGGTCAGGCCGCGGTCTCGGCGAGCCTGAGCGCCATCGGCGGTATGTACGAGGACAACCTCTATCTGTCGAACCTCTACGAATACCTCGAACAGGAGGTCCCCGCAGCGCCTGGGATCGAAACAGCGGGCGCCGTGCCCGGCGACGGTGTCCGGTTCGAAAACGTCACCTTTACCTACCCCGGCACCGACAGCGCTGCGTTGGAGGGTATTTCCTTTGCGCTGAAGCCAGGGGAGAGTCTGGCCCTGGTCGGTCAGAACGGCTCCGGAAAAACGACCCTGATCAAACTGCTGACCCGCCTCTACACCCCGACGTCGGGCCGCATTCTCCTGGATGGGACCGATCTTGCACAGTGGGATCCCGAGTCGCTGCGACAGCGGATCGGAGTGATTTTCCAGGATTTCGCCCGCTACCAGCTTCTGGTGGGTGAAAACATCGGCGCCGGAGACGTGAAGCACTTCGAGGACCGGTCCCGATGGGAACGTGCGGCGGAGATGGGGATGGCAGCTCCCTTCGTCGAGTCCCTGCCCGAGACCTATTGGACCCAGCTGGGCCGATGGTTCAAGGGTGGCAAGGAACTCTCCGGCGGGGAGTGGCAGAAGATCGCCCTGGCGCGCGCGTTCATGCGGAGCCAGGCGGACATTCTGGTGCTCGACGAGCCGACGGCTTCCATCGACGCCCAGGCCGAGGCGGAGATCTTCGAACACGTCCGGAATCTCGCCGGAGACCGGATGGCCATTCTCATTTCCCACCGCTTCTCAACGGTGCGAATGGCCAACAAGATCCTGGTCATTCAGGAGGGCCGAATCATCGAGCACGGCAGTCACGAACAACTCATGGCTGCCGACGGGCACTATGCCCGCCTCTTTTCCCTGCAGGCCGCAGGGTATCGCTAGAACCGCACGCGGGACCGATCCTGAAACCCGTTTGTCTTTCCTCCTCTACCCGCCAAAGATCGTCTGGTTGCATCCATGCTTCAAACGCATGGCAACCATGAGCCGAATGCATTTGACTTGGTTCGTTCGGATCATGATAATGCCTCCCGTGCCGGCAACCGGGACGAAACTTTCCAGGCCGTCTTTTCGGGGAAGGAGTTGAACGTGGATCAGAGCCATACCGGTGGGGATAGCGTCATCGATCCGGGGGGTGCGCGCGAGTCCCTGGCCATCAAATTCAGGTTCATCGTACCGCCGGAAGTCGAGATACTTCTGCCGGGACTCATGCTCACCGCTGTGATCTCGGCCATGGCGCTGCATACGGGGGCCCAGCTTCATTATGTGACCCCTCTGATAGCGGCCATGGCCATGGGGATGGTCCTGCGAAATGCGTTCATCCTGCCGGCGGCCTATAAGCAGGGGATCTTCTTCTCCATGCGACAGGTGCTGCGATTTGCCGTGGCGCTGCTCGGGGTTCGGATCACCTTTGAACAGATCACGGGACTGGGGTGGGAGGGTGCGGCCATCGCGCTGGTTCCGCTGACCGTCACCCTGCTGGCCACCGTGGGTGCCGGAAAGGTGCTGGGGATGGACCCCTCACAGACGCTGCTCATTGCAACGGGGACCTCCATCTGCGGTGCCTCTGCGATCCTGACGGCCGGGGCCATCACTCGCTCCCGGGAGGAGCACGTGATCGTCGCCATCAGTTCCATTACCATCTTTGGAACCGTCTCCATGCTGCTCTACCCGCTGCTGCACAAGCTCGGGATCTTTCATCTGAGCGACGCGCAGTATGGATTCTGGGCCGGCGCGTCCATCCATGAGGTGGCGCAGGTGATTGCCGCAGCCTTCGGCGGCGGCGAGGTGAGCGGAGAGATAGGCACCATCGTCAAGCTGACGCGAGTGGCCGCGCTGGTGCCGGTGGCTTTCGTCCTCTCCTGGCTTGCGGTCAACCGGGGCCCTCAAGGGGGCGACGGTGCGGCGGCCGCCAGGGTGGCCTTCCCCTATTTCCTTCTGGGATTCGTGGGGATGGTCGTGCTGAACTCATTGGAGTTCTTCACGCCGAAGGCGATCCGGTGGATCGAGATCTTTGACATGTTTCTGCTGACCATGGCCATGGCGGGGATGGGTCTGGAAACGGATCTACGGCAACTGATGCGGGTCGGCTACAAACCGGTCCTGCTGAGTATCTGCTCCACCGCCACGATCGCCGCGATCAGCATGCTCCTGATCAAACTCCTTATTCTATAGCCCAAGCGAAGAGCCGGAGGGCGCAACGGCCCCCCGTGCCCGTTATTTTCCCCCGTAGCCGATATCCTTCAAAGCCGTTTCGATCTGACCCAGAATGGCAGGATCGTCGATGGTGGATGGAACCTTGTAGGATTCTCCATCGGCGATTTTCCGCATGGTTCCCCGCAGGATCTTGCCGGATCGGGTCTTCGGGAGACTGCCGACAATGGCAACCTTTTTGAAGGCCGCAACGGCCCCAACCTGTTCGCGGACCATCTGGATCAGGGTCTTCTGTATGTTCCCGTGATCCGTACTAACCCCTGATTTGAGAACGGCAAAACCGAGAGGGAGTTGCCCTTTCAGGGTGTCCGCGACGCCGATCACCGCACACTCGGCCACGTCGGGGTGCGTGGCGACCACTTCCTCCAGGGCCCCGGTGGAGAGACGGTGCCCCGCCACATTGATGACATCGTCCACCCGCCCCATGACGAAGACATACCCCTCGTCGTCGATGTAGCCGCCGTCGCTGGTAAAGTAGTAACCCGGGTAGGGCTCGGTGTAAGATTCTTTGAACCGCTGATCGGCCTGCCAGAGGGTCGGCAGGTTGCCCGGCGGCAGCGGGAGCTTTGCCGCCACAAGGCCTTCCTGGTTAGCCCCCAGCTCCTTGCCTTCGGGATCGAGTATCTTGATGTTGTATCCGGGGACGGGTTTCGTCGATGAGCCCGGTTTGACGGGAAATGGCTCGATCCCCATGGGGTTGGCGGTGATGGGCCACCCCGTTTCGGTCTGCCACCAGTGATCGATCACGGGGCGATTGAGACGCTCGCTGGCCCAGTGGTAGGTGTCTGGATCGAGGCGCTCGCCGGCCAGAAACAGGTATTTGAATCCGGAGAGGTCGTATTTCTTGAGATATTCTCCATTGGGATCGTCCCGTTTGATCGCTCTGAACGCCGTGGGGGCGGTAAAGAGAACCTTCACGTCATGTTCCGAGATGACCCGCCAGAAGGCGCCGGGGTCGGGCGTTCCCACGGGCTTGCCCTCGAAGAGCACCGTGGTGCAGCCCGTGATCAGCGGAGCATAAACGATGTAGGAGTGCCCGACAACCCATCCGACGTCGGAGGCCGCCCAGTAGACATCGCCCGGCGCCACATCGTAGATGTTCTCCATACTCCACCGGAGAGCCACGGCGTGGCCGCCGTTGTCCCGGACCACCCCCTTGGGCATGCCCGTCGTCCCGGAGGTGTAGAGAATATAGAGTGGATCCGTCGCCTGGACCGGCACACACGCGGCCGGTTTGGCCCCGCTCGTCAGCGCTTCCCAGTCATGGTCCCGACCGGGCTTGAGTGTGGCCTTGGCCTGCGGTCTCTGGAGGATCACGCAGTGCTGCGGCTTGTTCTTGGCCAGTTCGATGGCCTTGTCGAGCAGCGGCTTGTATTCGATGAGGCGTTTGACCTCGATGCCGCAGGAGGCGGTGACCATCGCTTTGGGTTTCGCATCGTCGATCCGGATGGCCAACTCGTTGGGCGCAAAGCCCCCGAAGACCACCGAGTGGATTGCCCCCAGGCGGGCACAGGCCAGCATGGCCACGGCCGCCTCCGGAACCATGGGCATGTAAACAACCACCGTGTCTCCCTTCCCGACCCCCAGTCCCTGCAGCGCGCCGGCAAATTTCGAGACCTGGTCCAGGAGCTCCCGGTAGGTGATTTTCCGGACCTGGCCGGTCACGGGGCTGTCATAGATGATGGCCACCTGATCGGCCCGGCCCCCTTCGACGTGGCGGTCCAGGGCGTTGTAACAGGTGTTCAATTCCCCGCCGACAAACCAACGGTAAAAGGGGGCATTCGAATCGTCCAGCACCTTGTCCCATTTCTGGTCCCACGCAATGGCCTCGGCGGCTTCACCCCAAAAGCCCTGTGGATCCCTGATGCTCCTGTCGAAAATATCCTGGTATTTTCCCATCCCGATCTCCTTCATGAGGACACTATCGTTTCGGCTGCGGCCCCCCAGATCTCGGCCCGGTATAGCCCGTACATTGCATGAGGCAATCAATTGCGGGGCGGGATAGTCTGCTCCATGTGGCGTTACAGAAGATTTACTGACTTCGAAATACTTCAATAGGCCTTCAGCCAGTCAATCTTCTGCGCCTTGACTGTGGCGCCTCCAGGATCTGGGGGGCCTCTCACGACGATGACTCATGCAATATCCAGGTTAGCACGCCGTATGCTATTCAATTGGCGCTCGATTGTCAAGCGATAGAGTGTCGGTTATGCCCTTTTTGGCACTTGACGGGGTGAGACTGCGGCGGGTCGTGCCTTTCCTCGATGAAAAGCGTTTCCAGTGGGAGGCGGCGGCGCCCGGGGAATCGGGACATGCGGCACCTTGGGAAGCTTTTTTCACACTTTTTTCACAACCTATCCCCGGGTGCCAGGCTGCGTGCTGCGTGACCGATTGCGTATCGGCCCGCCTGATCGGAGAGTTCTTTCGAAGGGACTCCGGGAGGATCGGAAAACAGGGGTTGCCGGAGTGTCCACGGTTGGTGCGATTTTGAGAAGAAACGGCGGGGGTCTAGAACTTTGCCTCGGTCCACATCTCGGATGCGAATCGAACCGTCAGGTTCCTGCCGCGGTGCTTCGCCTCGTAGAGGGCCACGTCGGCGTACTTGATGGCCTGCCAGATGCCCTCGGTGTCGGTGGGGAACTCGCTGACGCCGAGGCTGATGGTTTTCGTTAGGGTGCCGTCGGGAACCTTGAGTTTTTTGGCGGCCAAGGTCGTGCGGATCTTCTCGGCGATTGTGAGCGCTTCTCCCTCTTCCACATCGACGAGCAGAACCAGAAACTCCTCGCCTCCGAAGCGCAGCACGAAATCCGTCTTGCGGACGCACTCGGTCAGGGTCGCGGCCGTTTCTCGAAGGATGGCGTCACCCACATCATGGCCGTAGGTGTCGTTGACCTGTTTGAAGTAATCGAGGTCGCACATGATCAGGCCGATGGCTTTCCCGCGCCGCAAGGCTCCCGCGACGAGGGTTTCCGTATAGTCCTGCAGAAAACGTCGGTTATAAAGCCCCGTCAGGGAGTCCTTGATGGCCGACTCTCTCAGGGTGTTCATGAGCTTCTTGGCCTCGATCACCGAAAGGGATTCCTGGATGTATTGGGCTGCCGCAAAAACTTTCCGGTCGATGGCGTCTGTATGCACCGTCGCCCGCCCGTTCTTATCGAAGAGGAATTGGACCACGCCGCCCGTGCTGCCTCCAACGATCATGGGAAGGCAGATGTGTTCCTTCCCGGTGTCCGCGCGAAACTGTCTGCACATGCCCGGATAGCTCAGGGAGGAGACTTGGTGTCCCGTCTTCCTGGCTCGGCAGAGATCGGAGTTCACCAGAATGTCCTCGTGACAGTGGATCTCCTCATGGGGCAGCAGGAACGGGTAGGCCGCCTTCATTTTCTTGGCGTTCTTTTCGACTTCAAAAATGATGAACTCCTCCAACCCGACGACATTACGAAATTCCCGCCCCAGGCGATGGTAGACATCATCCAGGGTATCGTCTTCCTCGATCACCTTCTTGAAAGTGGCCATTCCGTGAATCGACTCCATGAGTCCATTGAACTCGGATGAGAGCTTTCCGATTTCGTCTTTCGTGGAAACGGTGATCTTCTGGGACAAATCGGCTGTGCCCTCACCGAGGGCATGGATTTGCTTGATCATGGAGTTGATGGGGTTGGCCAGTGAACGGGAAATCCAGATGGTAAAAAGTGCCAGCAGGGAGGTGGCGATCACGAGCACGACGACGACGGCCGACGAGGTACAGTGCACAGCGTCTTTGATCTTCTGCGACTGCACTTGGTAGAGATAGGCCGACTTGGCGGAGAAGCCGTTAGACAGGGTCCGCGCCGCGGCCAGATCCTTTTGCAACTTCTGATAGACCCCCGGCAACGCAACGGCCTCCGGTTCCCTGCCTTGGAGCAGCTCCCCCTTGACGCGGGCCAGTTCGTCGAAGGCGAGGCCCAGTGTCTCGATCAGCCCTGACAATTCCTGCACATACTTGGCGCCCTCTGCGTATTCTGTGACCGGGACGACCTCGAAACTTTCAATGAGCTCATCGGTGTCCCGGGAGTAGTCATGGACTCGGCCCCCGCGGGCGAAGGCGGCTAGAAAGGTATCGATATCTTTCAGCCTGGACTTTGAGACCATTGTGCGCTGCGTTACGAACTCCAGGTTAGAGGCGTCCGTGATTTCCACGGCATCCACGTGGAGACTCTGCAGCTTTCGGGTGGTCTTCTGGGCGATGCGGTCATGGGGAATGATGGAGTCGACGATGTTGGTCGAGCGGCGGTTGATGTCGTACAGCGTGGCCACGCTCATCACGAAGATGACCAGGAACCAGAAAAGGACGCCGATGGAAAAGAGCAGAAACTTCTTCCGGATGGGCAGCCCCACAAAGGTAATGAAATCAATAATGCGACTGATCACGTGCTTGGAGCCCTCTGCTTGCATGGCATGCGCTGCCACGGGAAATTTGGATGTTCGCATTTCTCAGTCGGTGTGTTGAACTGGGTCTATTTTACTATGGGGTATCCCATTGTGGCAACAGGCTTTTTTTCGGTGCGACGCTGGCGTGGGACAGATCTTCCGATGGATGGAGGAAGGCGGGGGAGGGACACGTGGGTCGCCTCCCCCGTTGAGGAATCCTGGCTTGGGTTGTCAACCGAGGCGGTTATTTCATTTCGACCTTGATGGTCCTCGGTTTGGTCTCTTCTTTCTTGAGAAGCTCTATTCGCAGCACCCCCTGCTTCAGCTTCGCGGTAATCTTCTCCGTGTCGACCGTGTCAGGCAGCTGGAATGAGCGCACGAAGTTTCCCTGTGCGCGTTCCCTCCTGATCGTTTTGCGAGTTGGGTTCTGCTCATCGGTTTCTCGCGCACCCGTCAATGTCAAAACCTGTTTCTCGATTTTCATATCGATGCTTGTTTCGGCAATGCCGGGAATTTCGATTTCAATGATGAAGGCATCTACATCCTCCAGAATGTCCACCGCGGGACGCCAGGTTTCTTCAGTGGAAGTCCCCGTGTATGCACGAAAACCGGGGAACTCCCCGTCGAGCCAGCGGTTCAGGGACTGCAAGTTGACAATCGGATCAAATTGGGTCAAAAGGGCCATGGTGCTTACCTCCTGTCGTTGATTGGGCGGATGGGCTAGGGCCGCATCCTAAAGCCTACTGTCCAAAAGATAATCACCCGATTCGGGATGTCAAGGGGGAGTGCGAGACGTTCCGAAGGACTGGAAGGCCGGACGCTTGCGGCTTCTTGACAAGTGCTGGATCCGTGCTATTAATCTAGACGGTACGAGGTACGGCGCCAAAAACAGGGGAATCGTTCACGAACGCTGCGGTGCGAAGCCGCATGACGTGAGCGAAGGAGGGAATTGAGATGCCCGCAAAAAAACTAAAGGACTATCTGGACCGGGAACGGGTTTCCTATGAAGTCATTCATCATTCGGAGGCCTTCACCACCCAGGAAATTGCCGCCGCCGCCCACATCCCGGGACGGGAATTGGCGAAGACCGTGATGGTGAAGCTCGACGGCAAGCTCGCCATGACCGTGCTTCCGGCATCTTACAAGGTCGATTTCCGTCTCCTGAAGGAAGCGGCCGGCGTTGCGGAGGCCAAACTGGCCGGAGAGCAGGAATTTCAGGACTTGTTCCCGGGGTGCGATATCGGGGCCATGCCCCCCTTCGGCAACCTTTACGGCCTGGGCGTCTATGTTGCGGAGAGCCTCACACAGGACGAGAAGATCGCCTTCAACGCGGGGTCGCACATCGAGCTGATCCGGGTGTCCTACAGGGATTTCGAACGGCTCGTGCAGCCGAAGATCCTGAAGTTCTCCGTGCAGGCCGCCTGAGTCGAATTGTGCATTACGCGGGGGCCAAAGAGCGGAAACGTGCGCGCGTTTTGGCCGGTTAGTGCAGCAGGGGGCTCTCCGCGTCCAGAAGGTGCATCTCCTCCCGTCTTTCTTTCAGAACGGCCTCCAGAGGGATTCCCTCCATTCTTCCCAACTCCAGGGGGTGTTCGTGGACCATCCGCTCCCGTGAGATGCGACCGGTGAAGATGCTCGTGTCCAGGGGGAAGACGTCGGGGCTGAAGATGGCATTGTAGATATGCCAGACGGCGATGAGGAGGAAAATGAGCAGGGCTTCATTGGTGTGCAGCGCCTTGGCGGCCGGAATGAATTCGCCCGGCAGGAAGCGAGCCGCAACCGTCGGAAACCAGAGAATGAGGCCGGAGACGGTCATCAGGATCTGGCCCGTCAGGATCGTCCAGTACTCAAACTTCTGCTTGTAATCGTATCGGTCGCAGAGGGCCGGGCTCTGCCGCAGTCCAAAGTAGTACCGCAGGTTTTCCAGCGTATCGGCCACATCCTTCTTGTTGATCAACATGCCGGGCTGCCCCTTTCGCAAGACGACCAGGAAGGAGGTAGCCAAGATATGCTGCAGGGTCAGCAGGATCACCACGACGCCTGCCGTGTGGTGGATGAGGCGGACCGTATCGATGCCGCCCAGGTGCAGCACAAACCACTGGGACGCCTCCAGGGTGTGGAACTTCTGTGCGAGCCCGGTCAGCACGAGAACGGCGATGGCGCCTGCGTTCACCCAGTGCTCGGCCAGTCGCAGGGGGCTGAAGCGGCGGATCATTCCACCGTTTATTTTGCGGTTCTTCATAGTAGCCTCCGTTGCTGCACGCGCTTGAGGAGCGCGGTCAGCGGTTGACCGCATACCGCCAGATGTGCAGCAGTATCTGCAGGATCAGGCCCACCACCATCACCGGCAGGAAAATCCTGTAGCTCAGATTCACCAGATAGACGATCGGCGCCTTCTCCAGGGTCGGCTCATAGTGGGACAGCCAGGCATCGGAGAAATTCTCTGTGGCATCGGGGTGGCACTTCTGACACCGTTTCAGCAAGCGCCCCTTGACAATCAGGGGATCCGTATCGGCGTCGCCGGCAATATCATGGGTACCGTGGCAATCGGTGCAGACGGCGATGGGCCGTCCGGGTTTGAGAAGGGCTTCTTTCTGTTTTCTGTAGAAATTCAGGGTGACCCCGTGGAAATCTGAGAGATAGGTCTTGACCACGTCGGTGGAAAGACCGTATTTGCCCATGATCCGTTTGTTGGAATGGCAGTTGGCGCAAGTGTCGGGAATGCCGTCGTGAAATTCCAGGGTCAGGGGATTGACGATGTCGTGCGCCCGGTGGCAGTCGATGCAGACCGGCACGTCCTGGTTGCGCTCGTTGATCAGGGCGTTGCCGTGTACGCTGTGGGCGTAGGTTTCATAAACCGCCGCGTGGCATTGCTTGCAGCGTGTCGCACTAAAGGCGCGATCCTTGCCGACGGCCGCAATCCCGTGGGCGCCGTGGCAGTCGGTACAGACCGGCGCGCTCTGGTTTCCTTGGTTCAGGATGGCATAATGAATGCTCTCCAGCGTGCGGGTATGTTTGTCAAAGTGGCAGCGCTTGCAGCTGTCCGAGGAGGCGATCGCGTAATCCCGCAATGTTCGGAAATTGCGCTGCGGATGCTCCTGGGAGGAGAAGCCGAAATGGCAGTCTGAGCAGCTGAGCATGTGGTGCTCGGACCCGTCCAGTACCGTTAAGTCGGTTTGCAGCATCAGAGTCTCGCCGCTTCGGAGGTCCGTGGTGACGGGGTGCTCATGACACCCCTGGCAGTAACGCCGCTCACTCTGCAGGACCTTCCCCCCCGAGATGGGAGTGACATTGTGGGCGCCGTGGCAGTCGGTACACACGGGGGCATCCCCCTCCTGCGCGTTCTCCAGCAGACGGGCATGGATCGGTTTCAGCGTGATCTCCGCGTCCGAATGGCATTCTCTGCACTTCAACGCATACCGGAGTTTCCGCTGCTGTGCATCCCGAAAGCGTGGGTCCGGGTGTTTACCCGATGCGAACTCCCGGTGGCATTCGGAGCAGGCGGTGTTGGGATGCGCGGACGTCTTCAGGGCGGCCATATCGACGTAGGGCGCCCTCGGTTCCTCGCCTATGCCGCCTTTTTCGGCCGGTTCGCGGCCATGGCAGACCAGGCAATTCTGGGTTTCGGACGTGGGGCTTGCGGGGACTGTGGCTTGCGTAATCGCAGGCTGGATGAGAATTAGGCAGGCGGTGAGCCACCCGATCAGTTGTTTTCGTCCGTGCATGGCGCCCTCCCCTTGATCCGCTCACGTTGTCTCGAGCCGTTTATCGGCCCGCTGCTCTCTCCCGCCGCACCGGGGGCCGCAATGCAACCCCTTGGGGCGACGGGGTTCCCCGCGGTCCGGTGCACAATGACCCCAATCGGTGGTGCACAACCGGGCCGCGGGTTGGGGGCTTGCTAATGGTCCGTGTACTCCGGTGCCTCTCGAATCACCGGCATGCGCATCAGGATCCAGCGAAAGACGAGAACGTGGATCGTCGCGATGGCGAGGACAATGGCGACTTCCTGCCAGGGCGGAACGATGTGATGCAGATGGTCCGGCAAGTTCCAATTGAGTGCCACCATGGAGACGTTGATACGGTTCACCACGATGCCGAGCGCACCGGCGAAGGCTCCCAGTCGGACGATTCCGACACGGCCCGTCTTGACTCCGAGGCTCAGGATCAGGGCCGGCAGCAGCACAAAGCCGACGATCTCCAGGAGAAACCACTGGCCATAGGGCGTTGCCAACAGGGCCCAATTGTTATCGTGGGCAACGCTGATGAGTTTAAGCACGAAATAGACGTACATCGTCAGGGAGGCGCCCCTGCCCAGGCCCAAGGTCAGTGGATTCAGGTTGCTCAGGAACGTCTGGTCCGCGGCCTTTTTCAGGAAGCGGGCAGCCAGGGTGCTCACCACAATGACCATGCTCAGCGCCGCATAGATGCTCGAGCAGAGGAAGAGGACCGGCAGATAGGACGAATACCAGAGCGGGTGCATCTTCCCCGGCGCCAGAAGGAACATGGCCCCCAGCGCCGACTGGTGCAGGGTTGAGAGAATGATCCCGGCGATAGTCATGGCAATGGTGATACTCAAGGCCCATTTGCGAATACGTTTGGACTGGAGCCACTCCAGGATGGCCGGGCTGAACTCAAGGAACTGCACGGTCAGATAGGTGGCCACATGCCAGGCCACGAGAAAGAGGACCGAGGCTGTCCCGAACCCGATGATCATGGGGTAGTAAATCCGCCAGGGCCGCCCCAGATCGCAGAGCAGATAGATCACGGCGAAGAGGTACCCCAGAAAACCCGCGAGCACGGCCAGCCGCACCAGCGGTTTGTACTTCTTGAACCCGAAGATGTAGTAGGCCGTGGCCAACACAAAGCCTGTGGCCGAGAGGGGCACGCCCCCGAAGAGCCCCCAGCCGAGAAAGATCCCCCAGGGATAATCCTGTGATGCGTGCGTCACCGAGGCCAGGCCGTAGATGAAGCGGATGGCTATCAGCGGCAGACCGATGCTGAGAATGATGGCGGCGATGATGTTAAACGGCGTGATCAGCTGTCGCATATAGTCCGGCCAGTCCATCCCCATCAGCAGCTTGTCCATGAACCATGCCCGAAAGTTATCAGTTTTCACAGCGGTCTCATGATGGTTCATTGTCTCTCCTCCTCTTTTTCCTGCTCTTGTTTCAGCTCTTCCTGCAAGGCATCGCGGTGGCGAACCGACGCGTAGATCATCCCGAAGAGGGCCGGCCAGACGGTAAACACCACCGGCACCGAGGAGAGAAATCCCTTGGTCTCTTCCACCAGCGGCCTGTCCGGCAGGTTGGTGGGAAAATCGAGTTGGCCGAAGGGGACCGACGACAGATAGAGCCAGCTGGTGCCCCCGGCTTCATGCTCTCCGTAGATATGGTCGATGTAGCGATCCGGGTGTTCCAGGATCCTCTCTCGCGCGAGTCGGAGCAGGTCGGACCGTTTCCCGAAGGTAATGGCCTCCGTCGGGCAACCCTGGGCGCAGGCCGGTATCTGGCCGACCTTGAGGCGGTCATAGCACAGCACGCACTTGTAGATCCGGGGCTGAAAGGCACTCTCGTAGTCATAGGTCGGAATGCCGAAGGGGCAGGCCACCATGCAGTACCGGCAACCAAAACACTTGTCCGGATCGTACATGACGGCCCCTTCGGGAGTTTTGGAGTAGGCATGGATAGGGCAGGCCGTGGCGCAGGCCGGCTCGTTGCAGTGCATGCACTGGACCTTGCGATAGACGGGCGTCCCGGGGTCCCCGGGGTTTTCATAGCGATTGACCACGGTGTAAGTTTTATCATCGGTCCGCCGCAGTTCGGCAAAAACCGATCCGTCGTCAAAGGACTTTTTCGGTTTGGGCAGGCCGTTGGCCTCGTTGCAGGCCCGTTCACAGCTGCGGCAGCCCACACAGGCTGTCAGGTCGGACAGCATGCCGTAGCGATCGGGCCATCCTTCGAACTGCTTGTATGCATGAACCTCTGCGGCGCTGGCCAGCAGGGCCGACCCGCTCACCGCTCCCATGACGCCGAGAAAGCCTCTGCGGTTGATGCCGCACGGTCCATGGGGTTGATCCGTGCTGTCGGAACGGCGCCCCCCGTGCTGCAGGCCGCCGGCCCCCTTCTCTTGTCTCTCCTGTGTCATTGCGAAACCTCCTTTCAGCAAACACCGCAGCCTTTGCGGGGCCGCGGACTCTGCGCGTCATTTTCCGGCCATCCGGTCTCTCTTCGCGTGGCACATTTGGGTGCAACCCGTCGGGTCCAGACCGACTTGCCCCATCCCGCGATGACATGCGAAACAGGTGCGGTGGTAGGCTCCCTTGAGGCCCGGCATCTGCGGCGTATCGGGATCGTATTCGCCGTGGCAGTCCTGGCAAGGCGTGAACGTGTTGACTGCTGTGCGTCTAAAGGCCTCCGAATTGAGGGTGTGACAGTCCCCGCAGGACCGGGTTACCCGGCTTCCGTGCTGATGGTGGCATTGGGCGCACTCCTCCGCGACCATGACGTGCATCTCATGATCGAAGGTCACCGGTTCGTACTGATCGCTCAGGCTGTCCAGAGTCACTACGCCCGGTTGGGGCACGGGGCCGGTGTCCCCGGCGTAAAGCCAGGAAGCAAAGGCCGCCGTCAGCAAGGTGGCGCAAATCAAAATGGGGATTGCTCTTGTGGCTTCCATGGGATATGACCTCCTCTTTGATCGGGTGTGGATGACGGCTAGTCCTGCTCGGTCTTCTTGGGCGCAGGCTTTTCTTCCTCTCCACGGGCTTCTGTCTTCTTGTGTTTTTTGCCGGCCAGGTATGCTTCCATGGGCCGCCAATCGAAGGAGGTGGTCCGGCCGACGTAGTTCATCAGGCCGTTGACGGTGGCGAAAAGCAGGGCACCCATAAAGGCAATGGGTAGACTGATCACATAAGCCAGTCCGATGAAGGGAGCACTCACCAGTTTGCCCACGTTTCGGAGGGCCTGCCTGGAACCGCCTGCTTTCATATAGGTCAGATCCTCTTTGGCCGAGTGCACCATTTTGGAGAAGGGCTTGGGCTTCAGGACCTCCCAGAGCACGATGAATCCGACAATGGAACCGATGGCGACGAGGTACTCAATCCCCTTGACATGTGTGATGAAATCGAAATAGGTATTCATGGTTTCTCCTCCTCTTCAAATGGGGGGTGCAGGGCACCCCGCCGGGATCATGGAAAACTTAAGATTGCGCTTCGCTGTCCTTCTGCTTCGAACCGTCCCCTTGCTCTTGTTTCTGTTTCTTGGACCGCCTTTTTCTTCCGGCCAAATAGGCCTCGGCCGGTCGCCACTCAAAGTACATGGCCCTGGACAACAGGCCAAAGGCCCCTCTGAAAATCCCCCGTACCGTGAAAAAGCTCAATGCGGCGATGCCGATCATTGGGAAAAAAACGATGTACAACAACCCGAACAGCGGGCCGGACAGCAGCATCACGCCGGCGGGCATGCGAAGGTAAACGAGGTTCCGTGCGCCCGGAAGCGCCAACCCCTCCCCCGTGGCATCGACCCGCCTTCCTGAGACCAGGTTCCAATACGTGCCTTCTGTTACCCAATCGCCTCCTTTGTATCTAAACATCAAGCTCACCTCCTTTCCCATGTTATGTTTGATTTATATCGAAGACGAGCGGTCCCAACAATTGGAAGAAGTTCCTATTTTGAGGTGATTTTTGTCTTAGGCGCGATGTAAAGTGTGTTTCGAGGAGAGAATCTGTTCTAATTCACGAACACTTCTACAGTTCTTGATACAAATAAACGACACCTTTGTGCGGCAGCGTCAACCGGGAAGGGGTACCTGGAGGTTCCTTGCCATGGGCTGTGGCGGGCACGGGTGTGCGCACCGGGGCGATGTCACGGACGCATGCTTTGCGCGATCTTGATCAACTCGAACGGGGACGAGACCATCTCGACTTTGATCCAGTATCGATCCTGCTGCCACGTGAGGCGGCTGCAAGGCGCTCCGTTGCTGCACACACCCACTTCCAGAATCGCTTCTCGGCCATTGAGGTCGTAGGGCACGGTTTCACGCAGGGTGGTGGGCGCAATCCCCGTTTCGGGGGCAAACTCGGCCGACGCCGCCTGGGTGGTGTGCAGGACAGTCTCCTCCTGGTGCGTCCCGTCATAGGTCACGGCCATGGCCGGGTAGGGTTTGCTCTGGGCAAGGATGCGGCGAGGAGGCCAGCGGACCTGTTCGGGAAAATAGGACGGGACCAGCAGGTCCTGCACCTGCAGCGCGGCCCTGACCGCGGGGACGTTGGGATATTCCCGCAGGCCCCCCGGGTCCAACACGGTGGGCGCCCAGTTGAGCAGCTTCAGGGCGGCCAGCAGAACCAGCAAAATGGCGGCAAAAGAGAGGAGACCTCGCAGTGCATCTCGCATCGGTTGTTCCCCGGTTCCTTCAAACCACAAAATAGTTGATCACCGAGACGGCCGCAGCCGTGAGCACCCAGCCCAGTCGACCCCGTTTCGGTGCCCCGTCGCTCCGTGCTTCCGTCAGCCGATTGATCCTTTTTTCGATCAGCAGCCGATGGCTGTAGTCTTCCAGGGCCTCGTTAACGGCCGCCAGTTTCCCGCGCCCCGCCGGCGCGGGATCCCGCTGGGTCCCGTAGACATTCCGAAGGGTATCCGCCAGAGCCCGGGGATTCCGGGTCATGGATACGGCCATGTCGTCACAGATATTCTCCTCTTCCTGCGCGATTCTGCGAAATTCCAGCAGGACAACAGGGTTGAGAAACATGAGTATGCGGAAAAGGTAGACGATTACCAGCAGAGGTCTCTTGCTCCGTTGAATGTGGGCCATCTCATGGGCGATGGCGGCCTGGAGCTGTGAGGGGCTCAGGACCTCCAGGAGTCCCGTGGAGAGAAAAATAGCCGAGTCACTTCCCGTGGTTGAAAGAACCGTGAAGGCATCATCGTCCATGAGATAAACCGCCGGCTTTTCCCCGGGAAGATCCTCCAGCGCTCGGGCCACATGTGCGTGCTCGTCGGCTGGGGTTCGAGGAACCGCAGATCTTTTCGAGAGAAAGGTGTGTCGCACCAAGGGGATCAGCTCCTGCACGAGGAAGACGAGGCCCGCAATGAGCAGCAAGCCCACGAAGAGTAGGTGCACCGAGAGCGCGCCGAAGAGCTCCAGATTGAGCCATCGGGCGCTGTCAAAGAGTGCGCGAAGCCGAAAGTCGACGGCGCCGCGCTCGGGATGCATCCACTGGAAGAGGGGAAAGGAGAGAACCGGCAGCAGGATGACCAGCAGCCGGAAGCGTTGAATCACGAGGGGGTTCACGATTCGCCAGGCATTGATCGCCCGGTCCACCACGATGGCGGTGATTAGCGAATGCACGAAAGACTGCACGAGATACATCCCGGCGTAGGAGTTCAGGAAGTCAAAAAGATTCATCTCAGATTTTGATGATGCCTCTCCGAATGGCAAACTTGATGAGCTCCGCTCGGGAATGGATATCCAGTTTCTCCGAAAGATGGGTCTGATGGGCGATGACGGTCTTGGTGCTGATGTTGAGAAGTTCGGCAATCTCCTTATGGGTGTTTCCCTCGGCAATCAGTTTGAGGACCTGTTTCTCCCGGTCCGTGAGCTTGTCATAGGGGTCCTCGGCAAAGGCCTGTTTCCTGTCGAGAAAGCCGTCGATTACGGATGAGGCGATACCGGAGTAGAGATAAAACTCCCCCCGAGCCACGGCCCGGATGGCCGATACCAGGTCCGTGCCGACCGCGTGTTTGAGTATATAGCCCGACACCCCCGCTTTGAGCAGCCTGCTGATGTATTCGCGGTCGTCGTACTGGCTCAGGATGAGGATGCTGATCTCGGGCATGGTTTTCCTGAGTTCAGTGGTGGCTTCGAGACCCCCCAGCCCCGGCATGGCGATGTCCATCAGCACGATGTCCGGTTTGAGTTTTGCCGTTAGCCGGACTGCGTCTCGTCCGTCGCAGGCTTCGCCCACCACCTCCATGTCGTCCTGCAACTGCAGCAGGGCGGAGACTCCCTCCCGCACCAAGGCATGGTCATCGGCGACGAGAATGCGTGTCTTGGGCATGGCGTCCCTTCTCTGCAACACCCGCGTCGGGCGCTGACGATGATTCGTCCGGTGGCCACCGGATGTACGATGGGCTTCGGGTCGGTCGCTTCAGAAGGGGATGGTCATGCTGATATGGGTCCCCTCATGTGGTCTCGAGCAGATGGTGAGCCGCCCGTCCAGTAGGGCCACCCGCTCCCGCATCCCAAGCAGACCGAAAGAACCGGTATCGCGCGCCGTCTCCACTGTGGTGTAGACGCGATCTACATCGAACCCCCGCCCGTCGTCTTCGATTTCGACCTCCACATGGGCTTCTTGGAAGACAAGCGACACAAAAACATGTTTGGCGTCGGCGTGCTTTTCAATGTTGATGACAGCCTCCTGGATGACGCGGAAGAGCGTCAGTTCCAGGGTGGCACAATCGACCGCCCCCGTTCCGCCGTTGGAGGAGGTGTTCGGGCATGCTCCCTCTGTCTCAAAAAAATAGCCGATCCCCCTGGCGCCCAGATGTCCCTCCAGCACCCACCGAATGGCCGAATCGAGACCGAGATCGTCCAGAACGGGTGGCCGGAGATCCTGGATGAGTTGATGTATCCCCTGAAGGGTGGCGGCCACATTTTTTCTCAGCTTTTCCAGATGGGTGCGGTTGGCATTGCTTTGATGCAACACGATGTTGAGCGTATCCAGGGAAATGAGGACGGCATTCAGGGACTGGCTCGTTTCGTCATGCAGCTCCCGGGCGATGCGTTTGCGCTCTTCCTCCTGTACAGAAATGTTCTTTCGGTACAGGCGGGCCAGCTTCTTGCGGCTCATCTCCAGTTCTTCCGTTCTGTCCAGGACCCGCTGCTCCAGTTCGAGATTCTGTTTCTGGATGCGCTCCAGGGAGGCTGCGAGTTTCTGTCGCATCACTTCGAAACTGTCGGCCAGCACTCCCGTTTCGTCCCGGCTCGTGATGGCAACGGGTTCGTGAAGATTTCCCCGCCCCAGCCGCTGGGATGCCTGAATGAGGAGCTGGATGGGCCGCACGATGCTGCGGCTCATGCCCATAGCCAGGACGAGGGCCGCACCGAGGGCGATGACGCCGAGGATGACAAAATTGCGTCTCAGGGTGATGGCTGGGGAGAAGACCGAATCCTGGGGCTCCCGCAGAGAGATTCCCCAGGGGGCGACAGAGAGCGGTGAGAAGGCCAGCATGTCCTTGGTTTTACGTTTCTGCGAGCCTTCTTCAAGGTGGCAGCGGTGACAGGTGCCCACCGAACTCTTGCGTGCGGCGATGAGCTTGCCGAGAAACTGGTTGTGGTCGCTGCAGGTGAGAATCCGTTTGGGGATGTTGGAGGCAATAATGATTCCCTGACTGTCGACGAGTTCGATGCAGGTGGCCGTCTCCGTCGGGATGGACTTGATCATCTGGTTGAACAGATAATTCGTGGGGTTAATCTCCCCGCCGGCCACACCGATGTTTTCTCCGTTCCTATCCTTCAGGGGGACGAGCGCCAGGATCACTTTCTTTTTGGTCGGTTCCATGGTGAACACATCGGAGACCACCGGCTTGCCCTCCGCCATGACTCGACTAACCGCGGGGATGCTCAGGAGATTCACCTTCCCGCTCTCCTGCAGGGGATAATTCAACACCACATTGCCGTGCTGGTCGAGAAGAAAAATACGATCCGTAAAGATGGAATATTCGTAAGCAGTTTTGAGGGCCTTTGTTTCAGGCACCCAGTTCTGATCCGCAAAGTCCACCCGTCCCGAGATGGAGATGTCATACAGCCGGGTGAGGTTGGTCTCGAGGATGTAGTCGAAGTAGCGGCTGATGATGGATGCCAGCGTCAGCCGTTTGTCCAGAGACCGTTGAATAGAATTGTTTACGCTCAGTTGACTGATGATCCCGAGACTGACCAGAATGATCAGCATACTGAGCATAACCAGGAGGATGATTCGTTTTTGCATGGCTCCCGTACAAAAGCTCGCCAAAGCCCTGGCCTATTATTTGTCAGAACCGCCGTTATGTCAACCCATAGCGTGTGGAACGCCCCTGTGCATCGGCGTCCGCCGGCGTCGGGAGGTGTCGGTGCCGGGGCCACCGCTCCGCCGCAGCCGCACGCGGCCTTGTTTCACGCGGCGAGCCTCCGCTTAGCCCGAATATTGCATGAGTCAATCTATTAGGAGGCCGGATAGTCTGCCACATGCGGCGTTACAGAAAATTTATTGATCTGGTGGCCCTATTCGCAAATACGATGGCATTCGAGTGCCGTAGTGCGCCCTCCTCTGCGTGGCGCTCCCTGCGTCGTACCGCAGGGGGCACGCCTCAGTCGCGCGCCTTGAGGAGACCGCGCTACGACCCTCTCGATACGTCACCATACTTGCGAACAGGACCACTTAAATATTTCAATATGTCTTCAGCCAGAAAATCTTCTGCGCCTTGCTTGTGGCGCCTCTAGCACCTCTGGGGCCTCTCATGACGATCACTCATGCAATGTCCGGGCTAGTCACCCGGGAAAAGTGGCTTGACACGCGTCTCGCAAAAAGATTAGTTTAGCCTTTAAATCGGATGACACCGAAGATGTCCGTTTTGCAACGGCCGGCGGCGGGTTTGCCGTGGAACCTTCTCTTTTCAAAGTCAGACACGGAGGAAGACGTTATGGATTGGGGTATGGAAAACCGGCTGAGCCAAGTGGTGCAGCCCGACGGTCACTGCTATTTCCTGCCGATCGATCACGGGTATTTCCAGGGACCAACGCGATGCCTTGAAAAGCCGGGCGAGACGATTGAACCGCTGCTTCCCTATTGCGATGCGCTCTTTGTCACCCGGGGGGTGTTGCGGGCGGCGGTGAACCCGGTTCAGAGCAAACCGATCATTCTTCGCGTCTCGGGCGGTACGAGCGTGGTGGGAGAGGATCTTGCCAATGAAGAGATCACCACCTCCATCGAGGAGATCCTGCGCCTCAACGTAGCGGCCGTCGGTGTGTCCGTCTTCGTGGGGAGCCGATACGAACGCCAGACACTGATGAATCTCGCGGAGTTGGTGAATGCCTGCGAGGACTACGGCATTCCCGTGATGGCCGTCACGGCCGTGGGCAAGGAACTGGTCAAACGGGACGCGCGCTATCTCGCCCTGGCGTGCCGCATTGCGGCCGAGTTGGGGGCCAGGATTGTGAAGACCTACTGGTGTGACGACGGGTTCGACAAGGTCGTCAACGGCTGTCCCGTTCCGGTGGTGATGGCGGGAGGGCCCAAGTGTGAGACCGAGCGGGAGGTTCTGGAGTTTGTCCATGACGGCATGCAGAAAGGGGCCATCGGAATCAACCTGGGGCGCAATGTCTGGCAGAGCAAGCATCCCGTGCCGATGGCGCGGGCCTTGCACGCGATCATCCACGCCAAGGCAGGCGTTGCCGAGGCCTACGAACTCTATCAGGAGACCATGCAGGGCGAGTGAGGCGGACGCCTGGCTGCGCTCCGGAGTGTGACGGATGCGGGTGGCCATGTATTACAACAACCGGGATGTCCGGCTTGAGGAGATGCCGACGCCTGCCCCGGGGCCGGGGGAGATGCTGCTGAAAACCATGGCCAGCGGCATCTGCGGCAGCGATGTAATGGAGTGGTACCGGATCCGCAAGGCGCCCCTGGTCCTCGGCCATGAGGTGACGGGCGTGGTGGCGGAAGCCGATTCCCGGGCCCGCCGATTTCAAGCGGGAGACCGGGTTTTTGTAGCCCATCATGTGCCCTGTAACACTTGCCGTTACTGCCTGAACGGCGATCACACCTCCTGCGATACCCTGCACACCACCAATTTCGATCCCGGCGGCTTCTCGGAATACATCCGCATTCCGGCCCTCCATGTCGATCGGGGCACCTTTCGGCTTCCCGAGGAGGTCTCCTTCGAGGACGGAACCTTCATCGAACCCCTGGCATGCGTGGTCCGGGCCCAGCGGGCCGTCGGGGTGGGCCCCGGGCAGCATGTGCTCATTCTCGGAAGCGGCCTTTCCGGTCTGCTCCATCTGCGACTGGCACGCGCCTCGGGCGCGGCGCGCATCGTCGTGACCGATGTCAGTGCCGCGCGTCTCAAAATGGCCGAGACCCTCGGCGCCGACGGGGTCATTCCGGCGAGCGAGGATGTCGCCCGGCTGCTCGGTGAGGGCAGGGGTGCCCGCCTCGCGGACCATGTTATCGTCTGCACCTCGGCTCTTCCCGCTTTTCAGCAGGCGCTGGCGTCGGTGGACCGGGCGGGGACCATTCTCTTTTTTGCCCCCACCGATCCTGGTGTCGAACTGCCGGTGCCGGTTCAGACGTTCTGGCGCAACAATATCAGGCTCATCCATTCCTATGGCAGCAGCCCCGCCGACACCGCTGTGGCCATCGAACTGCTGCGGAGCGGAACCGTGTCGGTGGGCCGCATGATTACCCACCGCCTCGACCTGGCGGAGGCGCAGGAGGGATTCCGTCTGGTGGCCGAGAGCGCCGTGTCCCTCAAGGTCATCCTCGAACCGCACCGGGGTGCGCCCTGAAAAGACGGGGCCTCTTTCCCCAGGTTCCGTGTGCCGCGTTTTCGTCCACGCTCAAAACAGAATCAACACCACGCCCGCCAGCATGCAGAGCGATCCGAGAGCTCTTTCGCGGATATGGATCTCCCCGAAGAACATCCACCCCAGCACGATGGCGAACAGAAGACTGGTTCGTTTGATAGCGATCATGTAGGGGACTTCCACCAGGCTGATGGCGGTGACATGGGTGAGGATCATGACGGTCTGGACCAGACCAATGAGGGTAAAGATCCCTTTTCGCGACACCAGCGTGCCGTAGGCCTGACGTCCGGCAGCGAGTCCGAGAAAGGGCAGACTGACCAGTGCGAGGAGGGGAAAGTAGACCACACCGAAAAACGCCGGGCTGGAATGCTGGATGGCCACCTTGCCCAGGACCGAGGTAATGCTGTAGAGGAAGGCCACGACGATCATCTTCCGGGACCCCCTTTCCTGGAGGATGGCGCGAATCGGCGCCAGCCAACCGTCGCGCCGGGTATGCACATTCAGCAGATACGCGCCCGCCGCTATCAGGACAATCCCCGCCACTCCCGACCCGTCAGGCCGCTCTTGGAGGATGACGAAGGCAGTGACGATGAGAAACAGCGGGGTCAGGGCCAGAAAAGGAATGGTCAGGGAGAGGGGCGACTGCCGGATCGCGTGGGTATAAAGGATCAGTGCTGCGATCTCCAGCGGCAGCATGACCAGAACGGTCCGAAAGAAGGGGGCGTCCAGTTCGGGGACTTCGATCCAGATGAAACTGAAGGCCAGGAAAGGGATGCAGTAGCCGAGGCGGACCCACGCAATTACGTACGGGTCGCTGCGGCCCAGCGCGCGCTTGCTCAGAGCGTCGACGATGGCCACGGAGACGGCACAGATCAGCGAGAGATAGAACCACAACATCGATGGGTGATGACCCCGCCGCGGCGGGGCCGCGGCCTCCGGGTGGATCGTCGAGCACTGTAAGCGGTATAATCAAGGGCCCGCCGGATAACAGGCCGCCGGCCGGCTACCGCGTGAGGGCCTCAATCACTTTGGTGGCCGTCCCCCGGGCGCGGAAGTTGGTGAGGAAGTCCTTGGCGGCTTCGTAAGCCATATCGGCGATCTTCTTTCGGTTCTCTTCGGGGATACTGTCGATCTCCTTTTTGAAGACGACCGTCGTGAGTTTGATTGCTTTGTTCTCCTTTTGGCTCCAGTCGCGGATCTGCCCCATGAGATCGGCCGGCAGTCCCTCGTGGGCAATGTTCTGCCACAGCGTGGCGACATTTCCCTTGCGAACACCGTGGTCCACAAACTGGCTCAGGAGGTGCACCGGTGTTCCGGTGATGCCGTGCTGCGCTATGCCCACATGCCACTTGGAGATGGCATCGAAGATCTCCTTCGTCCGTTTCAGGTCGATGTGCACTTCTTCGCCGGGCGTATAATTGCCGTGCTTGGAGCCGTTGTTGATGGCCAGCAGATCTGGCGTGACGCCGTTGGCCGTGATCCCCTCCATGAATTCGACCGCATCTTTCACTGAGGTGATCCGGGCATCGACGCCGGTGGCGAGTATTTCCCCGACTTCCGTTTCGAGACCGGCACCGGCATTGCGCACGATCTTACCCAGTTCGGTGGAAATCCTGACATTGTCGGCGGTTTCGTTAAAGGAGGCGTCCACGGCGATGGACGTGTAGCCGGCCGCAAGCTCCGCTTCAATGAGGGCGCGTGAGTCGGCCACCACGTCGGGGGCGGGGCTTTTGGTGGTGACGTGATCCCCGTGGATGAAAAACGGGGTGGTGAACCCCATTTCTTCAGCATATCCCACGACCGTTTCGAAGTAGACCGCGGGGGGCATTCCGGTATAGCCGCCGGCGGGGAGGCCCCCCTCTGATTTGGCCAGCTCAAAGGCGATGACGGCATCGAGTTCCTGGGCTGCCCGCATGATCCCCGGGATGGCATGCTTGATCCGGCAGTTGTTGGCCATCACAATGCAACTTTCCTGCTTCAGCACGTCAAAGATATCCTTCGAGCTCAACAAACAGACCTTGCTCCCGCTTCCCAGCTTTTTCACCGCATTTTCCGGTCTCAAATCGAGGATATTTTTGGCCATGGGGGCTCCTTCCTTTGGGTGATGGCAAAAAGTTATGTTTTTCAATATGTTAGGATGCTCTGGTGCTTCTAATTTATCTTAGGGAGGCGGAAATTGTCAAGGAGATTCTCGTTCTGACTCTGGGTGCGTTAGATTTTTATTGACTCCGTTTGCAATTTATTGTATTTTATGGCATTCTTAAAGGACTTTCCATGTGCTTTCATCAGAAGGGAGTGGTTGTATGTATAAGATCGGGAAGACGGTAGTCTATCCTTCGCATGGGCTGGGGAAAATCGAAGCCATAGAAGAAAAGGAGTTGATGGGAGAGAAGCAGAAGTTCTACATTTTGAAGATTATCGAGAAGGGGACCCGGATCATGATCCCCTGCGGCAATGTTGATAAAGTCGGTCTTCGGGAGGTCATCCAGTCCTCCGATGTCAAGAAGGTTGTGAAGGTCTTGAAGCAAAAGCCCAAGGCCATCGTTCCGAACTGGAATAAGCGTTACCGGGAGAGCCTCGAGAGGATTAAGACCGGCTCCATCTATGAAATAGCAGCAGTGTTTCGCAACCTGACCCTTCTTTCCCGAGACAAGGAGCTTTCCTTCGGTGAGAAGAAGATGCTCTGTGATACGAAGCATCTCATCAGTTCAGAGATATCCCTGGCCAAGGGGATCTCCGAGAAACAGGCGGAGAAGATACTCGACACCGCCCTGAAATAGCCTGCTGCCGGCCCCCCTCAGCCGGCGAATCTCCGGGGCGAGGGACAGGTGCTTCGCCCCGGCTGAGAGGATCGATTCCCCGCACCCCACCCCATCCGTCCGATTTCAACGAGTTGTCCGCCAGTAATATAACAGGATCATGACGCCGATATCGTGTTCCTGCGCCATGCAGCGCCACCGGTCCGGGTTGGTTTCCCGCCAGGCACGGTGTCGCCCCCCGGGAACATCCAGCCAAATTCCGTGAACGGACCGTTAACCGTTCTTTCTGAGGTTTCTAGAATAATTCTCCCGTTTTTCATCGCAACAGCTCCGGCCGGCTCTGTATTCGGGGGAGGAGCGTCCGGGAGCTGCTCCGCGGCATCCCTGTGTCATCCGCAGAGAGCGTCGTCTCGACGGGCCGGATCAAAAAAGAGCCCTCAAAGTGACATAAAAATTGACACGGAAAATTGACGCATATTATACTGATACTTATCCGGATTTTCTCTCATACTGGTGAGGACTTTCCATGTTCGCAAATCTTTCAACACCGGAAAAAGTGATCGAAAAGGCTCATAGACTTGTCGAGAAAGGGAAGATCGACAAGGGCATTCAGTGCTGTGAGACGGCTGTCAGGAAGGATCCAAGGAATATCCCGCTTCTCATGGCGCTGGGAGAGCTCTACTGCCAGATCCAGGATCCGCAGGCCGCGTCCCGGGAGTACCGAAAGGCGTTCAAAGCAGACCCGGAGCGCGGGCGGGAAATCCTGAAGGTACTCATCAACCCTCCGGGGGGAATCCGGCGGTCCGAATTCTTTGAGCTTCGCCTGGAAATGATGATCCACATGCGGGACTTGAAGGCCGTGCTGGCGGTCATCGGCGAGACCGAGGCGGAGGTGCTGTCCCGCGTGTTCGAGCGGACCCGCATGAGAACCGAGGAGCTGCGCAAGCTCTCGGGTGTCGGGCAAAACGTGCTGCTCATGAACGAGCTGAGATATATGATGGCGCTGATCCTCGAAGGACAGGGTGCTTACGGCGAGGCCTTCACGGCTTATTCCACCGTACTCAAAGCCAGGGAAGAGGAATTGATCTGGGTTCTGCCCCGTCTGGAACAGCTCCTCGAACAGATCCCAAACGAAGCTGTGCCCTTCCTTTATCTCGGGAGTCTGTTGCGAGGCTCGAAACCGGAACGGTCTGCGGCCTACTACGACCGCTCCCTCGATCTGGATCCCAAATCGGCGCCCACCGCGATCCAACACTTCGAGGATTCGGCCGAGGCCCCGTGGGAGCTCTGGGTTCTGGGCAAGGCGCATCTGATAGCCAAGGAGTGGGCAAAAGGGGTCGCCTGCTTTCAGGAGATACACGATCCGGCGCTGGAACCTCGCACGATGGCGCTACTCAAGCGCGTCAACCCCTCGCTGGAAGGTGTGGAGCCCGTTCTGTTGCTGCTGGGAGACCGGCTTCGGGACGCCGGAAACTTTGAGGAGGCTTCAACAATTTACGGGCTTCTCCACGGTCGGGTCGACGGGGAGCAGCTTCGCGAGCGATTCAAGCGTCTCGTCGAACTGGACCCGGAGAACATCGGTGCCGCGCGCACCTTCGGGGAGCTCTGTCTCGACGAAGGGGATATGGTAGGGTCCATCGCTCAGATGAGAAAGATCGTTCAGACCGACCCGGTGCAAAGGCATATTTTCTTTGACAGAACCTTCCCCATGCTGTCGGATCACTTCGATGAGCCCGAGCTGCCCCTCTTTCTGGCTGAGCTCTGTCTCGATGATCCGGACGTGGAGCGACCGGTGGTGCTGCTCAGGCGTTTTATACGCCTGACACCCGACAGCCCGGAGCGGGCACTCCTGCTGCTGAAGAGATTGGCAGAGAAACACCCCGACCACCCGTCGATACGCCTGGGAGAAGCGGAGGCGCTGATGTCCCTCGGTCGGGATCAGGAGGCGCTGCAGTCGCTGCGACTGACGTTGGCCGGCGAGGCGCTCCTCGTCCGAGAAGTGCTGCGGCACCTCTCTATGCTGGTCCGAAAGAGCCCGCGATTCGGGGCAGAGGTCGTGGCATTCTTCCAGGAACTTGAGAGGAAGGGCGTCCATGAGCCTGCCATGGATCTCGTGTGGGCCGAGGCGGCCATGGCTTCGTCGGACCAGCAGGAGGCCGTGTCCCATCTCATGCGCTGTGTCGGAGATGATCCGGAGCGAAATGCCGCCGTGGCGGCGCTGATTGACGAGTGGGCGAAGGCCCACCCCGATGAACATACCGTCGTGCTTGCGCGAGCGGAACTTTGCTTTCGAACAGAGCGGTACGACGCGGTGGGAGAGACGCTCAATGCCTATCTTCGCAATCACCCGCAAGCGATTGGCAGGGCGATTCCATTTTACCGGGAGATGATACGGCAGCGCCCCGATGAGACATCGCTGCATCAGGGGATGATGAAAGCGTATCATCTGAGCGGAACATACGACATGGTTCTGGAGGAGGGCGCCAAGCTGGAACAGACCCTGGAGGGGTCTCAGCTGGGTGCGATCCATCAGTGCATGGGGGATGCCTGCAAGGAGATGGGGCGCTTTACCGATGCCGTCAAGCTCTATTTCCAGGCGTTCAAGGAGGACGGGGCGATGGCCGCGGACACGGCCGAGCGCTTGCAGATGGTCCTCGACATGAACCCCACCCTTCCCAAAGCGTCCCTAGCGCTCGGCGTGGTTCTCTCCGGTTGTGGACGGGTGGCGGAAGGGGTGGAATGCCTTCTGCGGCTCGTCCGCGATGTGCCCCAGAGCAGCAGCACCGTCATGAAATACCTGAAGCAAATCTCGGTGAATCATCCCGTGGCGGTCGATCCCATTCTCGGAATGGCCGAACTGCATGTCCTGGCGGGCACCTACGAGACCGCGCTGGATCTTCTCTGGAAAGGGATCCAGCGCGATTCGAACCAGTCTGCCTCCATCCTCCGGCTCCTTGATAAGATAGCGGCGAAGAACCCGGGGATGGCCCGCACCCATCTGGAGATGGGGAAGGTCTACCTGAAGGTGGGGCTTTGCGCCAAGGCGGCCCATCATTTCCTCCAGGCCGTGGAGACGGACCTGACCCTTTCGGAGCAGGCCATCAAGTTCTGTCATGACATCATTGCCGTCGATCCCGGCGAACTTAAGGCGTATTCGACCGTTACCACTATCATGCTCCGGCTGCAGCGTCCCGCGGCAGCGGCCCAATTTCTCTCGTCGGCGGGGAATTCGCACCCCGAAATGGGTGACACGCTCCTGCCCCAACTGGAGGCCCTGGAGAAGGCCGCCCCGGGCAGTGCGGAGGTCGTCAAGGTTGTAGCCTGGAACTATCTCGAAGCCGGTCGCCTCGACGAGGCCGTGGCGGCCATGGAACGGACCATTGCGTTAGAGCCGTCCATGGTAGAGGCTGGGGAGGCCTTGTACAATGACGTTCTTGAGAAACAACCCGAACACGGTCGCGCACGGCTGCAGCGGGGATCCTGCCGCCTCCATAAGCTGGATCTTCCGGCTGCCTTTGAGGATGTCCGCGCTGCAGTGGAGGCAAACCCCGAAGGCACGACCGGCGGTCTGGAGCTTCTGGAGGCGTTGCGGGGGCACGGTCTGAAGGGTACGGAATTCCTGCTCTTCATGGGCGACCTTTACGCCGACCGGAAGGAGCACGAACCGTCGATCCAGTTGTATCAGGAAGCCCTGGAGGGCACCCAGGAGCCGGCGGAAAAGATCGAGCTGCTCCTTCGTCTAGCTGAAGTACACGAACGGCTCGGACAGACCGATGCGGTGCAGCGGGACCTCGAGGCAGCCAGGGAGCTCTCCTCGGACCAGAGCTTCTATTATCAGAAGGTAACCGAACTCACTCTCAAGAGGATTCATCGTGACGTGAAGGCTTTCCAGGAGGCGGCGGCCGGAGACGGTCCGCTCCCCGAGGCGCAGTTGAAGCGCTTCATCAGCCAACTGATTCTTCTCGGGCGTGACAAGGAAGCCGAGGAGTGGGTGCGTCGGCAGATCCGTTTCCGGGATGCTCACAGCACCCGGGAAATCTGGGGACACTATCATGAACAGGTCGGCAACTACGCATTGGCGGTTCAACTGCAAACTCCGGAAGACCGCTACCACCAGCTCTATCTTCTGGAGCAGGCGGGTTATGCTCTGCCGGCCAGCGTTCTTCTGGAGGACATGCTCGACGAGAACCCCGATCCGCAGCTGCAGAATCGCTTGAACGCTGCCTGCAGCGTGCTCATGGAGGAGTCGCTTTTGGGGCAGCGGCGGCCCCTGGTGGGACAGACCCGCCTGAAAATCTATGATCTCCCGTCTGCGGGGTAACCGCCGGTACCGTCCGGCATCTGGAAAAATTAAGGAGAGGCCATGATTTGTCCTTTGCTGCTGAAGCAGACCAAGAAGACCGAAAACGGACTGGAGGAGTGGGAGCGCCAGCCTTGCCTCGAGGAGGCCTGCAGTCTCTTCTTTGGAAAAAAGAAGAAATGCTCCCTCTTCCAGAACACCGAGACAACCCATGAAATGCGCAATATACTGGATCAGGTCGATTTTGTCTCTTCCTTCCAGGTGATCAGCTCGGAGCTGGACGGCTTTCGTGGAGACGTTTCCAAGAAGATGGAGGCGCAGCGGGAGGATTTCGAGCGGCGACAGGCCACCCTTAAAGAGCAGGTCGGCCGGCTGCCTGAGCAGCTCTCTCAGGAGATTCGACAGCACCTTGCGGACCGCTTCAGCACCGTTCAGGGTGAATTCCATTCATGGACCGATCTGATGGGCGAGTCGACCCAGGGCCTGACAGACCGGCTTCAGCGCGTGCACGGCGACGTCGCGAACCAGCTTCAGGAATCCCAACAGAAAATCGGTCTTGTCGAATCGGTATGCGGGCGGCTGGAGGCTCTGCTGCAGGGGATTCTGGAGCGGCTGACCACGTTGGAGGAGGGGTTTGCCGGTCGGGCGTCGGAAGGCCTGCAGATAATGGCGGCTGTGGGGTCGGCCGTTGAAGAACAGCTCAACGGGATGCAGGAGCATTTCCAACAGGAGCTGCAGCATAGTCGCGAGCTGGCGGCGCAAAAGAGCGCGGAGCAGGCGGAGGGCGTGCAGCGAATGGAGACACTCATGGGTGAGACCCGACAGGTTCTGACCGATCTGGTTTCGGGGCAGCGAAAAATCGAAGAATACTACGATGGCCATAAAGAGCAGGTCGACGAAGCGGCACGCAACCAGCGGCAGGAAGCCGCCCGGGAGCAGAACAACCGGGGCGTGGTCTACTTTCACCGCGGGGCCCACGAAGCCGCCATGCGGGCCTTCGAGAAGGCCGTAGAGTGCGACCCGGAATATGCCGACGCCTACAACAATCTGGGGCTGGCCTACACCGAGCTGCATCGCTCGGAGCATGCCGTCCAGGCGTTTCAGCAGGCCCTCAAGCTGAAGCCCGATCTAGTTGAGGCCAACCACAATCTTGGCGTACAATATTATGCCGTCATGGATTACGAGAAGGCCCGGGAGCTCTTTTCCAAAGCCCTCGATGACGGATGCCGGGAACGATCGATGGCTTACACCAACTACGGCAACAGCCTGTATCAGCTGGAGCGCTACGAGGATGCGGCCGAGGCCTGGAGCAAAGCCCTCCAGATAAATCCCGTGAACCAGAATGCCAAGAAGGGGCTGGAACTCCTCAACCATCAGCAGCAGGGAGTGTGGTAGCTTATGGATCTCTCGCAACCATCATCGGATTATCTCTGGACCCGCCTGGAAATAGCCGTCAGGACCTATGGGCAGCGGCTGCCGGTGGATGCTTTCTGGGAGCCGCCCGAGCAGTGGGTTGAACGGCTCCGGCAAGCGCGCGCCCGGCAGCGCCCCGATGAGGTGTCCGATGAGTCGGTCGGCAACGAAGAGCCCGATGCCGCGTTCCTGGAAAACGTGGAGCACGAAGAGGTGGAGACGCTTGAACATGGGGCCGATGGGCCGGAACACCTCGATGAGGCACTCCGAAACCAGATGTCGGGGCGCAGCTTTGCCGAACTGGATGATGTGTAGCCCGGATATTGCATGAGTTAATCTATGACGGGCAGTAAATCTTCTGCGCCTTGCCTGTGCCGCCTCTAAGCCCTTTCATGACGATCACTCATGTAATATCCGGGCTAGTAGCTCCCCTCTCTCACAAACTGTAGCTTTTAAGTTTCCGGTAGATCGTCCTGCGATCGATCTGAAGTATTTCCGCGGCCTTCATTTTGTGCCCGCCCACACTTTCCAGAACACGTTTGATGTGTGCCTTCTCGACCTCCTTGAGAGAGAGATGGGCCAGATCCTTGTCCGACGCTGTCTCTAAGCTCTCCTCGATCAGCTGCGGCGGTAGATCCTCCGGCGTAATTTCGCTGCCCTGGCAGAGGATCACCGAGCGCTCCATCACGTTTTCCAGTTCCCGCACGTTGCCGGGCCAGTGATAATTCATCAAGATCTGAAGCGTTTGCCTGGAGAGGCTGATACCTGCCCGGTTGTTTTCTTTGCTGTATCGTGCGACAAAATGGCGGGCCAGAAGCGGGATGTCGTCCGTCCGCTCCTTCAGGGACGGCAGTTGAATGGGAATAACGTTCAGCCGGTAGTAGAGGTCCTCCCGGAATCGCCCTTCCCGGACGGCTTCCTGCAGGTTCTGGTTGGTTGCTCCGATGAGTCGGATGTCGATCTTCTTCGATCCTGTGCCGCCCACCGGTTTGATGCTCCGCTCCTGAAGCACCCGCAGCAGCTTGACTTGGATGGCCGGTGAAATCTCCCCGATTTCGTCAAGGAAAAGGGTGCCGCCGTGGGCCTCTTCAAAGAGGCCGTGCCGGGTTGAGATGGCGCCTGTGAAGGCGCCCTTCATGTGCCCGAACAGTTCGCTCTCCAGAAGGGTTTCGGGAATGGCGCTGCAGTTCACGGCGACGAAGGGCCGGTTCTTTCGGGGGCTGTTGTAATGAATGGCCTTGGCCACCAGTTCCTTGCCGGTACCGCTCCTGCCGTAAACCAGGATGGTGCTTTTCCCCTCCGCAACCTTGGCCAGCAGGTCGAAGACCTCCTGCATTCGTCTCGATTTGCCGATGATGTTGCTGTACTCATAGCGCCGGTTGACTTCCTTGCGCAGATGCGCGACCTCTTCGCGGAGGGCCTTCTGCTCGACGATCTTCTTCATGAGAATTCGGATTTCGTCGATTTTGAACGGTTTCGAAATATAGTCGTAGGCGCCATACTTCATGGCTTCTACGGCCGAATCGATGGTGCCGAAGGCGGTCATGATGGCCACGTAGGTGCCGGGCGTCACTTTCTTCACGGCCTTCAGAAGCTCCAATCCATCCAGCCCCGGCATCTTGACGTCGCTCAGCACGACGTCCACCGGGGCCTGTTTGACCATGGTGAGGGCGGTCGTCCCGTCCCCTGCAGTGTTCACCCGATATCCCTCATCGGTGAGAATCTTGCGCAGCAGGTCTCGCATGCTGTCGTCGTCTTCCACAACCAGGACAGAAAGTGATTTGCCCATGAATCTCTCCCTTTTTACGGCTGCCTCCGAGGGGCTCGGGGCGCCTCTCTGTCAACGAAAGCCTCTCACCGCACCCGGATCATGCGGGATGTTTCGCCATGGATGCCTTCGTAGCTTGTCCGGATCCCGGGCCGACACCCCTGAGATCAACCGCGGCGGATAAACCGGGGTTCCCGTGAGACTTCCCTGGCACATCTGGGCAGCGTGAGGGTGAAGACGGATCCTTTGTCCACATGGCTTTCTACTTCGATGCGGCCGTTGTGGTTTTCAATAATGCGATGACTGACCGAGAGCCCCAGCCCCGTTCCCTGCCCGACCTCTTTGGTGGTGAAAAAGGGGTTGAAGATGCTCTTCATGTGCTCCGGGGTGATCCCCGAGCCCGTGTCCCGGACCGTGACCCGGACCTCGTCCCGGGCGGTGTCGAAAGCGGTCTCGATGGTGAGCGCCCCTTTCTCCGACATGGCCTGGATGGCGTTCATGATGATGTTCAACAGCACCTGCTGGAGCTGGTAGGGGTCCGCCACGATCTTGGGCATGGAGCCGTGAAGGGACGAGGCCAGTGCAATGGAACGCTTCTTCAACTGGTGGCGCACCAGTATCAGGGTGTTTTCGATGAGTTCATTGATGTCGGTCTCCTCCCAACGGGGCGGGGTCTCTCGGGCAAAATCCATGAGCTGTTGTATGAGCCGGGTGATCCGGTCCGTCTGGTTGATGATGATCGAAAGCTCCTCCATCCGAGGATCCTGTGCGTTCATATCCATCATGAGGTATTCGGCATTGCCTGAGATGATGTTCAATGGGGTGCCGATTTCGTGAGCAACGCCCGCGGCCAGCTGACCGATGCTGGAGAGCTTCTCAGACTGCTGAATGCGCGTCCGCATCCGGTGCTGTTCGGTAATATCCCGGATGACCGCAGAGGTTCCAATGAAGCGGCCGGTCTGGTCTCGCAACGCTGTTTGGGAGAATTGCAGAATCAGCTCTCGGCCGTCCCGGGTGATGTTTCTGATCTCGTAATCCTTGACAAAACCCTTGTGCCGCAGTTCCTTCTGGATCCGCTCCTGGTCGATCAGATGAGGCTCCCGGAACAGGGAATGGAGAGGCTTGCCCAGCACTTCTTCCTCTTCCATGTCAAATATTTTCGCGGCGCCCCTGTTCCAGGAAGTGATCCGGCTCTCTGCGTCCATGCTGATGATGCCGTCCACCGAGTCGGTGAGAATGCCGGCCAGGAACTGGTCGCCTTCATGTTTCTCCAGCTCCAGCTTGATTCGGAAGATCCCCGCGGCCAGTTGATTTGCCAGGGCTTCGAGAAGAATGCGGTCGTTGGGCGAGAACTCTCGTTCCCGTCGGGTCACGATCTGTAGTACACCTACCAGAATTCCCTCCGCAATCAGGGGGAGGCTGACGATGGCTTCCAGGTTGTCCCGGCGCACACCGGGTTCGAGGTATCTCTCCAAGGGGCCCACAAAGGGGTTGTCGAGGATCGATGTTTCTCGGGTGTTCACGGTTTGCGCGCAAATCCGGTTGGCGTCATCGGTGACGACATGGCGCAAGAAGTCTTTCTCGAAAGTTTCGGAGAAGCCTTTCTGGCAGTTCAGCACCAGCTCCCGGGTTCGGGGCTCGTAGACAAAGACGTTCCCCACCTCCAGCTCCAGGTTGTAGAGAATGTTCTCCAGGGACTTGCGCAGGATGACATCGAGGTCGGACGACTTGGCCACCATGTCTGAAATTTCGAAGACGGCCTCCCGCTCCCGGGCGATGTTCTTCTGGGTGGTCACATCATGCAGAATGCAGTTGATGTAGCGCTGATTCTGAAATTCAATGAGGCTGTTGCTCACGTCGACGAACAGGTGCCGTCCGTCACGGCGCCGCAGGGACATGGTGTAGAGGTTGGCCGAACCTTCAATCCGGGCCTTTCGACAATGCTCCTGAATGGTGGCGCTGTCTTCGGGCAGGAAGAGATCATGGAAACGAAGATTCAGGAGTTCTTCCTGGCTGTAACCGGTCAGGCTCTCAGCCTCCAGGTTGGCGAGCGTGCAGAGCATGTTGGTCGCGTCGAAGATCAGGATGGCATCGTTGGCTTTCTCCATCAAGTTTCTGAACTTGAGCTCCGAATTGATCAGGTCCTGAGTCCGGCGCTCCACCTCGGCCCGAATGGTGGCGTTCCAGGCCTCCATGCGCTCCTTGGAGATTCGCAGGCGATCGGTCATCCGGTTGAATTCCGTCGCCAGTTCACCCAGTTCGTCGGGAGCGGGGGTCTCAATCTTCGGGGTGAGGTCGCCTTCGCCGACCCGTCGGGCCGCCTGGACGAGCACCCGGATGGGTTGCGTCAGGTTCCGGGATATGAGGGCCGCCGTGGCCACCAGCACTGAGAAAAGGACCGCAATGATCAGCAGCGTGCGATTACGCTGAGCCGTGAGCTCACGGAATGCTTCCGAGCTTTCCATCTCCGCGATCAGGGTCCATTCGAAAAACGGTAGATGGGTGTGGGCCATAATGACAGGGACGCCGCGATAATTGATGGGGTAGCGCTCCTCGCTCCGCGACTGGTCCAGCTCATAAATCTCCTCCAGAGGGATCTGTTTCGTGAGGACGGCATTCGCCAGGAAGCGGGAGGGCGAAATCATGTAGCCCTCCTTGTTGACCAGATAGGTTTCACCGGAGGCGCCGAGGCCGGTCCGGTTCAGGAGGATCTGATAGATATCCTTCATCGAGAGGCACATGGTGAACAGGCCCAGGTACTCACCGCCCCGGCTTCCGATGGGTGTCGAAACAAGGATCTCCGGTCCGTAGGGGACTTCGGTGTAATGACTCAACACCGGGGCCGGGGAGGCCTGGTACCCCATGGCCTCAGGAGATAGGGCACGATCGTTTCCGATCAAACCGGGATCGGAAGCGGCAATGACGAGCCCGTTTCTCCCCGTGATCCATAGGCTTCTCGAGCCGAGATCCTGATTCTTGTCCTTCAGATAGTCCCGGAGACGGCCTGCGGCGGTTTGGATGTCATTCGTTGAGAACGTCGAGGATTGCAACACCACAGTGGAGATGAATACAAATTCGTTTTCCGTAACGGTGGACAACAGCTGGGCTTCCCGCTGTCGTATGTAGGTCTTCAGGGCCTCCAGTTGCAGCGTATGGATTGACCCGAAATGGTCGAACACATGCTGCCGGATGGCCCGTTTGCTCTGCAGGTACCCTGCAGTGCCGACGCTCAGAAGTGGGATCAGGAAAAAGAGGCTGAACCAGAGCAGCAGTCTCCTGCCGATTCCATGGAAGATGCTGATCTTGCTGCGGGGATTCACCCTTGCTCTCCTCGGGCCTGGCGGCTGTGGATCTGCGGGAAAGGTAGCATAGGGCGTGGAAAAAGTAAACATGGCCGCTGGGGACAGCGGGACCCGCACATGAAGGCGCGGGGTGACGTACGGTTTGGGTCACGGCCAGGGGGCTCTGGGAGGTCAGCACAAAGCCTGTTGCCGGTATCCGACATCCCGCCAGCAGCGCGGCAGCGCCTCACCGGACGGGAAAATCAGCTCCGATTTGGCAAAGCGCTCCGGCTCTTGCCGTTCTTCCCCACAATGCAGCCGGCCCGATACTTCCGGGCGAAAGGGGTTCCAGAGATCCTCCTGATTGAGCACTTCCACCAGGTGGCCGCTGGGCTGATGTGTTAAAAACATGGTACCCTCCCGGTATCCGCTTCGGATTGCCTTCATGGGACAGCGTCTGGCTCCAGCCTCATCTACACATGATCTACAGGCGCGCCCCGCATGGTCGAACTATAGCACCGCCGCCGCACGGGGGCAAATGTTCTCCAGGTCGGTGCGACGTCAGGCTCGCGCGCGGCGAATGTGGCGGTCTTTGGTTTTTGGTTTGCATTACCGCATGATTTTGTATATGTTGTGCTCGACTGTTCAGACGTTAGTTACTTGGTCAGGAGGAGGGGTGCCATGAGTCCTCGCAAGACGAGGAAGCCCAGCAGAAAGTTAACCGCGAAGGAGACGGAGAAGACTTGTCTGGAGTGTTCGGCGATCTGCTGCAAAGACTTGGCGGTCATGATCACACGGCCGCGCAGTAAGGAAGACATCGAGGAGCTGAAATGGCAGCTCCATTTCGATACAGTGAAGGTGTTCATTCGCAACCACCGGTGGCACGTCCTGACCCGCGGCCGGTGCATCTATTTGAACCGCAGGAATCTCTGTGACATCTACGAGCGGCGGTCCGACAAATGCCGGGAGCACGCACCGCCCGACTGTGAGCGGTTCGGTGAATACTATGATGTCATGATTTCGACCCCCGAGGAGTTGGAGAGGCATCTGAAGCGCGCGGGTTAGTCCGGATATTGCATAGGTGATCGTCATGAGAGGCCGTAGGGGCGCCACAGGCAAGGCGCAGAGAATTTACTGGCTGAAGATATATTGAAATATCTCGAAGTCAGAAAATTCTCTGTAACGCCGCATGTGGCAGACGATCCGGCCTCGTAATAGATTTACTCATGCAATATCCGGGCTAGTCCAGAGATAGCGTAGGACGGCGCGGCGCCGTCGGGCCCCATGCACCCGCCGCGTGCCCGAACATCTTGCGGCGAAGAAGCTGTGGTTCTTGGCATCCACAAAAATTCACCAAGGAGGAGAGTGGGCATGAGAAATCTTTTTGCAATGGTTCTTTCCCTGTGTCTGATGTGCCTCTTGTTTTGGTCCGGCGGTTGTCAGCAGCAGCCCGCAGAGAAGGCAAAGCCTGCTGCCGTGGCCGAGAAGCCGGCCCCGCAAGCAGCTGCACCGGCGCCTGCGCCGATGGAAACAGCCAAGAGCGCCGCAGGAGAACGTTCGGGAGAAGCGCTCTTCAAGGAGCTGTGTGCCATGTGTCACGCCGGGGGTGGCAACATCATTAATCCCAAGAAGACGCTCAGCAAGGCCGATCGGGACACCCACGGCACCAACTCGGTGGAGGCTATCGTACAGACCATTCGAAACCCCGGACCCGGGATGGCGCGCTACGATGAAACGACGCTGCCCGACGATCAGGCACGGCTGATCGCCCAGTATATTCTGGATACATTCAACTGAGGCCGTGACGGCAAGACGGGACGCCTCACGGAGCAGCGGTCTTGGGCCCGGGACAAACCGGGTTGATCCCGGGTTCGGTGGAGCCCAATCGAGGCGAGTCATGCAGCGCGAAAGCGACATTCTGGTCATCGGGTCGGGCGCGGCGGGCCTGAGTCTTGCACTGCGTCTGGCCGACACCTACCGTATCACTGTCATTTCCAAAGATATCCTCCGGGAAGGCGGCACGTACTACGCACAGGGCGGGCTCGCAGCCGTGCTCGACCTGGAGGACTCCCTCGAGGCTCATATTGAAGATACCGTGAACGCCGGGGCCGGTCTCTGCGATGAGGCGGTTGTTGCGCACACCGTCAAGCACGGACGGGAGAACATCCAGTGGCTCATTGACCTGGGGGTCTCCTTCACGCGCGAGGGGCGGCGGGAGGGCATCGGCGGCTATCACCTGACCCGGGAAGGTGGCCACAGTCATCGGCGCATCATCCATGCAGAAGATGCCACCGGCGCGGCCATCGAGACGACGCTGGAAGATCAGGCCCGTCATCATCCGAACATCACCGTTCATGAAAAACATATTGCGGTTGATCTGATTGTTTCCCGGAAGTTGGGACTGGCCAACAATCGCTGCCTGGGGGCTTATGTCCTGGACCGGGCAGGCGGACGGGTCGAAGTGGTGCAGGCCCGCCATGTGGTGCTCGCCACGGGCGGGGCCAGCAAGGTCTATCTTTACACGAGCAATCCCGATGTGGCCACGGGGGATGGCATTGCCATGGCCTGGCGCGCCGGCTGCCGTGTGGCCAACATGGAGTTCAACCAGTTCCATCCAACCTGCCTCTACCATCCCGAGGCCAAATCCTTTCTGATCACCGAGGCGCTGCGGGGGGAAGGGGCGATCCTGCGTCTGCCCGATGGGACGGCCTTCATGGAAGGCTTCGATGGCCGCGCCGAGCTGGCGCCACGCGATGTGGTGGCTCGCGCCATCGACCATGAGATGAAACGCCTCGGCATTGACTGTGTCTACCTCGACATCAGCCACAAACCGGCAGAGTTCATTCAGGTTCATTTCCCCAACATTCATAAGCGCTGCACGGAATACGGATTTGATCTTTCCACCGACCCCATTCCCGTGGTGCCTGCTGCCCACTATACATGCGGCGGCGTCATGACCGACCTCCACGGGCGGACCGACGTGGACAATCTCTATGCCGTGGGGGAAGTCGCGTTTACCGGACTTCACGGTGCCAACCGGATGGCCAGCAACTCCCTCCTGGAATGTCTCGTCTTTGGCCAGTCCGCGGCGGCGCATATCCGGACTCACGATCATGAAGTGTTTGCGCCCGATGCAGCGGCGCTGCCTGAATGGGACGAGAGCCGGGTGACCGATTCCGATGAGGAGGTGGTGGTTTCCCACAACTGGCATGAACTGCGCCGCTTCATGTGGGATTACGTCGGTATTGTGCGCACCACCAAGAGACTGCAGCGGGCCAAACACCGCGTGGATCTTCTGCTCAACGAGATTCAGGAATACTACGGCAACTTCCGCGTGACCAGTGACCTGCTGGAGCTGCGGAATCTGGCCGTGGTGGCCGACCTGATGATCCGTTCGGCTCTGGCCCGGAAAGAGAGCCGGGGTCTGCACTTCACCCTGGACTATCCCGAGCCCGACATCCGGCAAGCCCCTCAGAACACCGTGCTCACACCGCCCGGTTATCTCGCACGATGATGGCCCGTCCGAGGAAACAGAAACCTCTGCAGAAAAGGGATCGGCCGGTGCCCGGTATGATGGAGTTTCAAAGGGAAACGATGGTCTGAACAGAGGTGAGGCGACGGGGCAGGATTCCCTGCATGCAGGGGGGCTAACCCGCGGCGGGTTACTCTTTCAGCCGGATATGGATCCGGCCATCCCGGACCTGCAGATCTTCCACGCCGTCCGCGAAAAGCTTCCAGAACCCCCCTTCGGTGCCGAATTCGTTCACCAGATTCTTGTATTTCACCCCGCCGAGCCATGCGTTGGGCAGGGGGATCCCGCCCAGGGTCACTCCCTGCAGCGCGACCACCGGTTGACCCGCCTGATAGTTCAGGGCAAGGCCGAGGTTAAGCCGCAGCGTTTTGCCGCCCAGGAACAGCACTTCGTCATCGACGGGCACGACGAGCTTCACACTCACGAGGTTGTCCGAGAGGTCAATGGCGACGCGCTGGGCGATCTCGGGCTGATTGGCGATGAGGGCGTTGAGCTCCTTTTCGGTGAGGCTGATTTCCCGCTTGGCTCCTTCTTCCGTATACGGTTCGGGCTCCAGCGGAGCCTGGGGTTCGGCGTATTTCGGGAGGGCCTTGCCGCCGGTCTTCTGTGCCGACGCCTCCAGTCGCGCCAGCTTGGAGTCCAGAACCCGCTGTTCCTTTACATTCAACTGGGTCGGGTTGAATTGGGACGCATAAATGTTATGCTTCACCCACCAGACCGTGATCAGCGCGCTCAAGAGAATCACCCCGGTGGCAATTCCCAGAATGTGCATCCACCCGAAGCGGGATTTCTTAGTATCGGAGGGGGACTGCCTGCTCAACTCACTCATGGCAGGACACTACCTTAAATCGCAACTGTTGTAAAGTGCGGACCCGGGGGCGCCTGTGAGCGGCGTCAGCGGTGCGCAGCGTGCTATTCCAGTTTGCTCACCCGCATCCCGAGGAGCCGGACGCTCTTTTTCAGTTCAAACCTGCCAAGGCACTGAAAGGCGGCCCGTCTCAGGAGGTCCGGGGAGTCGCTCGGTCCGTCCAGCGTCATCGCCCGCGTCTGGGTGTCGAAATCACTGAATCGGACCTTGACCGTCACAGTCCGTGCGCGGTAGCCGGCGGCCTTGAGTGACGAGACGACCTGGCGGGTCAGGTGGGCCAGGGCTCGGGCGATTTCCTGCCAGTGGCTCAGATCCCGCTGAAAGGTTGTTTCCCGGCCGATGGATTTTGGCTCCCAGTGTATGATGATGGGACTTTCATCGATCCCGAGGGCGGCGCGGTGGAGGGTGCGCCCGTGGGACGGGCCGAAACGTTCGGTCATGCGCTCCACCGAAGCCACGGCAAGATCGCCGATGGTATGGACTCCCATGCGCTTGAGAACGCTTTCGGTTTTGGGGCCGACTCCCCGAAGTTTGCGAACCGGCAGCGGCCAGATCGTCTCGGCAATATCGTCTTCGCCGAGCACGGTCAGTCCGTCCGGCTTCTGCAGGTCGGAGGCGATCTTGGCCAGCAGTTTGTTCGGGGCAATACCGATGGAGCAGCTCAGGCCGGTGGCCTCCAGGATCCGTTTCTTGATTTCCCGGGCGATCGTTTCCGGCGGCTGGTCCATGGCTGACAGATCCAGGAAGGCCTCGTCGATCCCCACGTCTTCCATGAGGGGCGTCACGGAGGCGAGAATGATCTTGATCTCCTCCGACACCCGGGCATAGCTCCGGTAGTCCACCGGGAGGAAGACCGCATCCGGGCAGAGCTTGAGGGCCGTTCTCAGCGGGATCCCGGAGTGCACGCCATACTTTCTTGCCGCATAGGACGCGGTGGAGACGACCCCGCGGCTGTCCGGGTCGCCCCGGCCACCGATGACGATCGGTCGGCCCTTCAAATTGGGGTGTCGCCGCTCCTCGACCGCGGCGAAAAAGGCGTCCATATCGATGTGGAGAATCCGTCGCATCGCGGCCCCAGTATAGCCGAAAATTCTCTCAAATCCCAAGCAGAAGCGGTCACGGTGTTACGTGAAGACGGTCCGGTTCACAGCGAGCCAGAATTTTCCTTGATCCGGGCGGCATCGATGCTATACGATGACGCCGGGTCGGTGCTCCCGGGCGGCTTCTCGTGGGGCCGCCCACAGACGTGCTATGGGCGTGTCGAATCGGAGAGGACCCATGAACCCCCAACTGCAACATCTGCTGACATCGGGCTGGCCGGCACTCATCGGCGGTCTCCTTCTCCTGGTCGCTCTGATACTGATCATCGTCCTGGTGGCGCGGTACGGATCGTTGCGCCGCCACCAGGAAGAAGGCTTCTCGTCCGTGGAACGGGATCAGGAACGGATCGAACGGGCCGTCAAGGAGGAACTCTCGGTCAATCGGGAGGAAGCCGCCTACAACGCCAGACAAGGTCGTGACGAACTGCGCAGCTCCCTGAAATTCTTCACCGACTCACTCCTCTCCCAGACGTCGCAGATTTCACACCTCCAGAAGGATCAGCTCGACTCCTTTGCCAAACAGCTCTCATCGCTGACACAGACCAATGAGGCGAAACTCGAGTCCCTGCGTCAGGCCCTGGATACCCGGCTCAAAGGCCTCCAGGACGAAAACAGCCGGAAACTAGATCAGATGCGGGCGATTGTGGACGAAAAATTGCATGAAACTCTGGAGAAGCGACTGGGCGAGTCGTTCAAACTGGTGAGCGAGCGCCTCGAGATGGTCCACCAGGGGCTCGGGGAGATGCAGACCCTGGCGGCCGGTGTGGGCGACCTCAAGCGGGTTTTGACCAATGTGAAGACCCGCGGAACCTGGGGGGAGATCCAACTGGGGGCGATCCTCGAGGAGATTCTGACCCAGGATCAATACGCCCGAAACGTGGCGACCAAGCGGGGCAGCAGCCACCGTGTGGAGTTTGCCATCCGATTTCCCGGGCGGGACGAAAGCAATGGTCAGGAAGTCTGGCTCCCTCTGGATGCCAAGTTTCCGCAGGAGGATTATGAAAGGCTTCTGGCCGCGCAGGAGGCGGCCGATGCTGCCCGGGCCGAGGAGGCTGCGAAACAGCTGGAACTCAGGATCAAGGCGAGCGCCCGGGAGATCAAAGACAAATATATCGACCCGCCCCACACCACCGATTTCGCCGTCATGTTCCTGCCGACGGAGGGGCTCTATGCGGAGGTTCTGCGCCGCTCCGGTCTCTTCGATTTTCTGCAGCGGGAGCACCGGGTGACGGTGACCGGCCCTACCACCCTTTCGGCCTTTCTCAACAGCCTTCAAATGGGGTTCCGAACCCTGGCCATTGAGAAGCGTTCCAGTGAGGTATGGGCACTCCTGGGGGCGGTCAAGACGGAGTTCGGAAAGTTCGGGGACATCCTGGAGAAGACGCAGAAGAAACTCAAGGAAGCGGGCAACACCATTGAGAGTGCGGCCCGCAAGTCTCGAAACATCGAACGGAAGCTGCGGAAGGTGGCGGAGCTCCCCGCTGCCGACTCGGCCCGGCTGATGGGGGACATGGGCGATCCGGAATCGTGAGGGCCCGAACGGCATGTGTCCGCACCGGCTTTAAGCGATGTCCAGCCGTCCGGTGTCGCGGGGGTGTTCCCCGGTGCGCGAGATCTGAGATCAGTCTGTTTTGGTAGTAAGGGTCTGCTTGATCTCGGACAGCTTGAGAACGTGTTCCTTTTCCTGCTCAATCAATTCGTTGAGAATGGGGAAATCGTCCGTTTCGAGAGCATCCCTGACGCCGTTGAGGAAGATGATCGTCTCCTTTTCGAACGCGAGCGCCAAGTCGAGGGCCTCCGGAACCGTCGCGACTTTTCTGGCCAGCTCCAGGAAGATGTCGGCCTTGGAGAAGACGTTTTCTTCGATGAGTGCCTGCAGGTAGAGAGTGTACTCTCCCGGATAGGCCTCCTGCGCTGCAAAGTTTCCGATCAGTTCCCGGATGCGATCAAACGATTCGATGTGCTGTTTCTCTTCGTTGGCCAGGGCTTTGAAGGCGTGTTTCACATCCATGTATTCGGTTTGTTCGGCAAGTGCCTTATAGAGGGCTTCACCGTTCTTCTCGATTCGGATGGCGATATCGACGATTTCCTGTCCCGAAAATTTCTGGCTCATTATTAGGTCTCCCCTGCCGGTGGTCGGTTGCAGTTTCCTCCATGTATACCACAGACGATGACCGCTCACAAATGTTAAGCGCCACCTTGACAGAGCGCCGATCCTCCGCTATAGTCTGGCTACATAATGGACCCGGCAGGCAGAATAAATTTTAAGTCAACAAACCGATCTTGTGGTTTATTAGCTGTCTGGTCGGGTTTTCAGAAGAAAGCACCCGTGCCGCATCCGCAACGGCACCGGGTGCTTTTTTTGTGATCGAGAGCAGTTTCCCCTTTTGTTGTCTGCAGTTACGCCATGTGAAGTTCTTGACACACCTGTCACCAATATGCTAAATATTAAGATCTTTTGTACAAACGAGGAATGAGATGCTCTACCCATCCCTGAAGGAGTTCCTCCGCCGATCGGGCGAAGGCAATCTTGTGCCCGTCTACAAGGAGATCCTGGCCGACATGGAGACCCCTGTCTCCGCCTTCCGGAAGATCGATGACGGACGGTTTTCTTTCCTGTTCGAGAGTGTGGAAGGGGGCGAGAAGTGGGGCCGCTACAGCTTTCTCGGGAGTGCGCCCGGTGCCTTGCTCGAGGCCAGGGGGAACGAAGTCCGTTGGACACGCAACGGCGTGGTTGAGGCGCGGCGGGAGGGGGAAGACCCCCTGGAGTTTGTACGGCAGCGGATGTCTCAGTTCAGGCCGGTGAGCGATCCGGACCTGCCCCGTTTCGTCGGGGGCGCGGTCGGCTACATGGGCTACGATATGGTCCGGTACTTCGAAGAGATTCCCGAAATCGCCAAGGAGGACTCTGGATTTCCGGATCTGTTGCTCATGGTCATGTATGATCTGCTCATCTTCGACAACCACGAGAAGAAGATCCTGGTGGTCTCCAACGTTTTCCTGGAAGAAGGGGACGATCCCGAGGCCCGTTACCGGGAGGCCGGCGAGCGGATCGACCGGATGATTGCGCAGCTTAATGTCCCGTGCGAAATCGTGAATCTGTCCCTGCCCCGGAAGGTGGCGGTCGACATTCCGGCGTCCAGTTTTTCTCGGGAGCATTTCCACCAGGCGGTGAACCGGGCCAAGGATTACATTGTGGCGGGCGACGTCATTCAGGTGGTGCTGTCCCAGCGATTCCATGCGCAGCTTAAGAATGATCCCTTCGATATCTACCGGGTTCTGCGGACGGTCAATCCCTCGCCCTATATGTATTTTCTGCGCATGGGGGAGATCCGTATCATCGGTTCCTCACCGGAGGTACTCGTCCGGGTGGAGCAGGATCGGGTGGAGGTGCGGCCCATCGCCGGCACCCGCCCCCGCGGCCAGGATGCCGCCGAAGACGCGCGGCTCATGGAAGAGCTGCTGGCCGACCCCAAGGAGCGTGCGGAGCATATCATGCTGGTCGATCTCGGGCGCAACGACGTGGGGCGTGTGGTCCGCACGGGGACGGTGGAGGTGCAGGAGCTGATGGTCATTGAGAAGTACTCCCACGTCATGCATATTGTCTCGGATGTGGTGGGCCTGCTGGCTCCCGGCAAAGACGCCTATGATGTTCTGCGCGCCTGTTTTCCGGCCGGCACGGTATCGGGGGCTCCCAAGATCCGGGCCATGGAAATCATCGAGGAGCTCGAACCGGTGCGGCGCGGGCCCTACGCGGGGGCGGTCGGCTACATCGGCTTTTCCGGAAACATGGACACCTGTATCACCATTCGGACCATTATTGTCCGGGGTGAGGATCTCTACCTGCAGGCCGGCGCCGGCATTGTGGCTGACTCCGATCCGGAGCGGGAGTACGAGGAGACCCTCAACAAGGCCCGGGGGATGTTGAAGGCGATCGAGATTGCGCGGCAAGGGATAGATAACAATTGAAAGATCAAAGCTTAAGGATCAAAGATAAGGCAAATCAAGAATCAAAGGGCAAAGATCAAAAAGTTTAGAGACAAGAAGCAGATCAAGATTATGATAGAGGAGATCATTCCTTGGGCTTCATCTGTCCATTGAGAAGGAGTTGAAAGGCAAGAATCCAAATGTAAGGCTCAACATGGCCGTGACAGACCTCATGCTTTATTTTTGATTTTTTGTCTTTAATCTTTGACTGGGTGTTTTTGTGCTTCTAATGATCGACAACTACGATTCTTTCACCTACAACCTGGTGCAGTACCTTGGGGAGTTGGGAGAGGAACTGGCGGTCTACCGAAACGACAAGATCACGATTGAGGAGATCGAGGCCCTGCGGCCGGATCGGATGGTCATCTCTCCCGGTCCGTGTACGCCGCGGGAGGCGGGGATCTCGGTGGCGGCCATTCGGCACTTTGCGGGTAAGCTGCCGATCCTCGGCGTCTGCCTGGGGCATCAGTCGATGGGTGCCGCTTTCGGGGCGAAAATCGTCGGTGCCGGGCGGCTGATGCACGGCAAGATTTCCGAGATCCGGCATGACGGCAGGTCGGTTTTTGAGGGGCTTCCCAACCCCTTTGTCGCAACCCGTTATCACTCCCTGGTGATTCTCCGGGAGAGTCTGCCGGATACTTTCGAAATCACTGCCGAAGCTGATGACGGCGAGATCATGGGGGTCCGCCACAAGCAACTTCCCTTGGAGGGGGTTCAGTTCCATCCCGAGTCGATTCTGACCGAAGTGGGACACGATTTGTTGCGGAATTTTCTGAAACAGCGGTGACGCATCGGACATCGTGCGGTGGACCGGCCGCAGCGAAAGACGCATGATTCCCGGAGGGGTTCATGATTGTAAACGCCATCAAGAAAGTCGTAGAGGGGCAGGACCTGAACCGCGACGATTGCTACGGGGCGATGGATGACATCATGGGTGGGCGGGCCACCCCGGCTCAGGTCGCGGCCTTCATCACAGCCCTGCGGATCAAGGGAGAGACGGTGCAGGAGATCACGGCCTGCGCCCAGGTCATGCGGGACCGCGTCCTGCGGGTCGACGTGGATGTCGCGGATCTGGTGGACACCTGCGGCACCGGAGGCGACGGTGCCAGAACCTTCAATATTTCCACCACCGCGGCCTTTGTGGTGGCCGGAGCAGGCGTCCCAGTGGCCAAGCACGGGAACCGGTCGGTTTCGAGCCAGAGCGGAAGCGCCGATCTTTTTCAGGCCCTCGGCGTGAACATCGACGCCGGGCTGGATGTGGTGCGGCGCTGCATCGGGGAGGTGGGGATGGGGTTTCTCTTCGCGCCGCTGCTGCACGGCGCCATGAAGCACGCCATCGGTCCGAGACGGGAGATCGGCATTCGCACGGTTTTCAACATTCTCGGACCCCTGACAAATCCCGCGGGTGCCCCCAATCAGGTGATCGGCGTCTACGCCGAGGGACTGACGGAAACGGTATGCGAAGTCCTTGAGGAACTGGGAACCCGGCACGCCTATGTGGTGCACGGCCACGACGGCCTGGATGAAATAACCCTGACCGGGAAGACCAAAGTTTCCGAGCTCCGGCAGGGGCGCGTCTATACCTTTGACCTGGATCCGGAGGAACTTGGGTTTTCCTGCTGCAGTGCCGAGGCCCTCAAGGGGGGCAACGCCGCGGAAAACGCCGGGATCACTCTCTCCATTCTTCGGGGAGCGGCCGGGCCGAAAAAGGATATCACCCTGCTCAACGCGGCCGCCGCCATTTATGTGGCCGGCAGGACCCGATCGATCGGGGAGGCCGTTGGGGTGGCCCGCGAGGCGATTGATTCGGGCCGGGCGATGCAAAAGCTGGAGGCATTGAAACAGGTGAGCCAGGGGAAGGCATGAGGCTGTGTCCGGTGCTTTCCAGGGCGCGATGACAGGCGTTGATCTGTCGTGTTTCAGTATGTGAACAGCGGCTTCGTCCGCCGGGCTGCCGAGTCAAAAAGGGTTTGTAAGCCTTGATTCTAGATGATATAGTTCAGGTAGTTGCGCGAAGAGTGGCCGAACGGAAGAAGGTGCTTCCCTTGGAGGCTCTGCAGGAGAGAGTCAGCGACAGCCGCTCAGTGCGCGACTTTACGGCGAGTATCCGGCGTGAGACGGGTGGTCTGATCAGGGTGATCGCCGAAGTCAAAAAGGCGTCCCCCTCCAAAGGCATCATCCGCACCGACATGGATCCGGTGGATATTGCTCGCCAGTATGCGGCCGCCGGCGCATCGGCCATTTCCGTCCTGACGGAGGAAGACTTTTTCCAGGGGCATCCCAGCTATCTGACCCGGATCGGTGAGGCGGTAACGCTCCCGCTGCTGCGGAAGGATTTTATGCTGGAGCCCTACCAGGTGGTGGAGGCGCGTGTTCTGGGAGCCGATGCCTTTCTGCTGATCGTCTCCCTCCTCGACGACGCCCGGCTCGAGTCGCTCATCGGATTGGGACGGGACCTGGGCATGACGGCGCTGGTAGAGGTGCACACGGCCGAGGAACTGGCGCGGGCCGTCGCCTCGTCTGCCGAGGTGATCGGCATAAACAACCGTAACCTGAAGACCTTTGTGACCGATCTGCAAACGACCCTGGCCCTGGTGGGGGGCATTTCGTCGGACCGGGTGGTGGTCAGTGAAAGCGGGATCCGGGAGCCGCGCGATATGGCGCGCTTGGCGGACCGGGTCGACGCGGTGCTCGTCGGAGAGGCGCTGATGCGCGTCCCCGATCCAGGGGAGAAACTGAGGGAACTGCTCCACTACAGGAGCGTGAGGTGAAGACCCGGGTCAAGGTTTGCGGGATCACCAGTCTGGACGATGCCCTGTGCGCCGTTGAAGCCGGGGCCGACGCCCTGGGGTTCATCTTTTACCCGAAGAGCCCCCGCTATCTCGATCCCGATGTGGCACGGGAAATCATCCGGCTGCTCCCCCCATTGGTAACGGTTGTCGGTGTGTTCGTGGACGAGCAGATTAAGATCGTGCGGGAGATTGAGACATACTGCTATCTGGGGCTTCTTCAGTTTCACGGCAGCGAGACGCCCGAATACTGTGATTGGTTCACGAGCCGAGTGGTGAAGGCTTTTCGTATGCGGGATGTCTCCGTCCTGGATGAGATGAAACGCTATGATGTCTCGGGGTATCTGCTGGACAGTTACTCGGAGAAGGGCTACGGGGGCACGGGGGAAGCCTTTGACTGGTCGCTGGCGCGCAGCGCCGTGGCCCTCAAGCCGGTGCTGCTGGCGGGGGGGCTGACCCCCGAAAATGTCGGCCGGGCCATCGCCGAGGTTCGGCCCTACGGGGTCGATGTCAGCTCCGGCGTGGAACGGGCCCCCGGCAGTAAGGATCCGCGTAAATTGCGGCGATTCCTGCAGGCTGTCCGGCGGGCCGACGCAATGATTTCTCCCAAGGAATGAGGTTCATGAGACTTCCAGACACCCGAGGACATTTTCAGGAGTTCGGCGGCCGGTTTGTGCCGGAGACCCTGATGCCGGCTCTGAACGAACTCACGAGAGAGTTCGACAGGGTCCGTCAGGACCCCGCGTTCGAAGAGGAGTTCAACGCTTATCTGCGGGACTATGTGGGGCGGCCCACGGCGCTCTATCTGGCGGAACGCCTGACGAAGCGGCTGGGGGGTGCCCGGATCTACCTGAAGCGGGAAGACCTCAATCACACGGGCGCACACAAGATCAACAACGCCATTGGTCAAATTCTGATGGCCCGTCGGATGGGCAAGAAGCGAATTATTGCGGAAACCGGCGCCGGGCAGCACGGCGTGGCCACGGCCACGGCGGCTGCCATGTTCGGCCTGGCTTGTGAGATCTTCATGGGCGAAGAGGACATCGAGCGGCAGGCCCTCAACGTGTTTCGCATGCGTCTGCTGGGGGCGACGGTGACCCCCGTGAGCAGCGGCACGAAAACCCTGAAGGATGCCTGCAACGAAGCGATTCGGGACTGGGTGACCCAAGTGGCTGACACCCATTACATCATCGGCTCCGTGGTTGGACCCCACCCCTACCCCATGCTGGTGCGGGATTTCCAGTCGGTCATCGGCCGGGAGACGCGCGAACAGATGCTGGCGGCGGAGGGCAGAGCGCCGGATATTCTGGTGGCCTGTGTCGGGGGCGGCAGTAACGCCATCGGCTTGTTTCACCCCTTCGTCGAGGATGCCGCGGTCCGGATGATCGGCGTAGAGGCCGCCGGCTTCGGCCTGGAGACCGGTCAGCATGCTGCGTCTATTACGGCAGGCGAGAAGGGCGTCCTGCACGGAAGCTTGAGCTATCTGCTGCAGAGCGAAGACGGTCAAGTGACACCGGCACACTCGATTTCGGCGGGGCTGGACTATCCTGGGGTCGGTCCGGAGCATGCCTTTTACCATGCCTCGGGGCGGGCCGAATACGTTTCGGTGACCGATGAGGAGGCCTTGGAGGGCTTCAAGCTCCTTTCCCAAACGGAAGGGATTATCCCCGCGCTCGAAAGCGCCCACGCCATTGCTTATTTGACAAAGCTGATCCCCCATACGGGGACCGATGACGTTGTTGTGTTGAACCTTTCCGGCCGGGGTGACAAGGATGTGAATCAGGTGGCTGACATTTTGAAGAAGCGGGGGAGTTTCTAGATGGGGAGCATCGGTTGAGCAGAATCGATGATGTCTTTCTTCGGCTCCGGCAGGAGGGCCGGGCGGCGCTGATGCCTTTTGTCACTGCGGGGGATCCGTCGCTTGACTTGACGGGGCGGTGTCTGGTTGAGATGGCCGAGAACGGCGCCGACCTGATTGAGTTGGGAATGCCTTTTTCCGACCCTTTGGCCGACGGCCCCACCATCCAGCGGGCGTCCCAGCGGGCATTGGCCGGCGGTATCACGGTCAAGGGCATTCTCGGGTTTCTCCGGGAGTTCCGCAGGAATGTGGCCGTGCCCGTGGTGCTCATGGGGTATTACAATCCCATTTACCGGCACGGCGTGGCGCGCTTTGCCGAAGGGGCCCGAGAGGCGGGCGCCGATGGATTGATCGTCCCGGACCTGCCTCCGGAGGAGGCCGACGGGCTCATCGAGGCGGCTCGGGCGGTCGATCTGGACACCGTTTTTCTCCTTGCCCCGACGAGCACGCCGGAGCGGGTCCGCCGTGTCTCCGAAGTAAGCCGCGGGTTCATCTATTATGTCTCTCTCGCGGGCGTGACTGGTGCCAGAGGGGAACTACCTGCCGGCGTGGAGGCGGCGGTGCAGGGGGTTCGCCAGATCACGAACCAGCCGGTCTGCGTCGGGTTCGGCATTTCCTCACCGGAGCAGGTGCGGGCTGTGAGCCGCTTTGCCGATGGGGTGATCGTCGGTAGCGCTTTAGTAGGCCTCATGGAGGAGAGATTGGGCGACCCCGAGTGCCCGCGACAGGTCGGCGCGTTCATTCGAAGTCTGCGGGCGGCAATCATCCATAAGCATTGAGGAGAGGGCAGACATGACTCTGGAAACGGAAGGCTCACTCGATCTTGCTCGGGAATCCCTCGGCGTCAGCCATCTGTTTGACAAGTATGGCGAGATTATCCCGAGGGGGACGGTCCTCTTTTACGAGGGCGACCCCGGTCAGGAGATGTACATCGTTCTTTCCGGGAAGGTTCGCATCAGCAAACGGGTGCGCCATGTCGAAAAAACCCTGGTGGTTCTCGGTAAGGGGGAATTCTTCGGTGAAATGGCCATTCTGAACAGCCGGCCCCGTTCGGCGACGGCCACTGTCATTGAAGACTGCAAGATTCTCATCATTGACCGGGAAACGTTTGAAAGCATGATTCGGACGAACGGGGAAATTTCCGTGCGGGTCATCAAAAAACTGGCCGCCCGTCTTCAGGAAGCCAACAATCAGATCGAGAACCTTCTGCTGAAAGACAACGTAAGCCGTGTTGTGAATTTGCTGAGGCGGCTGGCTCGGGAGCGAGGAGCGTCCGCCTCCGGGGAGTTCGTCATGGATTATCCGAGAGAGGACCTGGCGACCGGTGCCGGCATCTCGGAGCGGCAATTGGAAGAGGTTCTGAAGAAACTGGCTGCGGCCAAGATGGTTCGGGCGGTGGAAGGGCGGGTTTCCATCTTACGCATGGAGGCTCTGGAGAAGTTTGCCCGTTTTCTTGAAATGAAAGATCAGTTCGGCGGTCTGACCTGAGGCAACGGGTGGCTGCGCTTTTCTGCAAGAGAGGACCCCGCCCGGCTGCAGAGGGCAGGGCCGAATGCACCCAGGGGCAGACCGAGGCGCCGGCCGCTGCGCCGCCGCCCGGATGATCCGCTGGACAAAGAGGAGGTCTTCCGATGAGACTTGAGGTGCTTGGGTGTCATGGGTCAGAGACCCTGACGACCAGGACGGTCGGCTTTCTGATCGATGATGAGCTCCTGCTGGAGGCTGGCACGGCGGCGTCCGTGCTGACACTGGAGCGGCAGCGCAAGATAGACAATGTGATCATCAGTCATGCGCATCTCGATCATATTAAGGACCTCCCCTTTCTGGTGGACAACCGCATCGGTGAGACCGATCGATCGATCACGGTATTTGCAATCGACCGGGTCCTGGAAGATCTCCGGCAGCACCTCTTCAATGATTCCATCTGGCCCGATTTCACACGGATCTTCAACGGCAAGACGCCGCTGCTTCGCTTCGAGAGGCTCCGGCCGGGCGAGTGCACACAGATCGGCGATTTTCAAATCACGCCCCATGCTGTCAGCCATGTGATCCCTTCGGTGGGACTCTTGTTGCGAAAGCAGGGCAGGGCGCTGCTGTACACGGGCGATACATGCGCTACCGAGGCGATCTGGGAGGCGGCCAGGAATGTTCCCGAACTCTCTGCGGTTCTGATCGAGGCCTCCTTTCCTGAAGGGATGAAGCATATTGCCGAGGTGAGCGGTCACATGACGCCCTCCATGCTGCTGCAGGATCTGCGCAAGTTGAACCGGCCGGAAGTCCCCGTCTATATTTTCCATATGAAACCGAATTACGAACAGGCCATTGTCGACGAGCTGCGGCTGGAACTGGGGGGTCGGCTGCACGTCCTTCAGGAAGGCGACATTATTCAACTGTAAAAGGTCCGGCCCCTATGGAGTGGTTCAAGAAGAAGAAGATCAAGCCGTCCTTTTCTCCCAGGAAGGTCATGGTCGCCGAGGGGATGTGGGAGAAGTGCCAGAACTGCAAGGAGATTGTCTACAAGAAGGAGATCGACAAGAACTTCCGGGTCTGCCCCAAATGTAACTACCATTTCCGAATCAGTGCCGATGAACGGGTCCGCATCGTGGCGGACGAAGGGAGTTTCCAGGAAGCAGACGCCGATCTTGTTTCCACGGACCCTCTGCACTTTAAAGACTCCAGAAAATACCGGGACCGGTTGAAGGAGGGTGAAAACCTTACGGGGCGGCGGGACGCCCTGGTGTCCGGGGAGGCCAGGATTGAGGGCCTCCCGGCGATTCTGGCGGTTTTTGACTTCCGTTTCATGGGGGGGAGCATGGGGTCGGTCGTCGGTGAGAAGATTGTTCGGGGCATCGAGAAATCACTGGCCCTGAAGGTGCCCTTCATCTCTTTCTCGTCGTCCGGCGGGGCCAGAATGCAGGAGGGAATTATTTCCCTGATGCAGATGGCCAAGACCAGTGCGGCGGTGTCCAAGTTGGGCGAGGCGGGCGTTCCCTTCTTCTCAGTACTCACGGACCCCACCTTCGGCGGTGTGACGGCAAGTTTTGCCATGCTGGGGGACATCATCATCGCTGAGCCCAAAGCCCTGATCGGGTTTGCCGGTCCTCGCGTCATCGAGCAGACCATCCGGGAAAAACTCCCCGACGGTTTTCAGCGCGCCGAGTTCCTGCTGGAAAAGGGAATGGTTGACATGATCGTGGAGCGGCGGGACATGAAGAAGACGCTGGCCGGTCTCATTCGTTTTTTTCGCAATGAACATGGATGATGCCATGGCCTGGCTGGCAGGCCTGGACTCGCACGGCGTCATCCTCGGGTTGGACCGCATCCGCTGGCTCATGCAGCAAATGGGGGATCCCCACCGGCGCTTCCCGTCGATCCATATTGCCGGCACCAACGGCAAGGGATCCACGGCCACCTTCCTGGCCTCGATGCTGCAGGAGGCAGGTTTCCGTACCGGCCTTTACACCTCTCCCCATCTGAGCCGATTCACTGAGCGGATCAAAATATCCGGTGTTGAAATCACCGAGGAACAGGTGGCGACTTTGGCCGAGCGGCTCCGGGCCATCATCCGGTCGGCACCGGAAACGGTGGCGCCCACCTATTTCGAGGTGACCACGGCCATGGCCTTCGCCTATTTTGGCGAACAGCAGGTCGACTATGCTGTGGTGGAGACGGGGCTCGGCGGGCGTCTGGATGCGACGAATCTGTTAAATCCCCTTTTCTCGGTTATTACCAATGTGGCCATGGAGCACACCGATCACCTGGGCGACACACTGGAGCAGATCGCTCGGGAAAAGGGGGGGATCATCAAACCCGGTGTGGGTGTGCTGACGGCCGCAGCGGTGCCGGAGGCCCTGGACGTTCTGCGAGAGCTGTGTGTGCAACGGGGAAGCCGACTTGTCCGTGTGGGTGGCGAGATCCGGGCGGAGTCCGTTGTGTTGCAAGGCGGGGATGGCTCCCGGTGTTTCGATTACTTGGGGCGGGGCATCCGCTGGTCCGGGCTGAGGATCGACATGCTCGGAGATTACCAGGTCGAGAATGCGACGCTGGCGCTGGGTGTCGTGGAAGGTTTGATCGCAAACGGTGCGCAGATTCCCGAGGACGCGGTACGACGCGGTTTGGCTGCTGCCCGTTGGCCCGGGCGACTGGAAATGATTTCGACGGCGCCTCGGATTCTCCTGGATGGCGCTCACAATCCCCATGCTGCGCAAGCCCTGCGGCGGGCGCTGGAGAATGATCTGTCTTTCGATCGCCTTACGCTCGTCCTGGGCATTCTTCAGGATAAAGACATTGCTGCCGTGGCAGAGCATTTGCTCCCGCTGGCGGATCAACTGATACTAACGCGACCGGCCTATGTACGCGGTGAAGACCCCCATCGGTTGGCCCGGAGAATCCCCGCGCTGCGTCAAGCACTGCACGTCTGTGAGCATATTCCCGAGGCGGTGGTGAAGGCCCTGTCCCTTTATCGCAGGGGCGATCTGATTGTGATTACCGGGTCACTCTATACCGTCGGAGAAGCGCGAGACTACATCTTATCACAGGAGAATTTCTCTTTTCAGTGGAGTTGAGCCCTTGCCTGCGCTGCACCAAAACGATCCGTCCCGCGCCCTCGGCCATCTCCCGCGGGCGCTGCATATCCTTGCCGGAAATTCCCAGGGCATGACTGTGGCCGAAGCAATGTCCCGGTCCCCTGAGTCGGCAAAGCAGTGGTCCCGCGAATGCGCCCCGCTTCCGGTTGGGCTGTGGGCCACCGCACTGCTCTGTCTGATGCTGATCCTCCCGACGGACTGCACCTGGGCGGTTTCCTTTGAGTGGGGGGAGGCGTTGAGTGTTGAGGCGGACCGATTCCATTTCGACCACGAGCGGCAGCTCTTCGTGGCCGAAGGGAATGTGCGGATGGCTTCGGGCCTGATGGATCTGACCTGTGATTCTGTCGAATACTCTGAGCTGACGGGAGATTTCGTTGCCGAGGGAAATGTCGTCCTGACGAATGAGGAGGGGACCGTCGTCTGTGAGCGTGTCGAGGGGAATGTGCGCACTCTTTCGGGGACGTTCTTCCGGGCAGCCATGGACAATTACAAGGGCTACACCCTGACGGGCGAGAAGGTCGACCGGGTCGGTGATGAAAGCTACCGGGTGGAGCAAGGGACGATCTCGGAGTGTGGCAGGGAGCGGCCTCTGTGGGAGCTTCGGGGCCGGACCATGCATGTCCGAGAGGGGGAATATGTGACAGCCCGGGGGGTGACGCTTCGCCTGGGGGGTGTGCCGGTTCTATATTCTCCCTACTTTGTTTATCCGATCAAGACTGCCCGGCAGAGCGGGTTTCTCCCGCCCCTCTTCGGCGAGGGCGGGCGCAACGGTGCCTCCATCCGGCTGGACTACTTCCGGGCCCTCAGTGCCAGTCGCGATGCGACCATGACCTATGAGTACCTGGAGGACAACGGAAACCGTTTCGGCCTGGAGTACCGTTATGCCATCAACCGGGCCATCGGCGGCGTGCTCTTCGGCCGCTATATCCACGACCGGAATGCCGACCGCAACGGAAGCCGGCTCGACATGAATCAGGACCGTTGGGAGATGGGTGCCACCCATTATCACAATCTTGGGGACCGGCTCTATGGCGGGCTCTTCATGGACGTGTTCAGTGACGGTCTATATCTGAATGATTTTTCGCTCGCGTCGGAGGCGCGAGTGCAGAACAACGGCCAGTCCGATCTGACCCTGGTCAAACGCTGGGCCGGCGGAAATCTGGGGCTGGACGTCCGTTATTATCAGGAACTGGGGCAGCGCAGCAGCACGACGACCCTCCAGAGTCTTCCGGAGATCCGGATGGATCTGCCACCGGCGCGCCTTGGGATGTCCAACTGGTTTTACTCGCTGGAATCTAGCATCCTCAATTTTCATCGTCGCGAGGATTACGCGAGCAACTTCAGTGCGGACATCTCATCGGACCCCATGCGCCTGAGCCCGACCACGCCGGAACAGGTTGCCCGGACGCAACGGCTTGTTGATGCCGGACTGGATGAGGATCTTGCCCTGAGGCATCAGGGCATTGACGGACAGCGTCTCGACCTGTTTCCCGGACTCTCCCTTCCGCTGGACCTGACGAGCTTCCTGGTTTTCACCCCCTCGGTGGGTTATCGGGGAACTCTTTACAGTCGCGGGGCGCTGCAGGACGATTCGGTCGAACGGGGCGTGCTGCATGCCGGGTTCGATCTGGCGTCACGGATGCATCGGGATTTCCGCATCGGAGAGGGCAGAGGACTTCGCCACATTGTGGAACCAAGACTTTCCTATGCCTATCGTCCCCGACAGGGGCAGGCAGACATTCCCATTTATGATGAGATCGACCGGATGGATCCTGTCGACGCCGTGCACCTGAAGCTGATCAACCGTCTGGTTCTCACCGGCCGCCCGGAAAGGGATTCGGGTCTGGAGACCATCCCCGCGATGCAGCGGCGGGAGGTACTGACCGTCAAGTTGGACGCCTTGTATGATCGGTTGCGAGCCGCGCAGCGACTGCGCCGTCTCAGCGGGGAGATGGATCTGAATTTACGCGACGGCCTGTACCTGGAGGCCAACGCCGATTACGATTTCGTGACGGACCGTTTCCAGAGCCTCAATGTTGATCTTACCTATCGTTGGCAGGATATCTTGTCCGTTCAGCTGGGCCGGCGTTTCACGCGAACCATACCGGTCGATCCCAATCGACCGACGGGAACCGGCACGGCCCGTGTCATCGGGGCCGTCTCTACGGTGAACGCACTCGACAACGACGGCATCTCTTTCTGGACGACCAGCCTGAACTGGCAGCCCACAGAAAAAATTTCGGCGGGATTTTCGGGCTATTTCAATGCCAATGAGGATACGGGAGATGATCTCTCCTTCCATGTGGGCTATGAAACCCGATGCTGGGGGATCGCCCTGAGTGGACAGCGCTTTGATGATTCCGTTCTGAACGACCGGACCGGGAAATTGGAGATCGACCGGGTCAACGAGGTCCATCTCTATTTCACCATCAAGTCTTTCCGTCTCAAATTATTGAACGGTACGTCGGGGATTTAGGCCTGAACCGAGGTTCGTAGGGCCGCCATATTAGAGGTTGATGAACCTGTGAAAACATATTATGATGAAGGCATCTGCGGGCTTGATTCTCAATAGAATCGATACGTTACCTTGACAGAACAATCGGGGGGCAGCGCCCGGCGGAGTGGGACTGCGTCGTCTTGCGGAAAGAGAATTGTGTTGCGCGTGCCGGCGTTCCCGGGTTTGTCCAGGCCGACGGCGCGCTTCGTGCGGCGGCCTACGCGCACTGAATAAGGAGGACCGATGATCGAAGGTGTAAGGACCAAGGAACTGAAGATGATCCCCGATGAACGGGGACGCCTGATGGAGATGCTTCGAAGTGACGATCCCCTTTTTATTAAATTCGGTCAGATCTATCTCACCACGGCCTATCCCGGTGTGGTAAAAGGCTGGCATTACCATAAGAAACAGATAGACAATTTCATGGTGGTCCGCGGCATGATGAAGGTGGTTCTCTACGACAACCGGGAGGGATCGCGTACGTTTGGGGAGGTGAACGAGTTTTTCATGGGGGACCGGCGTCCGCTCCTCCTGCAGATCCCGGCGGGGGTTTATCACGGGTTCAAAGGCATTGGTACGGAAGAGGCCTTGGTGATCAACTGCCCCACGGAGGTCTATAATTACGACGAGCCCGACGAGTACCGCGTCCATCCCTACGACAATGACATCCCCTATGATTGGTCCCGGCAAGACGGGTGAGGCCGGTGGCGCCAACGGGGCGCGGCCGAGGCGGAAGGCGGAGAGATCATGAGAAAAGTGCTGGTGACCGGAGGGGCCGGCTTCATTGGCAGCAACTATATCCGGTATTTCCTTCGGGAACATCCCGGTGATGAGATCGTCAATCTGGATCTGCTGACCTATGCGGGGAACCTGCTGAATCTGGAGGACATCGCCCAGGACACGCGCTACCGAATTGTGCGCGGTGATATTGCCGACCCGCAAGTGGTGGAGAAGGTCTTTGCGGAGGGAATCGACGCCGTGGTGAATTTCGCGGCCGAATCTCATGTCGACCGGAGTATCGAAGATGCAGGGGTTTTCATTCACAGCAATGTGCTGGGTACCCAGACCCTCCTGAGTGCCGCCCGTAAATACGGGGTGAAACGATTCGTTCAGGTCAGTACGGACGAAGTTTACGGCTCCCTGGGGCCTTCCGGAGCCTTTACCGAAGGAACGCCCCTGGCGCCCAACAGTCCGTACGCAGCCAGCAAGGCAGGTGCCGACATGTTGGTGCGCGCACACTTCGAAACCTATGGCATGCCCGTTGTGATTACGCGATGTTCCAACAATTATGGACCCTTTCAATTCCCGGAGAAGATGATTCCCCTCTTCATTATGAATGCGCTGCAGGACAAGCCCCTGCCCCTCTATGGGGACGGCCTGAATGTGCGGGATTGGCTGCATGTGGTGGATCACTGCGGGGCCATTGATCTGGTTCTGGAGCGCGGAGAAGCGGGCCGGGTGTACAACGTCGGCGGGAACACCGAGAAGAAGAACATTGAAATCACCCGCCTGATTCTGCATCTTCTCGGCAAGCCGGACAGCCTGATTCAGCATGTGGAAGACCGGTTGGGACACGATCGCCGCTACGCCATCGATGCGAGCCGGATCCGAACAGAGTTGGGTTGGGAGCCGTGTTACGACTTTGAATCAGGGATCGTGGAAACCATTCGCTGGTATCAGGCGCACCAGGCATGGTTGCAGGAGATCCAGTCTGGGCAATACCGGACGGTTTCCGAACAGATCGCCCGGCGCGGAGGGCTCGCATGAAGCGGCTTGCCCTGCTGGGTGCCAGTGGCATGCTCGGCACCGACCTGCGGGAGCGTTTGAAAGGGAGTTACCACTGTATCGCAGTCAAAGGCAGGCGCGATCTGGATATCGCGAACCGGGCCAAGG
>CALZGC010000130.1 GCA_945786985.1 uncultured Nitrospirota bacterium | reverse complement strand
GTTTCGAACAGAGGCCGAAGAGCGCTTCTGTCGTCTGGGACATCAACAAGTACCAGTGGCAGGATACAGCCTGGATGGTGAAGCGTCCGCAGACCAACTGGTTCGAATCGCCTATGTCGATTTACGAAGTACATTTGGGCTCCTGGCGGACCGTTCCGGAGGAGGGGAACCGCGTCCTGACTTACCGGGAACTAGCCGGTCGCCTGATCCCCTATGTGCAGGATATGGGCTACACCCATATTGAGCTGCTGCCCGTAACCGAGCACCCCCTGGACGCTTCCTGGGGGTATCAGACCGTCGGATACTTTGCGCCGACGAGTCGATATGGTACCCCGGAGGATTTCATGTATTTCGTGGACCAGTGTCACCAGAACGGCATCGGGGTGATTCTCGACTGGGCACCGGCCCATTTCCCGAAGGACGGGCACGGACTGGGGTTCTTTGATGGGACCTGCTTATATGAGCATCAGGATCAGCGTGAAGGGGAGCACCGAGACTGGGGGACCCTGGTTTTCAACTACGGCCGGAACGAGGTGCGAAACTTCCTCATCTCCAACGCCCTTTTCTGGGCCGACAAATATCATATTGACGGTCTTCGGGTCGATGCCGTCGCGTCCATGATCTACCGCGACTACTCCAGAGCGTCGGGGGAGTGGATCCCGAACATCTATGGCGGCAATGAAAATCTGGAAGCCATCGATTTTCTGAAACGTTTCAATGAGGTCATCCACGAATACCACCCGGGGATCCTGACCATTGCCGAGGAGTCCACATCGTGGCCCGCCGTCTCCCGGCCGGTCTACCTGGGCGGGCTTGGCTTCGACCTGAAGTGGAACATGGGGTGGATGAACGACACGCTGGCGTACATTTCCAGGGACCCCATTCACCGCAAATATCATCAGCACGATCTCACCTTCGGGCTGCTTTACGCCTTCACCGAGAACTTCGTGCTGGTCCTGTCCCACGACGAGGTGGTTCACGGAAAACGGTCCATGCTCAGCAAGATGCCCGGGAACGTCTGGCAGAAGCTGGCCAATCTCAGGCTTTATTACGGACTCATGTATGGGCATCCCGGCAAGAAACTGCTCTTCATGGGGGGAGAGTTCGGCCAATGGGACGAATGGAAATTCGACCAGAGTCTTGACTGGCACCTGGCAGAGTTTCGGGAGCACCGCCGGTTGCAGCACTACGTTCGGGACCTCAACCGGATCTATGCTCAGGAGCGGGCCCTGCATCAGGTCGACTTTGACGCGCGAGGGTTTGAGTGGATCGATTTACACGACACCGACAACAGCATTGTCTCCTTCATTCGACGTGCATGGGATGGACGCGACCATATGGTGGTGGTCTGCAACTTCACGCCGGTGCCGCGATGGTCCTACCGGATCGGGGTGCCGGAGCACGCCTATTACAGTGAAATCCTCAACAGCGAATCCGACCTGTACGGCGGGAGCAATCTGGGCAACGAGGGCGGGGTCCACTCGGAGCCCATCCCCTGGCACGGACAACCCTGCTCCATGGAGATTCTGATCCCGCCGTTGGGGGCTGTCTATTTCAAACCGACCCGGTGATACGGGAATGGTAATCCTGGTCCACCCGCCCGTTACAAAGCCCTCTGAACCACCCGCCGGCATCGCTAGACTTGCCGGTGCGCTTCGCTGCCATGGGGTTCCGTGCACCCTGGTGGACGCCAACCTCGAGGGCCTGCTGTTCCTGATGAATCGGCCCCAGGCAGCGACGGACACATGGACCCGCCGCGCGCTGAAGAATCTTCCCCACAGCCTCTCCTCTCTTAAAGACCGGGGCACGTATGCGGTTCCCGATCGGTACAAGCGCGCCGTGCTGGACATCCAGCGTGTACTGGAGCAGTCCGCGCTGCATGCCGGCGTGAGCGTCGGTCTCGTCGACTATCGCGATGGGGAACTCTCTCCCGTCAGGAGCGCCGACCTGCTGCGGGCGGCCGAGTGTCCCGAAGCAAATCCCTTCTTTCCCTATTTTCAAGAGAGACTTTCGGTGCTTTTGGAAGGGGACTCGTCCTTGCCGGTGGTTGGGTTCTCACTCAACTATCTCAGCCAAGCGCTCTGCACGTTCGCCATGATCGGTTTTCTGAGGCGCGAATTCCCGAACCTGCCTCTGGTGCTCGGTGGAGGGCTCATCACCTCGTGGGTTCGACGTCCCGGATGGCGGAGCCCCTTTGGTGGACTGGTGGATCACCTCGTGGCGGGACCGGGAGAGGGCCCCCTGTTCGAAATCCTGGGCATGGACGCTTCCGGAAACGGCCAGGCCCCTCCGGACTATGCCGGTTTGCCCCTGGGCGACTACCTGTCTCCCGGGTTCATTCTTCCCTACAGCGGATCGAGCGGTTGCCATTGGCGCCGGTGCGCCTTCTGTCCCGAGCGGGGTGAAGGAAATCCCTATCTTCCCGTACCGACCACCCGGATCGTGTCGGATCTGCGGGCGTACGCTGGAGAAACGCGACCGGCTCTGATCCATCTGCTGGACAACGCCCTGCGTCCAAGCCTCCTCGAGGCGCTCGCGGAGAATCCCCCGGGCGCTCCGTGGTATGGATTCACACGGGCCGGCCGCCAGCTTGCAGACTTCGATTATTGCTTAGCGTTGAAAGAATCTGGGTGCGTCATGCTCAAACTGGGGATGGAATCGGGGGATCAGGCGGTGCTCGACCGGATGCAGAAAGGCCTCTCGCTGAATACTGTCTCGAAGGTTCTGAAGAACCTCCAGCGCGCAGGCATTTCCGCCTATGTCTACCTCCTCTTCGGAACGCCTCCGGAAAACCTTGCTCGGGCGCGGCGGACCCTGGCGTTTGTCGTCCGCCACCGAGCGGCCATCCGTTTCTTGAATCTGGCCATCTTTAATCTCCCCATAGGTGCTGCGGATGGAGAGGCTCTCCAAACGCGCCGCTTCTATGCGGGGGACCTCTCCCTCTACACGGACTTCGTGCATCCCGAAGGTTGGGACCGACGGCACATTCGGCAGTTTCTGGAACGGGAATTCAAGAAGGCTCCGGCGGTCGCCTCGATCCTGAGGCACCATCCTCCCCACTTTACGTCCAACCATGCGCCATTCTTCGGGATGGACGGGAGCGGAAGATAGGTTGCTTATTCAAGGATCTACGCAGTGACCGGCCTCCTTCCATTGGGGTTATGATGCCGTCTTCTCAGCCTGCTCTGCTGCCATTTTCTCCCGGGTGTCCAGCGACGCCGTGATCTCTGCCATTGCCGGGGATAGAGAGGCGTTTGGACCGGCCGCTGATTCTGCCAGGTGCCGGATATCCTTACCGGTAATCGCTTTGACCTGTGCCGCATCGTGGTCCCCGACGAAGAAACTCAGGATGGTGCCGATCACCAGAAATGCGCCGGCCGTGATGAACGAGGGCGTGAAGGATCCGGTGTGGGCGATGAGGGACTGCGAGACTCGGCTCATCACGAAGCCGCCGACTCCCCAGGCGGTAAAGAGGACGCCATAGTTTACACCGAAATGCTTCATACCCCAGAGATCTTTGGTAAAGGAGGGAAAGATCGCCAGGTTGGCGCCGTAGTTAAAACCGATGCACGTGGCCAGAGAAACGAGAAGCCACGCGGCCGACAATTCGCTCCCGACCACCGGAACAGCCAGAAACATGAGAAGCGCCTGCAGGGCAAAAACAATCGCCAGGGTCCGGCTCCTGCCGATTTTGTCCGACATCGATCCGGCAACCACCCGGCCTGCGGCATTGCCGATGGCCAGCAGCGCCACGGCCAGGAATGCTTGCGATCCGAGGCTCGACTTGGCCATGCCGGCGACACTGCCGATGACCATGAGACCTGCGCCGGCGCCGATAAAGTACAGACACCATAACTTCCAGAAATTGGTGGTTTTCATCATCTCCATCGGGGCCAGGTGCGGCTGAACAAAGAGTTCCCGGACGTTGCGGTTGAGCGGGTTCTCTGAGCGTCGCTCCACAAACCCGCTTGGCACAAACCCCTGGGGCGGATCGTGTAGAAAGAGCGCGAAGGTACAGACAATCACCAGGAAGGCAATGCCGAAGAAGAGCATGGCCTGCTGCAGGCCCCATACCCCCAGCAGGTACTGCGCCAGCGGCGCGATGTAGACGGAGGCCAGGCCGAATCCGGAGACAACGATGCCGGCGATCCTGCCTGTCTGGTTCGGGGGAAACCACTTGATGGCCGGTGGCGTCGCCGACGAATAGCCGAAGGCGATCCCGGCGCCCACCAGGACACCGAATCCCAGAACCCATGCGGCATAGGCGGTTGTCAGGGAGATGCAGAGAAAACCGGCCCCGACCAGGACGCCGCCGATGACGGCCGAAATTCTCGGCCCCCAGGCATCCTGAACCTTGCCGGCCAGAATCATGCTGAAGGCAAAAACCAGACAGCAGACCGCATAGGGATCATTGAGCGACGCCGGATCCCAGTTGAAGGCACCGACCCCGCCCGCCTCCACAGACTCTTTAATGGCCCCCTTGAAAATGCTCCAGGTATAGAGCACCCCCAGGGCCAGATTGATCCCAGTGCCTGCCGCAACAACCAATTTTCCCCGATTGAACGCTTCTTCCGCCATCTTCATTTCTCCGCTGTTTGGGTGGGCCGCTTGTCGGTCCCAAAGATGGACCCCACAGTATGCGCAAGCCTGTAGAACCGGCCCAGTCTGGTTCTACAATCTTTCTACTGAGAGGTTGTTTTCAATGATTTTATCATGACTCCCGCGGTGGCGGTGGCATATGTTCATGAGGCAAAGGCTGAAAACCTTTTTACCGCAGAGGGCGCCGAGATCCCCATTAGACGCTTCGCCTCTAACGGGGCAGGCGCAGAGAAAGGCTGTTCGCGTTAAAGGCTAAAAGCAAAAGGCTGTTTCACCACAAAGACACAAAGGGCACAAAGAAAGGCTCTTCTTGGCAAAGGCAAAAACCAATCTTACCGCCCGCCCCGTTAGAAACGTTTCTTGTTTCTAATGGGGCAAAGGCGCAAAGGGCGCAAAGAAAGGCAATTTGCGGCAAATGCAAAACCTTCAATCTTCGGGCTTCGGCCGTTTGAACTTTCCGTCATCCGTTACGCTGTCCTCCGGCCTCCGGTTCTTATCCGTCCTCTGGTTCTTCACCGTCTTCCGTCTTCCGCTACTCTGTCCTCTGGCCTTTTCAGCCTTTCCCCATTTTCTATTTCCCATTTGCCATTTCCCAATGTGTGGCGGGTCGCCTTTTCATTATCGTCATTTTGAGCTAAACTCTTTACCTATGAATGAGCGAAGACGGTTGGCGAAAAGAAGATGCGCCACAATTTTGGGGATGGTTTTCTTTAATCGAGACAAGGCATGACCTCTTCCGACGCATTGCGCAGCGACAAACACCTGCGGGTCCTCGTGCTCGAACCCTATTACGACGGTTCTCACAAGTCTTTCCTGGATAATCTGACCCAGCTTCCCTTCACCTTCGAACTGATGACGCTTCCCGCCCGCAAATGGAAGTGGCGCATGCGGTTGGCCGCACCCTTTTTCGCAGAGCGGCTGGCGAACTCGCAACAAAGGTATGACCGCATTCTCTGCTCCACCTTCGTCGATGTGGCCGCCTTTCGGGGGTTGGCGCCCGCGTGGGTGCGGAGCGTTCCTGTCCTGACGTACTTCCACGAGAATCAGTTTGTCTATCCCATGCAGGTGGAGGATGAACGGGATTTCCATTTCGCACTCACCAACGTAACCACGGCCCTCGCATCGGACAGCGTGGCCTTCAACTCCCGCTATAATTTGACATCCTTCCTGGAGGGTATGCAGACACTCCTGAAGCAGGGGGCAGATTTGAGGCTTCAAGACCCGTGTCGTCAGATAGAGGAGAAGGGGAGGGTGCTCCCACCAGGGATCGATTTTTCTGAGATCGATGGGATCGCGCGCGCCGGGCGAAACGAATCGCCGGTTATTCTCTGGAACCATCGCTGGGAACACGACAAGGATGCGGAGCATTTCTTCGAGGCGCTTTTCGAACTGGACCGATGGGGAGTCGATTTCAGCCTGATCGTCCTCGGCCAGTCCTATCAGAGACGCCCTCCGATTTTTGAGGCGGCCCGGGAACGTCTGGCCCATCGGCTGCTTCATTTCGGGTATGTCGCCTCGCGGCGTGACTACGTGCAATGGTTGAAACGCTCTGACCTTGTCGTCTCCACCGCTAGACATGAGTTTTTCGGCATCGCTGTACTCGAGGCGGTCCGGGCCGGCTGCCGGCCCCTGCTGCCGGCGAGGCTCGCCTATCCTGAAATCTTTCCGGCGGAGTATCTGTACGAGGAAGCGGATTTCGTCCAGTGCCTGAGGGAGTTGTTGACCGAGCGAAAACAACTTGCCCCGGAAGAGGCGGCCAAACTCACGCAGCCCTTCTCATGGCCGACATTGGCCCCTGCCTATCTGGCCTGGCTGCGGGCAGGAGTGACGGGGTCCCGTTGAGAGGCGCGAACAAACTCGAACCGGGAGAAGAAGGTCTGCTCAAAGCGCAGAGCTTTTGCTCAGCCGGCTTTCTGCGAAGTGGTTTCGATTTGATGAAGCGGCGCGGCATCCGCTGACTTGCGGCCGGACGCTTCGGCACAGTCCAAGTTGTGGCCTGTTGGCCCGGGGTGCGTGCTTACATTGAACGTTTCAACAAGTTTGCGCAGCTCAAGTACGAGGGCTGTCTGCCTTTCCATGGCGTGGGCGATGTCGGAGGTTGTGGTTTTGGAGTGGCGAGCAATGTCCGCCACGTGCTCCATTGTGGTGGAAACCTCTTCAATGGTGGTTGCCTGCTGTTCGGTGGAAGCGGCAATCTGCTGGACCATGTCCTTGCATCGGTTGGAAGCCCCCAGAATCTGGTCCAGGGATTCGCGGGCCCGGTTCGACAGCCCGAGACCGGCTTCCGCTTTTTCTTTGCCCGCATTCATGGTTTTCATGGAGAGGTCAATGTCCTGCTGAATCGTCTGAATCACCTCTGAAATCTCACGGGTGGCCTTGCCCGTGCTTTCCGCCAGTTTGCGGACCTCGTCGGCAACCACCGAAAAACCCCGGCCGTGCTCACCGGCCCGTGCCGCTTCGATGGCAGCGTTCAGGGCCAGGAGATTCGTCTGGTCGGAAATATCGTTGATCACACCGATGATGTCCCCGATCTGCATGCTTCTCTCGCCCAACCGCACGACGGTTCGGGCGGCCGCCTCGACGGATTCGGAAATGCCGCTGATGCCCGAAGCGGTCTCCTCCACGATGGCTTTGCCCCGCCCGGCAATTTCAACGGATTCCTCCGCCACATCTGATGTACTGGCGGCGTTTCTGGTGATGTCGGTCACGGTCTGCGCCAGCTCCAGCGCCGAGGTGCTCGTATGCTCGATCTGCGAGGTCTGCTCGGCAGAGCCTGAATAGAGCTTTTCCGCATTTTTCAGGAGCTCCCCGCTTGCCGCGAATAGGCTGTTCGCATTACGTTGCACGGTGGCAATGATGTTCTCCAGACTGTCCATGAAAAGATTGAAGCACTGAGAGAGTTCCCCCAGTTCATCTCGGCTTTCGACCACAAGACGCTTGGTCAGGTCGCCCTTGCCGTCGGCCACCTCCTTCAGCATTTCAACTACCCCTTGGACCGGCTTGACGGCGTGTTTCGTTACCCAGAACAGCACGGCCGTTCCCAGAATCGATACCACCACCGCCATGAGGATATTGATATGCTGAATGCGTTTTGCGGGGGTGAGCAGTTCCTCCACTCCAATGCAAGTGACGATGATCCATCCAAGTGACTCACTGCGTCGAAAACTGGCAACCTCGTTCACGCCCTCGAAGGTGTAACGCATGGTGCCGCTGCCAAGATCCAGGAACCGGCGTCCAAAATCCGTCTTGCCAAGATTGTTCGTCAGGATCTTTGCCGGGTCCGGGTGGGCCAGCACCGTCCCGTGCCGATCGAGCATGTAGGCATAACCGGTGTTGCCGACGCGCAGGGTTTCGAGGAAATTGCTCGAGAAGTAACCGAGATCGACCACTCCGAGCAAAACGCCCTTGACCACACCCTTACTTCGCACCGCCGTTGCAATCATGAAAATCGGTTTTCCCGACACCTCACTGGCCCTCACGTCGGAAACGAAAATCTCTTCCGACAGGGCACGTGTAAAGAATTCCTCGTGTCCGACATTGGACAGGGCGGCTCCGGTGTCCCCCGAACCTGCGACAACACGACCCGCCGCGTCGGCCAGAAAGAGGTTTTCGTAGTAGGGATACTGCTCGTTGAAGGTAGCCAGGGAGTCACCGGCGGCTTTTCGCGCGGACCGGCCGACGAAGGAATCCTCCACCGCAGTCTTAAAAAGCTTTTGCTCGGCCCAGTTTCGGATATCCAGTTGCCGGTCATGCATCCAGGATTCGGCGATCCTTGCGGAATCGGCGGCGGACTGCGAAAGGCGGGTGGTCACGGCCTCTTCGATGGCGCGCTTGGAACTGAGATAGGAGACAGCCGTTGTGGCACAGGTGCCCGCAACGATCAGCAGAATGGTGGGGAGGAGAAACTTGTGGCGAAAACCCAATTGTGGCATCATAATGGAGCTCTCTTTAGCTCGGATAAGCGGGCGGCGGCATCCAGGAAGAACCAACTCCATCCCCACCCGTTTTTACCGCAGTGAACCTCCGGAGTTATTCGATGATCTTATCGGCCGCCTGAATGATGTCGTACGAAATGTCGAGATTAAGCCTTTCGGCCAGTCTGGCATTGATCATGAGCTTCCCTTGTTTGTTCCTGGTGATTGGAATGTCTCTGGGAGACGCACCGTCGAGAATCTTGAGGGCGGCCTGCGCAGACCAATGCCCCTGTTCCTCGGGCACCTTGGCGTAGCCCAGCAGCGTATAGGACATGGGCTCTTCCTTCACGGCTCCGCTGGGGATCTTCGAGTTTTCCATCACAAAGGCGATCGCTTCCTCACGATTCCAATCGGGCAGGCTGGCAATGTTGCCCATGATCAGGATGTCTGCCTCATCCTGAAAAGCGAGGTAGGCCTCTTTCCACGCGGGAAAAGTGCTAACATGTTTGGCAACCACGTCCAACTGAAACACGGTCTTGTAGTAGCCCACCTCTTTTTGATCGCTGGTCGTGTTCTCCCCCAGATATGCGATCCTGGCACCCCGGGCAAACTTTTTAAGATGAACGAGGAGTTCCTTGATCCCGTTGACCTCCACCATCCCGGAAACGTTCCTCCAGGGAAATCCGTATCGGGAGGCGTCCCAGTTGAGCCCGCAGAAGACAAAAGGAACGCCGCTTTCTTTGAAATAGGGCACGATAACATACTGGGAGGCATTATCATCGGATGCAATGACGACATCCGGTTTGAACGTATCGATCACAGCCCTGACTTGCTGCCCGGCCTCCTGCTTGAACGCCTCCGATTTGTTGCGCTTGGTGTCCATCAGATGAATCTTGAGCTCCACCCCCGTTCCCTTCAGGCCTTCCACGACCCCCCGGGTCACCCCATCACTCCACAGATAGCCTGTATGGTAGGAGTTGATGAACAGAACCTTCTTCCCGCGGTAATCCTTCCCATCCGCGCTCAGGGCAAAAGACACAACGATGGCCGCGACCAGCAGCAATCCAGCCGTTGCGGCAAGAAAATTCGAAAACAACTGTTTCGTCGGTCTCATCTTCAGGGTCCTCCATGGCCGGGTTTGATTTGGGATCGGACATCATCCTGGCCAAGGCGGAAAAAGAGGGCATTCGTGCCGCCGCTGCTGGAAGACATGTCCGCGCTAGCGCATCGATCATTGATGTTTATCGGCGGAAGGAGTGTGGCACTTTAGCCAATATCGCGGGAACAGGCAAAAAAGGGCAATAAAAAAGCCGTTGATTACTCAACGGCTATCCCGTATAATCCGTGAAAATGGTGGGACCTCGCAGAATCGAACTGCGGACACGAGGATTTTCAGTCCTCTGCTCTACCGACTGAGCTAAGGTCCCACCACGAAGAGATACTATAGAGAATACGGTCTGGACCGTCAAGGAAAAACTGAATGAAAAAAGAGGATGTCGCAGCCCATGCAACGGCCTTCGTGCGAAAGGCAAGGATTACCGACGTACCGGTCATGCAGAAGCTCATCAACCAGTTCGCCAATCAAGGCGAGATGATATCCCGCTCCCTGAGTGAGCTGTACGACAATGTCCGCGACTTCCACATTTACAAGGAGGGCGACGAGATCCTCGGGGTCTGCGCACTGCATGTCGTCTGGGAGGATCTGGCGGAGATCAAGTCGCTAGCGGTCACCCCGGCCGCACAGCTGCGCGGCATCGGCACCCGCCTGGCACGGGTGTGCATGGATGAGGCTGCTCACTTTGGCATCCGCCGAATCTTTTCACTCACCTATCACCCCGAATTTTTTGAGAGCCTTGGCTTCCAGGTCGTGGAAAAAGAGATCCTGCCCCAGAAGGTTTGGGGCGAATGCATCAAATGTGCGAAGTTTCCTGACTGCAACGAAATTGCCATGCTGTACCGGATCGACGATGTCCCCGGTGAACCGGCTGTGAGGCCCCATGGATCCGAAAAAACTGGCTGAAGAGATCCTGGACCGGTCCCGCAAACAAAGGATCGACGGGTCTGAGGTCTATCTGCTGACGTCGAGGGCGACGACCCTTGAGGTCAAGGAGCAGAAGGTCGATGCCTTTGTCTCCGCGGCCTCCTGCGGGGCAGGGCTTCGTGTCTTTCACGAGAACCGGGTCGGTTTCTCTCATGCAACGGTGTCGGACGGCTCTGAAATCGATGTACTGGTGGAGCGCGCCGTCACGGCGGCCCGTTACACCGAACCCGATCCTGCCAACGGGCTGCCGGATCCGACGTCCATCGCGAGCCATGGACTGGACATTTATGATGCGGCCCTCCAGTCGGTGACGGAGGAGCAAAAGATTGCCAGGGCCATGGCCCTGGAGCAGACCGCCCGCGACACGGACGACCGCGTCAAGGTTATCCGGAAGGCAGGCTACCGGGACTCGGAATACACGCTTTACCTTCTCAATTCGCACGGCACCGATGTGTCCTACCGCGGCACCCACTGCTCCGCCAGTGTCATGCTCATGGCCAGTGACGGCGCCGATCAGCAGATGGGATGGGATTCGGACTCGAGCTGCTTCTTTGCCGGCCTCGAAGTGGAGGCGGTTGGTCGGAAGGCAGCCCGCGATGCGGTGAGTCTGCTCGGTGCCCGCACCATTCCAACCGTCAAAATCCCGGTGCTGCTGCCGCCGATTGCCGCGGTCAGTTTTCTCGAAGTCTTCGTTTCCGCTTTCTCCTCGGACGCCGTGCAGAAGGGAAAATCTCTCCTGGCCGGCCGGGTGGGCAAGAGGGTTGGCTCACCCAAAATTAATTTAATCGACGATGGTCGCCTGCCGGGTCGGTCCGGAACCGCGCCTTTTGACGACGAAGGGGTCCCGACGCAGCGAAAATTCCTGATTCGTGACGGTCGGCTCGAAGGATATCTCTACAACACCTACACCGCGGCCCGGGAGGGTGTCGCCTCCACAGGTAACGCCACACGGGGCGGTTATGGCGCGCTGCCCTCCGTGGGTCCCACCAACCTCTTTATCCAGAAAGGGGAGGGCGCCCAGGCAGCCCTTCTCAAGGAGATGAACCGGGGCCTCGTGATTATGGAAATCATGGGGATGCATACGGCCAACCCCTTCTCCGGTGACTTCTCTGTCGGCGTTTCGGGGCTCTGGGTGGAGAACGGCGCCGTGTCCCATCCCGTCCGGGGCGCGGCCATCGCCGGCAATTTTCTGGATTTTTTCAATCAGGTAGCTGTTGTCGGCGAGGACCTGCGGTTCTACGGCACCGTCGGATCTCCGAGCCTGTTGGTGGCGGATCTTTCGGTCAGCGGGGAATGACGTGAGCGATCAGTTTTTCAGGAGACTCCAGCGCTCGCTGTTCCGTTTGCTGACGCTGGACCTCGAGGAATACTCCAAGATTCCGGCATGGGTTCTCCGGCAGATCAAGGTCTGCTATTACGTTGGCGTTGAGTTCATTCGGGACCGGTGCCTGCTGCGGGCCTCGTCGCTGACCTACACGACGCTTCTTTCCCTCGTTCCGCTGATGGTCGTCTCCTTTTCCTGGTTCAGCAGACTGAAACTGTCCGAGGACGAGGTGCAGACATTCCTGAGCCGGTACCTCTTTCCGGATGCACAACTCTTCCAGACTATTCAGAAGAATATAGACACCTTTTCAGAGAACGCGGCGGCCCTGAGCACCTTCGGAACGCTCTTTCTCTTTGTGACGGCCTACTCCATGATCAACACCATGGAGAAGTCCTTGAATGCCATTTGGCACGTCACCGAGACCCGGAGCCTGTGGGACAAGGTCAGCTCCTTCTGGATGGCCCTGACCCTGGCGCCGATCCTGATCGGTCTCTCCCTTTTCATGACAGCCCGGGTCAAAACCCTGCCCGTGCTCGGGAGCGTTCTGGAATATCCGGGGATCAAGGCCGTGCTGGTTTATCTGATTCCCTTTGTCATGATCTGGCTTGCCTTTTTCATGCTCTACAAGTTGTTGCCTTACACGCAGGTCCGCACCCATGCGGCCATGGGGGGCGCCTTGGTCGGGGCATTCCTCTTCTCAGTTTGCCGCTGGGGCTTCGGCATCTATATCACTCACTTTGCCTCGTACAGCAAGATTTATGGGGCGCTGGCCGCCGTGCCGGCCTTTCTCCTCTATCTCTTCCTGGTCTGGATTATCGTGCTGCTGGGCGGAGAGTTTTCCTATGTTCTGCAATATCCGGAGATTTATCAAAAGGGGGCGTCCGGCGGGTTCCGTCCCGAGAATTACCGGGGCTACTTCGCCCTGCGGGCGATGATTGAATTCGTGCGAAGTTTTCGCCGCGGGGAAGAGCCCGTGGAACTTCTCGAAATCTCTCAGCGCCTTGGGATCTCCTTTGAACTGGCGGAGCAGCTGCTGAACCAACTGAAAACGAACGGACTGCTGCAGCGCCTGGAGAATCGAAGCGCCTTTGTCCCTGCGCGCGACCCGGATCGGATCAGCGCGGCCGACGTGGTCGAAGCCGTCCGGGGCAAATTGCTGGAAGTCGCGCCGTCCGCCGAGACGCCGGAGCGACAGGCCATTGAAAAGATCTTCGGCCGGGGCAGCGGCGCCCTCCAGGAGCACCTGGGAACCGTCACCCTCAGCACGCTGGTCGCCGAACTGGAAGCCAAGGACGGGGGCCCTGAGGAAAGCGCAACGCCCCTCAAGCCGGCGGTCGGCATGAATCGTGGCGGCGGAGGAACGCTGGCACCATGACACGGATCCGCGTACTCCCCGATCAACTGGTCAACAAGATCGCCGCGGGCGAGGTCGTGGAACGGCCGGCTTCGGTGGTCAAGGAATTGCTGGAAAACGCCATCGACGCCGGCGCCACGGAGATTCGGGTGACGGTGGAAGAGGGCGGTCGTCGGCTGATCAGCGTCGAAGACAACGGCTGCGGCATGAACCGGGACGATGCACTCCTAGCCTTTGAACGCCATGCCACCAGCAAGATCCGTGAGGCCGCCGACCTGGACCGCATCGGCACCCTGGGGTTTCGGGGCGAAGCGCTGCCCAGTATCGGCGCGGTTTCGCGCGTGCGGCTCCTTACATCGGACGGGTCACAGCCGGAAGGGACGGAAATCGTCCTGGAGGGCGGCACCCTGCGGGATGTGCGGGCGGGCGCCCGGGCCCAGGGAACAACGTTGGAAGTGCGCACGCTTTTCTACAATACTCCCGCCCGGCGGAAATTCCTGAAAAGCCGGCAGACCGAACTCTCCCATGTCACCGGCACCGCCACAGAGATTGCTCTCGCCCATCCTGAAATTTATTTCACGCTCCAGCACGAGGGCCGGACCCTTCTCAAAGCGCCGGCCGTTGATTCCATGGTGGAGCGGGCCTATCAGATCTTCGGCAAAGAGGTAAAACAGAACCTCATGGAGGTGGCCGTCGAACAAAAGGGACTGCACCTCTTCGGCTTTGTCTCCATTCCCGGCTATACCCGCCCCAACGGCACCCACATCAATTTCTTCGTCAACCGGCGGCCGGTGCGGGAAAAAACGTTGCGCCATGCCGTCTATGCCGCCTACGAAACGCTGCTGATGAAGGGCCGCCATCCCATGGTCTATCTCTTCCTGGACGTCGACCCCGCGCACGTCGATGTGAATGTCCATCCGGCCAAACGGGAGGTGCGTTTCACCGACCAGCGGCGGATCCACGACTTCGTGCGGGACGGCGTGCGCCTGAGCGTGCAGCGCTACGGCCGGGAGGACGAAGCCGCACCCGAGGAGATTGGCCGCCGCCCCCAGGTCAACCCCCGGGAGGATCGGGTACGGGAAGCTGTGGCGAGTTATCTGCGAGAGCAGGCCCAAGAACCCCAAGAACGCCGGGACCGTTCGGCGCCGAGCCGGCAGATCACTGCAGCGGGTATCCTGCGTTCGGAAGGGAAGGGCGCCGGACCACCCGTGGGGGCCCTCTTCGAAGAGCGCCTCATCCCCATGGGACAGCTGTCCGACACGTTTATTATCAGCCAGGATAAAGAGGGATTGATCCTGGTTGATCAGCACGCGGCCCACGAGCGGATACTCTTCGAGCGCTTCAAGAAACATTTCGAACAGGCCCGCGTACCGGTCCAGCGCCTCCTCGTGCCGGTCACCCTGGAAGCTTCCGCCAAAGAGGCGATTCTTCTCAAGGAACATTCCGATCTCTTTGACAGGCTGGGCATGGAGATAGAGGATTTCGGAAACCGGACCTTTGCGGTCAAGAGCGTGCCCGTCTGGGTGGCCGATGCCGATGTGGCAGATCTCATCCGGGCCACGCTGGGCGAGATTGAATCTCTGCAACGCTCGGGCACGCTCGCGCAGCAGATGGACGCGGTCATCCATCTCTTTTCCTGCCGAGGCGCCATCAAGGCAAACCGTCGGCTCAAGACGGAGGAGATGGAGAAACTGCTCGCCGAGCTCGGCCGGACGGACTCGCCCCACACCTGTGAACACGGACGGCCGACCATGATTCGCATCGACCGGCAGGAGATTGAAAAGATGTTCCGGCGCCGCTGAGAACCTCTTCTCGTGGAGTGACATTGGCTTCTTCCGCAAAACGCCCGATCATCTTCATCGTCGGCCCCACGGCGGTGGGGAAAACAGAGACGGCACTGCAGCTGGCCGAACATCTCGGAACCGAGATTATCGGCGCCGATTCCATGCAGATCTACGAGTATATGGATATCGGTACCGGCAAGCCGACGCCGCCGGAGCGAGCCCGCGTCCGGCATCATCTCGTCGACTGCGTCCATCCCTCCGAAAGCTACAGTGTGGGACGATACCGAGAGGATGCCGGTGCCGTGCTCGATAGGCTCCACGGGCAGGGAAAGGTCCCGATGGTGGTCGGGGGGACCGGCCTCTACATCCGGGCACTCACCGACGGCCTCTTTGAGGGGCCCGAGGCCGACCCGTCCTTGAGAAATCGCTTGAAAGAATTTGCATTAACCCAGGGACCCAATGCCCTGTATGAGAAGCTGAAAGCCGTCGACCCGGTGTCCTCGAAGAAAATCCACCCCAACGATGAGCGGCGGCTCATACGGGCTCTCGAGGTCTACGAGATCACGGGCAGAGCCATTTCCGAGCTTCAGGAGGAGCACCGCCGGCAGACCGAGGCGCAGTACCGGTACCTCATGTACGGCCTTACGGTCAGCCGCAACCTTCTCTATCCGGGTATCGAGGCCCGGGTCGACGGGATGATCGAGAGGGGACTGGTGGACGAGGTAAGGAGTCTGCTCGCCATGGGGGTCGACAAGGACGCCGTTTCCATGCAGGGACTCGGTTATAAGCAGCTGATGCCCTTCATTACACACGAACTCCCCCTGGAAAACGCCGTGGAGAACATCAAGCAGGAGACCCGCCGCTTCGCCAAACGGCAGATGACCTGGTTCAAGGCGGACTCCAGAATCCAATGGATCGATCATGGTTCCTTTCGGAGCGTCTATGCCGCTGTCGAGCATCAGATCGAATGCGTCGACCGGGCACTCCTCGAAAGCGCCGACAGAGTCCGCTGACGACGACACACCTCTGGAATCGCTCATAGCGCTTTTACGAAACCACCGTAACTCCCTTATTTAATTCTGGATAACCGCGCCTAAAAAGCTCATGTTTTACATGAACTATTCTGAAAACACCCCATACATATAGTCCGATAAGATATATTATGTTAACTTACTTGCCTCTGTTGTATATAAACCCTCAAGTAGTTTCTTAAGTCCCCTCTCCTCTGTTGAAATAACAGACCGGACCACCCTTC
>CALZGC010000129.1 GCA_945786985.1 uncultured Nitrospirota bacterium | reverse complement strand
TCGACCCCGATTTCACAGGTGCCCTGCTCAACCTTGCGGCGGTACTTCTCGAGAAGGGGGACTATGACGAAGTCATTGGCCTGTGCCGGGGAGTCTTGAAAAAGGACCCGCAGATCGGCTCGGCTGAGAACTGCATCGGTGTGGCCCATTATCACAAGGGGCAATACCGGGAGGCCGTAGCCCATTGCGGCCGCGCACTGAGTCTCGGCTTTCCGGTAGACCCGCGGCTGCTGAAAAAGCTGGAGCCCTACGTGCCGGCAGAGCCGGGCGCCCCGGACGATTTCCGCTGAAAGATCACCTACCATGCGCCGCAAGACCTTTGATCAGTCCACTCCCTTCTGCCCTTTCTGCAGAGCGGGCATCGTCAAACCCCGGAAACGCACCGGCATCCCGCTGCGACATTTCCCCTGTGCTACCTGCCGCTGCGGCGCCGTCTATGTATCCGACCTCACCGGCAAGAACGGCGGAGAAGCGCTTCTGGAATCGCTGGCCCTGGCCTGCAACGAGAACGAAGAGCAGGCCTGGTCTCTGACGGAAGGTGAGGACTACGTCCTTCGGATCATGAGTTATGACACCCGCAAGCACCTGTTCAACAAACGGGGGCACTTCAAAGACGGCATGGCACGGCTTTATTTCGTCAAGCTCACCAGCCGGGACTGACGGCCCCCGTCACTTCGTCTGTCGTCTCCCGGCATCCCCCACTTCAGATCCCGGCCCGTGGTGAAACAGACTGCGCAGAGAAAAAAGATTGTGCCGCTCGATCCATCGGGGGATGAGAAAAAAGAGCAGCACGAAAACAGCGCCCCCCATCAGCGCCACACCCGTTCCGACGTTCAGGATCGATCCGAATGAGTTGTAGGCGGCTGTCAACGGGATCGTCCCCACAAAGCTGGCCAGGGCAAAGTGGCTGAGGGACATCTTCGTGAGCCCCGCCCCGTAACTGATCACATCAAAAGAGACCATCGGCAGGAGCCGCGACACCAATACGATTTTCGTGAGGAGCCGGTTGGAACAATCGGTGCAGAAGTTGATATGACCACCGAGGAGGGGAGCGATCAAGTCCCGCCCAAGAACCCGTGCAATGGAAAAGGCCGCCACAGCACCCACGAGGGCACCGCTCACCGAGTAAACCGTACCCCAGAAGGGGCCGAAAAAGGCGCCCGCGGCAATGTTGAGGGGCAGACTGGGAATCGGGCTGAGCACCACGGCCAAGACCATGGCCCCCATGTACGCCAGAGGCGCGAGCTGCCCCGCATCGGCCAGCAGGCTCCGGATCCGGTCGGGATGAAAGTAGGCCGCCACGTCCCAGCGGATCATGAGCAAGCCCAGGACCAGAGCCAAGCACAATACCAGAAGCACTTTCACCCGCAAGAGATGACCAGCCAAGGCCCGCCCCCCTTTATCAACCGCTTTTCCCGCGAAAACCCGCTGTTCCGAGTATACGTCAAGGAGAACCGGCCCGCCAATGGACGACCGCTCTGGACGCCCCCCACCGGGCCGCAACCGGTCCCGGCAACCCATGACCCCAGTGGCACTTCCGTCCACCATTTGCCGAAAACGACCTTTCTGCGGTAGCATCACGCGAGAGTGCAAGGAGTTCCCATGAACCGTATCATCAACACCACCGGGAAGCGTCTGCTGCCCGCCATCCTGGCCGCGTTCCTTGCGATCCCTGCCCGTGTACCCTGCGAAGCCCTCACGCCCCGTCTGGAAGGGGCAAGCATACGATATCCTATCTCATCTCCCTACTACCCGGTAGTCCTCCAGGGGCGGAATCTTCCGTCCCTGCTGAATGTCCCCATCGGCAAGATTCGTTTCTTTACATGGAAACGATCGCGGCTCACACCCATTCCCTTCCAGATAGACCGGCGGGACCGGCACGGACGCTTTCTAATTCCCCGGAACGATGCAGAGAGGCTCGAAGAGGGAGCGCTTCCATTCGGCGGGGATGACGAATGCGTCTTCATGGCAGCCGACCTAGGCAGCCAAATGGACCCGTCCATGGGAGCCGACCCGCACGCGGCGGCCACACAGATCGAGCTCACCGATCCGCATAGCGGTCGCAAAGGATGGGTTTATGCCCTGGTCTTCGATGAAACACCCCCAGCGGCGGCCGCAGGGGACTATGCCATTTACGACAGCGGTGCTGATGCCATCGAATCAGACACCTACCGGATCGCCTTTTCCCGGGAGAAGCCCTTCCTCGTGGATCGGCTGCACTGGCGGGTAGCCGGAACGGTCGGATTCAGTCCCGACCTGGCGGACACCATGAAGGTCCGCCATACGGGGAAACTCTTTCATCAGCTCGACTTCACCCGATCGGAGGCCGATTGCCGCTCGACACTTCTCGGCGTGAAGGACGGGCCCGTCCGTGTCATCCGGAGCACTTCAAACCGGGTACGCATCATTCTGCAGGTCAAATCGCCGACCATTCGGATAGACTATATCGCCTACCCCTTTGCCTTCTTCATGGATTCGGTGGTTCGCATCCCCTTTCGGATCGGGGCATTCTTCTCCGATGTAAAGACGCGGATGACACTGGACGGCAACAATGATCCGTCCCTGCCGACGTTTCAGGTGTTCAGCCCATCCTTCTTAAACGGCCTGACCATCAATGGAAAGATGACCGAGGAGAAAAGAGCCTTTAATCAGTCGGGCGACGGCAAACTGGTGGTCGCGAGCCCTTATGGCAAACTTCTGATCAGCCTGCAGGTGGCTCGGGATTTCCCCATTCACCACCAGGTCTATCTCATGGATGACCTCACCACTCCCGACCCCCCCGAGGGGATTCCCGGCCAGTTGGGAAATGTGGGCTTCATGACCACCGGGTGGGAACAACTCGCGAGATCCACCTACCGCATGGTGCTCACCGTGTACATGATCCGCGACATTTCCGTCGGCGAAGCCTTGCGAACCCTTAGAGAGGCCCCCGCTTTTGTCCCCTGAGCGCGCGGAACCGGGCGATTCCCGCGTCGCGGACACCGGACGATTTGGCTGCCCTGCACGTGGTGGCGCCCCAAAAACTGATTGCCGGCAGTACGCATTTGTTGTAATGTAGTGTCGGGCGCGCAGCGCATGCGTCGTCTTTTAAAACCCCAAAGATCAGATTGCCCGTGGTATCACCCCTGGGTTGGAGGAGCACACCATGGCAGAAAAAGTTGCGATTGTCGTCGGAGGAGGCCCCGCGCCGGGAATCAATGGCGTCATCAGTGCCGCCACCATCGAAGCCATCAACCAGGGCAAGAATGTTCTCGGCATTATGGAGGGTTTCAAATGGCTCTCTCAGGGGGACGCCTCCCATGTGATCTCTCTAAACATCGGACACGTGTCGCGCATCCATCTCAACGGCGGCTCCATCCTGCGAACCTCCCGGGAGAACCCGACCAAAAGTCCGGAGAAGATGACCAATGTCATTCGTGCGCTTAGTGAGCTGGGTGTCCGATATCTGGTCACCATTGGGGGCGATGATACAGCGTTCACGGCCAGCCGCGTCGAACAGGAGGCGCGGGGCGCGATTCAAGTCTGCCATGTGCCGAAAACCATTGACAACGATCTTCCTCTTCCGGCGGAGGCGCCCACTTTTGGTTACGATACGGCCCGGGAGCTGGGCGCAAGGCTTGTGCAGAATCTGATGGAGGATGCGAAGACGGCGTCTCGCTGGTACTTTGTCATTGCCATGGGGCGCTCCGCGGGTCACCTGGCACTGGGCATGGGGTTGGGCGCCGGCGCCACCGTCACCCTGATTCCTGAAGAACTTGGTGAGCGCTATTCGCTGCGGAAGGTTCTGAATATCCTGGAAGGCTCGATTATCAAGCGTCTGGCCATGGGCAAGGACCACGGCGTCGCGGTCATTGCAGAAGGCGTGGCGGCCCGTCTCAACCCGGACGAGTTTTCCTTCGTGAAAGATGCTCCCCGAGACGAGCACGGGAACATCCGGCTGGCCGAAGTCCCGTTCGGCAGCATTCTCAAGAACGAAGTGAGCCAGGAACTCCAGGCCATGGGGGTGCCCGTCACCATCGTTCCCAAGGACATCGGCTATGAGCTGCGGTGCGCGCCGCCCACAGCCTATGACAGGCAGTACACCCGAAACCTCGGCTACGGCGCGGTGCGGTTTCTCCTGGAAGGGGGCTCGGGCAGCATGATCATGATCCGTGACGGCGAAACGACCCCCGCCGCCTTTTCCGAACTCATGGATCCGGCCACCGGGAAGACACGGGTGCGCACTGTAGACACGCACACCCAAACCTTTCAGGTGGCCCGACGCTATATGATCCGGCTCTCGTCGACGGATTTCCAGGGCGACAACCTGACGCAGCTCGCGCGCACGGCAAACATGAGCCCCGAGGAATTCAAGGAGCGGTTTGCCGATCACTGACGCCCTCTGTTCCGGAGGACCCGCCACCTCTTTCGCTCAGGTAGAATGAAGAGGCCCGGTTCTCCGGGCCTCTTCTTCCGTAACATCCACGGGACCCCATTTTGCTTTACGCAGTGGTCTCTTTCTGCTTCGCCTTGACGTCAGGAACCGCCTGCGGCGCACTCTGATCGAGGTCGCCTCTTATCTGCTCATCAATTCGCTCGTACTCATCGGTGCTCAGCTTGTGTTCACGCAGGAGCGCTTCCATGTCCTCGCGGGACATCTCGGGATGGGCGGCCATGGCTGCCGACACTTCCGAGTAGGCTGCCAGCTTATCTGCGGGGACACTCTCTCCAACGGACGGCGGCTCGCCTGCAAAACCGACCTGGACAGCGAGAAGGCCCGAGAGCAGAACAACTCCCAGGAACGCAAATCTGTTGATCTTTTGCATTGGCTCATCACCTCCTTTCATTTGACCTGAACCATGGTGGCTGCACAAAAGATGCCACCGGCCGGCACCCTACAGGTCTGTGCCGACAAGCCTGTGAAAAAAGATAGAAAAGTGAAAACCGCCGGGTGCACAACGAGGGGGACTTCGTCAGGCGCATGTAGTGAATTGGCCACAAAGATTCGGTAGGGCCCGTATGGCTTTTCAGACAGGAGAGGGTTCTTTCTGGAAATAGGAGCGACCGATTTTTCTCTGTCAATCCGATCAGAATTCTAGTAGATTTGTGTTTTATTCGATTCCCTGCCGTGGGATTTCTGTGAACGTCCTGGTCTCCTTTCTCATTTTCGCCTTCGGTATCTTCTTCATGCTCTACGGTGCAGACCGTTTTGTCAGCGGTGGGAGCGCACTGGCGGCCTATTATCGTATATCGCCATTGCTCATCGGAATGACAGTGGTTGCCTTTGGCACCTCCTTTCCGGAATTCGCGGCCAGCTTCGTCGGCGCCCTGCGCGGCAAGACAGATATTTCCATGGGCAACGTCGTGGGGAGCAATATCTGCAATCTGGGGTTGGTTCTCGGCGCGGCGGCCCTTACCCGACCGATTACGGTGCAGGCCGGCCTCATCCGCCAGGAAATCCCCTTCGTCCTTGTCCTGTCGGTGCTCACCTGGGCCATGGCCAGGAATCACCGGCTCGATCGACCCGAGGGGTTTCTGCTCAGCCTCCTGTTCGTCTTGTTTCTGTGGTATTGTGTGGCGGCAGCGAAAAGGGACCAGGGAGAAGTGCCGGCAGACGTGTCGAGGATTGAGGTCACCTCACTGGCCAGCAGCACAGCCAAGATCCTCTTCGGTCTGGTCGCCCTCTTTCTTGGCGCGGATCTCATGATCCGCTCGGCCGTCGTGGTCGCCGAGAAGTTCGGAGTCACTCAGGCGGTCATCGGTCTGACACTGGTGGCCCTGGGCACTTCTCTCCCCGAGCTGGTCACGAGCCTTGTCGCTATAAAGAAAGGAGAAGGGGATATCGGTCTGGGGAACATCCTGGGTAGCAACATCTTCAATATTCTCTTCGTTCTCGGCGCGACCGCCTCCATCCATCCCATCCCGTCGTCGCCGCAGTTTTTCCGGATCGATCTGCCCGTCATGATCGGTTTCACGGCAATTCTGCTCCCCATCGCAAAGACTCAGATGCGCATCAGCCGTGCCGAAGGCGCGTTCCTGCTGCTCGGTTACGGAGGATACCTCCTGCTGCTGGCGCGGACGGGCACGTAAGGGAAAGATGGATCCGCCGGTTGCTCCACAGCAGCGCCAGGTACGCGGGGACAAAAAAAGCGGGATTGCGTGATACCTCAGGGCATCACGCAATCCCGCCTGATTGCTCCGAGCGGCGATACCTTGACTAATCGGCAGCGAAAATGGATTTCTTCTCTTCAAAAATCTTCCAGGCTTTCAGCAGAGCCACCGCTTCCTGAAGCTGATAATCGCTCCGTTCCGTATCCCCTTCCTTCGGAAGGGCGCTGCCCTCCCGGCCCGCCCCGTCTTCATCTTCCGGTTTTTCCAGATCCGGATTGTCCAAATGGTTCTTCAGATCCGACTCCTTGAGCAGGTGAGGGCTATCCTCTTTGGACTTGACGAGCAGATTGTCCTCGACCACGATGTCCGGGGTGATCCCGACGTTCTGAATCGATTTGTCCCGGGGTGTGTAATACTTGGCGGTCGTCAAACGGAGCCCGGAACCGTCGCTCAGCGGCACCACGGTCTGTACCGAGCCCTTCCCGAAGGTCTGCGTCCCCATGATAATGGCGCGCCCCCAGTCCTGGAGGGCCCCCGCGACGATTTCGCTGGCGCTGGCGCTCCCGCCGTTGATCAGAACGACCGTGGGAAGCCTGGGAAAATCGAAGTCACCCTTGATCTTGTACTCCTGTTTCTCCTCGACCCGTCCCTTGGTGTAGACGACGAGTGTCCCTTCGTTGAGAAACTTGCCGCACACTTTGACCGCCTCATCCAGAAGCCCGCCCGGATTGTTCCGAAGATCGAGAATGAGCGAACGGATCTTCCCGTCCTTCATAAGCTTCTTCATGCCGTTTCCCAACTCACGGCTGCTATCCTGTTGAAACTGGGAAAGGCGAACATACCCGATTTCATCATCAATGGTTTTCACCTTAACGCTTTTCACTTTAATGATGGCCCGGGTGATTTCAAAGCGTTGCGGTTTCTTGAAGCCTTTGCGCATAATGGTCAGCGTGACCTTCGTCCCGGGCTTGCCCCGCATCCGCTTGACCGCTTCCATCAGGCTCAAGTCCTTGGTCCATTCCTCCTCCACCTTCACAATATGGTCTCCGGCCTTGAGGCCAGCCCGGTCGCCGGGGGTATCTTCAATGGGTGCGATGATGGTAAGCTGCTTGTCCCGAACGGCAATTTGAATCCCGATCCCGCCGAACTTCCCCTGTGTATCTACCTGCAGTTCCCGGTAAGTGTCAGGCTCCATGAAGGTGGAGTGCGGATCAAGCGCGTCCAGCATACCCCGGACGGCTCCGTAAACCATTTTCTTGGTGTCGACGTCTTCCACATAGTTCTGCTGGACGAGATGCAGAACCTCCGAGAAGATGTTCAGCTGTTCATAGGTCTCCCCCGTTGCGAGGACCCGCGTCTCCCGCGAGATGCCAACCACGAGAAGGAAGAACAGCAACACTGCCCCCGCGGATAAAAAGTATCTCTTTTTCATGAATGCAACCTCCGCCAATAATGAGTCTCTGAAACGATTGGGGAAAATAGGATCGGCCCACGTCCCGAAACCTCACCTGCGGGCAAGCCAGGTGAGAGGATCCTGGGGCTCTCCATGGTATCGAATCTCAAAATAGAGAACGGTTCCTTTGAGCGCGCCCGTTTCTCCAACCCTGCCGATGGGTTGACCGGCTTCAACCCCACCTTTCACCGGCACCAAAATTCTGGACAGGTGGGCATAAACGCTGTAGAACCCCTTGCCGTGATCCACAATGACCATCTGTCCGTAACCCTTGAACCAGTCCGCAAAGAGGACGGTTCCCTTATAGACCGCCCGGGCCTCATCACCCTTCTGAGCGGCAATATCGATTCCGTGAGAAAAGATATAGGTGTTGAACTTCTCATGCTTGTGCCGCCCGAATGTGGTGATCACCTCTCCGTCCAGCGGCCACGGCAACTGTCCCTTGTAATGCTCAAAATGGCCGAATAGGGACTGCTTTTTCTGCCTGAGCTCTTCGATGGCCTGGTAAAGTGACAATGCCGACTGTTCTAGCTCGCCGAGAAGCTTCTGTTGCGCATCTTTTTCCTTGCGAATGGCCTGCAGCAGCAGCCTGCGTTTCTCCCGCTTGGCAAACATCTCCTGGTTCTTCTCTTCGAAGGCCTTCTGCAGAGCCGCAATTTTCTCTTCCCGTTCCGCCAGTTCCTGCCTTTTCTCGGAGAGGGAGCCGACTACCTTTTGATAGGCCTCAATGTTCACCCGGTCTTCTCGGGCCATCAATTTAACGTAGCGATATCTTTTCAGCAAGTCCGAATAGTTCTCAGCCGAGAAGAGCGCTTTCACGTAGGAGTAACTTCCATACCGGTAGAGCTGGTTCACCTTGAAAGACAAGTAACCTTGAAAGCGGGTCAGATCGGGCTGGAAAGCCTTCATCTCCTCCACAATCCGGCTCTTTTCCTCAAGAACCTGCTGCAGGGCCTCGTGGAACGACGCCAGTTGCTCTTCCTTCATTACCAGCTTTTCGTCGAGGGCCTGGATCTGCCCCAGAAGCCCCTTTTCTTTCTCCTCGAAATTCCGAAGGATCCTCTTCTTCTCGTTGATATCCTTCTTAAATTTTCGCAAAGATTCCTGTTGCGCGCCCATCTGGCGGTCAACACCCTCCGCACCGGCCTCTACCGCCGGGCCCAGGAGCACCGTGAGCATCGTGAAGAAGAGAACATATTGCGAAAACATCATGGCCGGCTGACCCTATATCTTCAGGAAACGCCCCACCGACATGAGGCTACCAAAAAAACCCATCAGCATCCCGGCGGCAACGATCCAGAGGAGCATGTCGACCGACAGGAAGGAAAGCGGAACACTCTGCAGAAAGAATATCCCCGCACTGGCCTGGAGCCTCGGCAGCCAGAAATGATACATGCCGAACAGCAGGCCCAGGGAGAGCAGCGCACCCACCAGCCCCTGCAGCAGTCCTTCGGTCAGGAAGGGCCCCTTGATGAACCAGTTGGTCGCTCCGATCAGACGCATGACCGCCAGCTCATCCCGCCGGGCGTAGACGGTAAGCCGTACGGTGTTGGCAATGATGAAGATGATGGCTACACCGAGGAGGCCGCCCAGGATGAACCCGAGCAGTCGCAATATCTTCAGAAAGGTCAGGAGGCTCTTGGTCCACTCCTCACCGTACTGCACCCCCTCCAGTTCCGGCAGCTTGCCGAGCTTTGCGACGAGACGCTCCACCGCTTCGCGGCTGCGGGCTTCCTTGGAAAGGCCGATCTCAAAGGAGGCCGGCAAGGGGTTGTTCGTCAGCCCCTCCAGCAGATAAGCCGCATCGGCGTGTTCCGATTTAAACCGCTGAAGGGCCTGCTCCTGCGACACATAGGCCACACTGGCAATTTCCCTGTTCTCCCAGAGACGTTTCTTGATTTCATCGGCGGCATCGTCGGAGATCCCCTGACGCAGATAGGCCGTCACTTCCACTTCCTGTATCCACCCGTCGGTGATCTGTTGAACGTTGGAATAGACAATCAGGAATGCACCGAAAATCATCAGGGCAAACCCGATCGTCACAATCGCTACCACGCTCATGAACCGGTTGTGCCGCAGGCTGCGAAAGCCCTCTTCGATAAAGTAACTGAAATTCTGTACAAACATGGCGCCCAAGCCCCTCTCAGCCCACGCTGGGCTTCACCAGAGCGATCTTGTCTTCATCCAACTCGAAAGCATCCGGTGCGTCCGTGTCGGAGACACACTTGCCGTCTTCCAGCCGGATCACCCGCTTCTTCATCCTGTGAACAATACCCATGTTGTGCGTCGCCACAACCACTGTCGTGCCCCGCACATGGATCTCCTCCAGCAGGCTCATGATTTCGTCTGCAACGGCCGCATCGAGATTTCCCGTAGGCTCGTCGGCAATGAGGATGGCCGGATCGTTGACCACTGCCCGGGCAATGGCGACCCGCTGCTGTTCACCACCGGACAGACAGAGAGGATAGCTGTTGATTTTGTGCTGCAACCCAACGCGCCGTAGCACATCCCAGGCCCGGCGTTTCGTATCGCTCTTGGGCGTGCCGACCACACGGAGTGCGAAAACAATGTTGTCGAACACGGATTTGGAATGTATCAGCTTGAAGTCCTGGAACACCACACCGATGTTGCGTCGCAGATAGGGGATGCTCCCGCGCCGCAGACGGGAGAGATTCCTGCCGTTGACAAGAATTTCACCGTCATCGGCTTTTTGCTCACAATAGATCATCTTAAGCAGTGTTGTCTTACCTGCACCGCTCGGACCGGTTATAAAAACGAACTCTCCCCGACGGATGTGCAAAGAGAGCCCCTTGATGGCCCGGAACTCTCTCCCGTAGCGCTTCTGCACATTGCTCATCCTGATCATGGGCGCTCCTCAACAACAGGGTCGGCCTCGAGGCCATCCAGAAGTGGCCCCATGGAACGGTGACATTTGTGGACAGGGTCGGTGACAGGAAAGATACTCAGACTCCCCGTACAAGGCACCCTCGGCGCATACCCCCGAAGCCGACCTACTCATCGCTGCTGGCCAGGTAGTCGATGATGATTTCGTCCAGACTCTGTTCTTTCTGGAACTCACCGGCCACCCTCTCCTGTGTCTTGTCGTCGAATGCGCCGTCCCGTAGGTCCTTGATCATCTGCTTGTGCTGTTCTTTCATAAGGTTGCGAACAACATCCTCGAGACAATCAGCTTTCAAGATATCGGCGTAACTCAACTTGCGGGAGCAGAGGATCTTGCCTTCTTTGTATAGGAGGGTCACGATAACGGGGTTATGGATCCCGTTATCTTCTGTTTGGACATGAAAATTCTTGCCCTGGTATACAAAATCTGTATTGTAGCCGGTCTGCATGCCAGCACCACCCCTGACCTCACGCAGCGTGAATGGACGGATTTCATTTACTTTACAACAATATAGCACATTTAAATCGCCGCTTGCAAGGTCTAATATCCCGGGCTTGCCGATGCCGTCGCCAACCGAATCCCCATACCCTGCAAGCCTTTCCCGAGGTCCCAAGGTCTGCTGCCCTTCCCGCCGACGCCACCTTGACGGCGGACCGGCGGGTGTGGTACAAAACGTCTGTTGGGATTGAAAAATCTTTAGAAATCATTGGGTTGTTCACCCGAATATTGCGTGAGTGATCGTCATGAGAGGCCCCAGAGGTGTTAGAGGCGCCGCAGGCAGGGCACAGAAAACTTTTTGGCTGAAGACATAATGCAATGTTTCGAAGTCAGAAGATTCTCTGTAACACCGCATGTGGCAGACTGTCCGGCCTCGTATTTGATCTATTCGTGCAATATCCGGGTAAATACAGCGGATATCGCTCGCCATGTCCAGGCTGCTCATCGACGGCTATAACCTCATCCACTCGCTCCCCAATGAGGCACCGCCCGGAGAGGAAGAAAGGGACCACCTCTTCGCCCTTCTCTCCCGATACCGAAAACTCAAAGGGCATACCGTCACAGTGGTTCTGGACGGCCACGAGGGGGGAATGCCCGTGGAGCACCGAGAACGGATTCTTGGGATTGCTGTCATCTATTCGAAGCTCGGCGAACGGGCCGATCAAGTCATCGAACGGCTGAACCGCCGCTGGGGGGGCTCCTGCGTGGTGGTCACCTCGGACCGCGCGCTCGCGGACTCGGTGGGAGGAGACGGAGCCGTCGTCATCGGATCGGCGGCTTTTGCGGAGCAGCTGCAGATGACCAAGAGCCTGACTGCCCGGGGCACGCAAGACCCCGACGAGCCGGAAATGCGCCGCATTCACACCCGCAAGAAGGGCAATCCGAAACGTAAGTCGAAGAAGGAACGGGCCCGGCTCAGACGGATCCGAAAGCTCTGAACCCTGCCCACCCGTGACACCCAGACCATGTCGAAAGAGATGACCATCCAGACACCACCGGAAGCGCAGGGCAAACGGATCGATCTGTTTCTTGCACAGCGCGGTCCCGAGCTCGCTCTTTCACGATCGCGAGTGCAGGAGCTGATGGCCGGCGGCCTCATTACGATCGATGGAGAAAGGGTAAAGGCAAGCCGCAAGCTCCAGGGCTCAGAGACCATTCGGATCTTCATCCCCGACGTGAGGCCCCTGGCGTTGCAACCGGATCCAATTCCCCTGAACATCCTTTACGAAGATGCCGATCTCGTCGTCGTGGACAAACCCGCCGGCATGGTCGTCCATCCAGCGCCGGGCAATCCAGACCGCACCCTGGTGAATGCGCTGCTCCATCATTGCCGGGATCTCTCCGGCATCGGCGGTGTCGAGCGTCCCGGCATTGTGCACCGCCTCGACAAGGACACCTCCGGCGTCATGGTGGCTGTGAAAACAGATACCGCCCACCGATCGCTGTCACGGCAGATGAAAAGCCGTAGCGTGCGAAAGCTCTATTTGGCGATCGTGCGGGGCGCGGTCGCACGGGACGCCGGCGTCATCGAGGCGCCCATTGGACGTCATGAGCGCCACCGGAAAAGAATGGCGGTGCACACAGCCCGGGGACGTGAAGCCCGTACCCTCTTCGAGGTCCTGGAACGCTTCGCCGGCTACGACCTGCTGTCGCTGCAATTGAAGACCGGCCGAACCCATCAGATCCGGGTCCATCTCGCCCACCTCGGCCACCCCATTGTGGGTGACCCCGTATACGGCGGCAGGCACTTCGCCGAGATTGGCGGCCCGGACGCGGCTAAGATACAAGTCCCCCGCCAGATGCTCCACGCCAGGCTTCTTGGATTTCGTCATCCCCGTACCGAGGCGTTCATGGAATTCGAGGCGCCCCTCCCGGAGGACCTGCAGAGGGTCCTGCAATTCCTCCGGGAGAACTGCCCCCAACACTGAAAGGCTGCCCGCCTGGTTCCATAACGTACTCGCTTGAACTTTCAACCGTCCTCTACTATACTGCGTGGTCAGGAGGTCTGCTAGATCAAGGCGATTCACGGAAATACCGTCGGCCTGAAGCCGAGTCAACTCAAGAAGATCGAACGGATTTATCACAGGCGCATCCCCGTGGACCAGGTGATTACCCGGGAGCTTGCGCGTTACCTCTCCGAACTTTCCCACGAAACGGGCAGGCAGATTGGCTTTCTGTCGGACCGCAAAGGCGTCATCCGGCTCGTCATTGTCGGCAACTCCCATGCCGTCTTTCTGCCGGACCTGTCCCGGTACCGGCTGGCCTCCACCCGCCTGTGCGGGCTGCGCCTGATGCATACCCATCTGAAACAGGAACCACTGAGTCGGGATGACCTGACGGACCTGGCGCTGCTGCGCCTCGATATGATCGCCGCCATTGCCGTCGGCCGGGGCGGCCTGCCGGGGCCCGTCTACATGGCACACCTCATGCCCCACGGACGCAATGTGACAGCCTGGAAAATCCTGGAACCTGTCTTTCCCCACGCCATAGACCTTGATTTCGGCACCTGGATTCAGGAATTGGAGCATGAGATTGCGCGTTCCGAGCCCGACAAAGATGCGCACGATCGGCGGGACCGCGCACTGCTCATCCAGGTCAGCACGGAGCGGGGCGAAGCGGCCCGGACCTCTCTGTGCGAGCTGCAGGAATTGGCCGCTACGGCAGGGATCAAAGTCATCGGAGCCGTCACCCAGCATCTCGCCCGAGTGCACCCCCGTTTCGTGATGGGCGAAGGCAAGCTCAAGGAGATTCTCATCGATGCGCTGCAGTCGGGCTCCAACCTCATCGTCTTTGACCGTGAGCTATCCCCGAGTCAGGCGCGTTCCATTGCGGACGTGACGGAACTGCGCGTCATCGATCGCACCCAGCTGATCCTGGACATCTTCTCCCAGCATGCCATGACCCGGGAAGGCAAAGTCCAGGTGGAACTTGCGCAACTCAAGTACCTCCTGCCCCGCCTGGGAGAAAGGGACTCGGGACTCTCCAGACTGACCGGCGGCATCGGCGGACGGGGACCCGGGGAGACCAAGCTGGAGATCAGCCGCCGGCGCACCCGGGAGCGCATCAACCGCCTCACAAGGGAACTGCGAAAACTCGACCTGGGGCGGCGGCAGCGGCGCACCAGGAGAGTCCGGTCCCATATCCCCATCGTCTCCATCGTGGGCTACACGAACGCCGGCAAGTCGACGCTGCTCAATGCACTCACGCAAAGCACTGTTCACGTGGCGAACAAGCTCTTCGCGACGCTGGACACCGCCACCCGTCGGCTCCGTTTTCCGCGGGAACGGGAAGTCATCGTGACGGACACAGTCGGCTTCATCCGGGACCTCCCGGAGGATCTCCTGGGGGCGTTCAGGAGCACCCTTGAGGAGCTGCACGATGCTGACCTGCTCCTGCATGTGGTCGACGTCTCTAACCCGCAGTTCACAGACCACATCCAGGCGGTGGAGAATATCCTCCGTGATCTGAGCCTCGACACGATCCCGACGCTGCTCGTGCTGAACAAAATTGATCTTCTGGGGAGCGAGGAGGTTTCGCATCTTTGCAGACGTTACGGTTCCCTTGGGGTTAGTGCAGCCCGGAAAGAGGGATTGGCGGCGATTGCTCACGGGATCGAAGAGGTCATCTGGGGAAAATCCGAGAAGCGACAAAACCGAGAGGCTGTTTAGCCCGGATATGGCATGAGGGAAGCTATTACAACGCCGGATGGTCCGCCACAGGCAAGGTACAGAAAATTTTCTGACTTCGAAATTTTTGTGTGTCCTCAGCCAGATTAATTCTTCTGCGGCTTACCTGTGGCACCTCCAGGACCTACATGGGCTTCTCGTGACGGTGACTCATGCCATATCCGGGCAAAGGGGAAAAGTTGTACTAAATTGTACAATCCGGGGTTCCTTTTTGGACAGCTGTAAAACGCTTGCGTTTCATAGCGTTATCAACCTACCGAATCGCCGGGAGCGAAAGTTGGGGAAGAAATTGAACATCCAGGCACCCGTCCGCAGCCCTCAGTCTTACAAGTTCATCATAAAAATCAAAGAGATACGCAAAGAACGGGTCTTGGCATAGATCTTGCTGGTATATCCAGATAAATAGGCTTAATTAGGTCTCCTTCCACTAGGCGCTTAATTAAGTTTCTGTCCTCCTTTCTTGAGCTGACCGATTGTAATGATCGGTCAGCTTTTTTTGGGCACATCCTCTCTCCTTTGCATGAAGAATACATCGCGCAGAGCCCGCCGCATTTGCCCGGGTTGGCACGGATCTGTTATTGTTGGTCGATTCTCCGGTTGCTTTCGGGTAGGGTCTTGATTATAATGCCCTTTTGACCGTCACGGACTTGCCCTGGAGATCTGTATGGGTCGCAAAGTAACCCTTCTGCTGGCTATCCACAACCACCAACCGGTGGGCAATTTCCCCCACGTCCTCGAGGAAGCCTATCAGAAGTCCTACCTTCCCTTTCTCCAAACGCTGCGGGATCACGGGCACATGCGGGTTGCGCTGCATTACTCCGGCTTTCTTCTGGAATGGCTGGCGGCCACCCATCCGGAATGCATTGTGCTCATCCGGGAACTCACGGACCGGGGGCAGGTTGAAATAATGTCCGGCGGCTTCTACGAGCCCATCCTGACCACCCTATTCGATTCGGATAAGTTTGGGCAGATCCAGAAGCTCTCCGCCTACATCCGCACCACGTTCAACACCGAACCCCACGGCGTCTGGCTGGCCGAACGTGTGTGGGAGCCGCATCTGACGGAAGCCCTTGAGAAGGCGGGCGCCCGCTACACCGTCATTGACGATCACCACTTCATCATGGCCGGCCTGCGCGGTAAAGCATTGTACGGGTACTACCTCACCGAAGAGAAGGGGCGCATGATCAAAGTCTTCCCGGGAAGCGAACGCCTGCGCTACCTGATTCCTTTTCACCCCGTGGAGGAGACGCTCCGCTTTCTCGAATCGGTGCGGGACTCGCGCGAGGACCCGCTCGCCATCATGGGCGACGATGGGGAGAAATTCGGGGTCTGGCCCGGCACGTACAAGAGTGTCTATGAAGACGGATGGCTTTCGCGTTTCTTTGACGCCATCAAGCAGAACGAGGACTGGATTGAGGTAAGACTCTTGTCGGACATCATCGCGACGCGCCCGCCGCTGGGACGCATCTACCTTCCCACCTCCTCTTACATGGAAATGGCCGAATGGTCTCTGCTCCCGGACGCCTCGGAGGAATATGCCCTGGTGCGGGAGAAGATCCGAGAAATAGGGATGGAGGAGGTGGCCCGTCCATTCCTATCGGGGGGGTTCTGGCGTAATTTCTTCTCCAAGTACCCCGAAAGCAACCTGATGCACAAGAAGATGCTCTTCATCAGCGACAAGATTCATCATCTACAACCCGGAGAACACAAGGAGCGGGCACTCAATGAACTCTGGCAGGGGCAGTGCAATGATGCATACTGGCACGGTGTCTTTGGAGGGCTCTACCTCCCCCACCTCCGGTCGAGCATCTACGAACACCTCATCCGGGCCGAGACCATCGCCGATGTGAACCGTCATCCGGGGCAGCAGAGCTGGATAGAACTTTTCCCGGCGGACATCGACATCGACGGCCTCGACGAGGTCATCATGAACACCGAGAGCTACGTGTTAACCATCGACCCCCATAAGGGCGGCACACTGATGGGACTTGACTTCAGACCCCGTTGTTTCAATGCCCAGGACACCTTGACCCGGATCCCCGAATCCTATCACCGAGACATTCAAGATGCACCTGAGCCGTCGGACGACGCGGACGGCGCCCAGACCATCCACGGGAGAATCGTGGCCAAGGAGGCAGGCCTGGCCGAACAAATCGTGTATGACCCGTACCCCCGGCGGTCCCTCATCGACCATTTTCTAGACCCCGGCGAAACGCCGGAGAGCTTTCAGGCCGCCCGCCATCGTGAACGGGGAACCTTCGTGCAGACACCCTACCGGTATCGGTTATCGGGATCCAACGCGGAGGCCTCACTCTTCATGGAGCGCACCGGCGACGTCTACGTGGACGCCAGCGGGGGTGAGTCCCAGCCGCTTCGTATCGAAAAGACCGTGTCCGGTGCGGCGGGAGATCCGACGTTTACCGCAGCCTATCGCCTCATAAATCCGGGCACGCGCGAACTCACGGGACGCTTCGGCGTCGAATTCAACCTGACGCTTCTGGCCGGGCGGGCGCCGGACCGCTACTACACGGTAAACGGCAGAAAACCGCTCGATGCTTTTCTCTGCAGTGTGGGGCAGGACGAGGCCGTGCGATCGGTACAGCTGACGGACGAGTGGCAGGGGTTCGAGATCAGGCTCTCCTTACGCGAACCGGCCGCCCTGTGGCGGTTCCCCATTGAGACGGTCTCCCAATCCGAAGGAGGATTCGAGAAGATCTATCAGGGTTCCTGTCTCCTGCTCCTGTGGGACGTCCGGCTTCAGCCCGGCGCGACGCTGGAACTGGCGGTCGACGTCGCACTGCAGACCCTTCCGGAACGCGCGGCCCCGGGTGCGCCACCTCAAACCATGCAGACCGTTGTGGAGAAGAATTAGATGGGCCGAACCATTCTATGCATCGTGATTATCTGCACCGCGGGGATGCTGCTGATGTTCGACGTACCTCGGCTCTTGGCCGATGAGGCGCAACCAGGGAAAAGCCCTGCCTCGGTCGAGGCGCTGAGCGAGTCTCGGAAGCCCGTGCCCAGCTTCATCCAGAAGCGGGTCTACAAAAAGGTGCGCAAAGAAAAGGAAGTTGATTTTCTCATTCGATCGGCGGCCATCGGCGATTTTGACGGGGATGGATTGAACGAACTGATCAGCACTGATGGCAAATCGCTTCGCATTGTGCAATGGCATTATGGCTCCTTCTCCGCTTATCCCGGCGAGGACCGCTCGGAAAAGGGTCGGCTGGCCAAACTCTGGCCGTGGGGAGGCCGCCGACAAGAGACGGCTCTGGACCGGCTCAACGAGGAAAATCGGAAACTGCAGTACATCACTGTGAGCAGTGGCGACCTGGACGCAGACGGCCGAGACGAGGTTCTCTTCACCGCCATGAATGATCACCATCTCTTCTCCGGCATCCTCCGATACGAAGGCGACGGGTTTCAACAGTCCCTCGCTGCAACCGGTCTGTATCTCAAGCTGTTCCCGGCGCCGGACGGTCAGCCTGTTCTGGTGGGACAGCAGCTGAGCTCGGAAGAAGAGCAAGCCCATCGCTATCTCTGGAACGGCTCGGGCTTCTCCCGGGAAGAGCGCATTCTCCTTCCCGATCAGGCTCGGCTCTTCTCGGCGGGGCGTCTCCTCGCGGGCGACACCACCGGGCCCCGTTTCGTCCGCATGGACGAGGACGGCACCCTGGAGTTCTTTTCAACCGATCTCAAGGTCCTCACGACCACCCGCTCCGATCCTCCTGAGCCCCGCTGCACCATTCGCATCGCAGTCACCGGCGACGACGGCAGGACGCGCAAAAAGAAATTCCGAATTCCCCGCAGCTTCCTCACGGGCGATTTTGACGGAGACGGCCGGGGCGAGGTCCTTCTGAGTGTGAAACGCCCCGTCGTAAATCTCCCCGGTGTACGGGGGCTGCTGGTGCGACACACCATCGCCGATCTGGTGCTGAACCACGGGCAGCTCTGGGAGTATTGGAATACCGCCCCCATCTTCGGCGAAATCCTGGACGTGGCCGTGGGCGACATCGACAACAACGGGCGGAAAGATCTCGTCGTTTTTGCCAAAAAGGGTTTGATGCCCCTGCACAGAGGGACCCGCTTTCTGATCTACGAGCTCTGACCGCTTCTGGGCGCCCCGCTCCGGTATCGCGGGGGTTGCTCCCGACAGGCGGACAACCTGTGGTATAATGCAGCCAAGCTCAAACAGAAGGGTTTCTGTTCCTAACGAGGGTAACGTATCGGGAGTGGGGGCAGGGCGCTCTCATCACACAACACGACTAAGGCGAAACGCCTGAGGACCGCTCGAGAGCACCCGCGTCGCACCGACTTTGCAATCGGTGTTCTCGTCGACGATCTGGACAAACAGAGGCTCGACATGCGCAGCCAGCTTGACGAGTTTCACCTCGAAATCGAATCACTCAAAGGGTTTCTGCAGCGGGAACATCCAGTGTTTGCAGACACTATCCGAAGAACAATGGATTTCACACTAGAAAGACGGGCGGGCTGCACGCACCCATCACCCCTTGACCCAACTCACCAACGCCTATGAGAGGGTTGCGTCTGCTCAGTCTCTGTATCGTCGCCTTCCTGGCCCTCCCCGAGGAGGTGCATTGCGATCTCTACCAGTGGCAGGATGAAAACGGCGGATGGCATGTCTCCAGTTCTTTCGACAAGATACCGGAGCGCTACCGCAACCGGGTCAAACAGATCGAATCCCCGGAACGAGAAGAAGCACCCCCGGCCCCCGTATTAAAGCCCAAACGGCAAGACCGCACGGGAAGTACTGCTCCCACGACGGGCGGCCAGAACCCGTCGGCCCATCTCGGCCCCAAAACCTACCGGGTTCCCTGCCGGCGGGCCGGCGGAAGCCTGGTGGTCTCGGTCGCACTCAATGACGCCGTCACGATTCCCATGGTGCTCGACACCGGGGCCAGCTATGTCACCTTATCCCGGGGCCTGGCCGAGCAGCTCGGGATATCGCTGAAGGACGTTCTGCCCCGAACCTGGGTGGGGACGGCGAACGGCATCATTACCGCCTATTTCGTCCGTCTCTCTTCGGTGATGCTGGGGGATGCCCGTGTCGAAAACGTCACCGCCATTATTCCCGAGAAGAGCAACCTGGGGGTACCCGGCCTGCTCGGTCTGAGTTTTCTCGGCGAATTCGACTGGTCCCACGACACCCGCAACGGGCGCCTTACTTTGAGGGAGTTTCAAAGTGCGCCGAATGAAGAGACCTACGGCGGGCATGGGAAAGCGTGGTGGCAAGGCAAGTTCGAGGCCTTGAAGGATCGTACGCGGGAAGAAAAAAAAATCCTGCAATCGATGACGGATTACGACACCCGGGGGCCTCAGGAGCAGGACGCACTGGACCGGCTCGTTCGGATCCAGCAGGCCAATGTGGATTTCTTCCGCAAAGAACTCGACCTTCTCGACACCAAGGCCAGCCGCCTGATGGTCCCCCGCCACTGGCGTTGACGGAACATGCACCGGGGCCGGCGGTGCCGCCCGCGGCCTACCGATGAGCGGACCCCGCCGAGGAACCGATGAGCCGACGATTTCTTGAAGTGGCCGTCGAGGCAGCCAAAACCGCCGGCCGGATACAGAAGCGCAACCTCACAAGGGCTTTCCGTGTCGACACCAAGGGGGACGTGACGAATCTCGTCACCGAGGTCGATCTCCGGTGTGAGAAACGGATCGTCACCCTGCTTCGCAAACACTTTCCCACCCACGGCATTTTTGCGGAGGAAGGCGGGGAAGACTTTGCCCCTTCCCACTACCGCTGGCTCATAGACCCCCTGGACGGCACCACCAACTACGCCCACGGCTATCCCGTCTTCTGCACCTCCATCGCCCTGGAGTACCGGGGAGCCGTCGTGCTCGGGGTCGTCTACGACCCCTGTCGGCAGGAGCTCTTCACGGCTGAGAAGGGCCGCGGCGCCTTGCTCAACGGACGCAGTATCACTCCCTCCGAGACCTCCGATCTGGACGCCGCGCTGCTCGTCACCGGCTTTCCCTACGATCTGCGCAAGAGCAAACGGAATCTGGATCATTTTTGCCGCTTCTCGCTTCGGGCGCAGGCGGTGAGACGGGACGGCTCGGCAGCGCTCGATCTCTGCTACACCGCCATGGGGCGTTTCGACGGTTTCTGGGAATTCTCCCTCTCACCGTGGGATATGGCGGCAGGGAGTTTGATTCTGTCGGAAGCCGGCGGGAAAGTCACCCGTACCAACGGCCGAGCCTTTACGCTCGGCACCGGGGACGTCCTGGCCACCAATGGGCGCGTTCATTCGCAAATGCTACGGATTCTGCGAGAGGGGCGTTCGTAGCAGAGAGCCTAGCGCTTCGCAGTACGAGTCCCCGGGTCCATTTAGGCGTCCACGGCGAGACCCGCCGATCTTCCCAACCCTAAAACCTGCAAATCGGATAGAGCGGACAAGCGGCACAACGGGTGAGATTCTTCTCTTTGGTGCAGTGCTTCAAAATTCCCAATCGGGCGAGGGCGAAATCGTATTTCACGGGATCCTCAGGCTCGAGCCCCCGTAGTGTCGCCGTGACGTCCAGAGCGGTTTTCCCATCGGCTGCGCGTCTCTCCGTCATGCCAATCCGCCGCGCGATTCGTCCCACGTGGGTGTCGAGAGGGACAATCAGCTTGTTCGGAGCCACCTCTTCCCACAGCCCGAGATCGAGGCCATCGTCCCGCCGTACCACCCAACGGAGAAACATGTGAAGCCGCTTGCAGGCACTCCCCTTGCGAGGCGAAGGGAGGAGGTAGCGAAAACCCGCATGAGCGGACGGGGGGCGTTTTCCAAGGACCGGCGTGAAGTCAAGCGCCAGGAAGGCTTCTACGAAGAGCGAGAGCGCCCCGGTCGTGTCGGGCTGACTCGGCGCATATCCCCGCAGGAAGAACTTCTTAAGGGAACCATCCCGTCGGATAATCTGTTGCAGGCCGAGCAGGAGGCCAAGGATATCGCTGCCGCGGTTGAAACGGTGGACAATGTGGCGGAATTTCTCCCCATCACGGGCTACATCGAAGTCCCGGACAAAGGCGTAGGGAGACACCCCCATCGGTGTAAAGATCTGCTCCAGCGTTTTGAGGATCTGCGCGACCCTGCCATAGGCAAAGACAGCCGCAATAAACGCCGCCACTTCCCGGTCTCGATGCCGTCGGAAGCGATGCACCGTACACAGGGGGTCCGAGTCAAGATGCCGGCTGTCGTAACTCCGGTAGAGCCGTTCGAGATGATCCTTCAGGCGGCTGTCCGCCCTCGGCTGCCGGCGCCCTATTTCTTTTTTCTTTTCGTGCGCGGCGCTGACGGTGATTCCTCCAGTTGGTAAAGGGCGTCTGTTCCCGGGAAACTGGCCGCTTCGCCCAATTCCTCCTCGATGCGGAGAAGCCGATTGTATTTGGCAATCCGCTCGCTGCGGCTGGTGGAGCCTGTCTTGATCTGTCCGGTCCCGGCCGCGACGACCAGATCGGCGATCGTGGTATCTTCGGTCTCGCCCGATCGATGGGAGACCACTGCGGCGTATCCGGCGCGCCGTGCCATTTCGATGGCCTCGAAAGTTTCGCTCAGTGTACCAATCTGGTTCACCTTGATCAGGATGGCGTTGGCGACCTTCCGGGCAATCCCTATTTTCAGCCGTTCCGTATTGGTCACAAAGAGGTCATCGCCCACCAATTGCACATGAGCGCCCAGCTTCTCCGTTGCAACACGCCACCCCTCCCAGTCATCCTCAGCCATACCGTCTTCAATCGAGATGATGGGATACTGCCGTACCCAATCCTCGTAATAAGCCGCCATGGCTTCCGGGCTTCGCTTGGACCCGTCGGATTTCTTGAAAACGTAGCACCCTTTCTCAAAGAACTCGCTGGCCGCCGGGTCCAGCGCCAGAGCGATCTCGGCGCCGGCCTTGAAGCCCGCCTTCTGAATCGCTTCCAGGATAACTTCCACCGCTTCCTCGTTGGACCGCAGATTCGGCGCGAAACCGCCCTCATCGCCGACGGCCGTGCTGTAACCTTTCTTTTTCAGGATCCCCTTGAGGGCGTGAAAAATCTCGGCCCCCATGCGCAGAGCCTCGGAGAAACGGGCAGCGCCCACGGGCATCACCATAAACTCCTGCAGATCGACGTTCGTATCCGCATGGGACCCGCCGTTGAGAATATTCATCATCGGCACCGGCAGCGTCAGGGCGCGCACCCCTCCGAGATAGCGATAAAGGGGCAGCTCCTGAGCGGCGGCGGCCGCACTGGCGACCGCCATGGAACAGCCGAGAATCGCGTTCGCCCCCAGTTTTCCTTTGTTGGGCGTCCCGTCGAGGCGGATCATGAGATCATCAATTTCCCGCTGCGCCAGCGCATCCTGTCCTGCAATCTTCGGGCCGAGGACATGGTTGACATTCTTTACGGCTTTCAAAACACCCTTGCCCAGATAACGCTTCATATCCCCATCTCGCAACTCCACGGCCTCATGCTCACCGGTCGATGCTCCGGAGGGCACGGCGGCTCGCCCCACGGCACCGCACTCCAGAATCACGTCCACTTCGACGGTGGGATTACCGCGGGAGTCGAGAATTTCGCGCCCCTTCACAGAAACAATGCCGGTCATGGAATGCCTCCTTTCCTTTCAGAGCGGAGATGGGATAAGGGTCATGCGCAAGAACAAAAACGATGCGGTTCCGTCGTAGATTTCGCAAGCTTTTGTACCATAGCGGCCCGTGCATGTCACGTCTTTTTGGGTGGCCGAATCGGTCCGCAGGGAGCACCTTTGCGCCGGGCGCGTGCAAAACCGCCACACCCTGAAAACCCTATATAATTTAGTAACTTATCCTCCTGTCTTCCATGGGCATGGTGGAAAATTGTCTCAAAGCCCGCAGCGCCACCCCTCCGGGTGGAATGGGCGAGAAGCATATTACAGCATATTTATCAAACGGTTACGAGAACCTGGTACCCCGATTGAGTCATTCGGCATGCGGGTTGCAGTATTAAGGAATTATAGATAAGGAAAGACCGGAGCCAGCCGGTAGACCCACTGCGGTGGCTCCACCATCACAGATCACAGTCTTGACATCACCCCCCATGATGTCATTCTAGAAAGACACCCCGTCCCTTGTGGGCGGGGTGTCTTTTTTCGTCTCTCGTCCTAAACTCACCGGCGCGCCCCATTTCCAGCAGAACGAGAGAGGCGGCGCTTCCCCCAAAACAGCTCAAAGGGTTCCCCTGTAGAAATAAGAAAGACTCATACCCAAAATTCCTGGCGCATCTGTTGGATTATGGTTAGAAACAAGGTTTTGTATTTCTTTATTATTATGATAACAATGTGTAAATTATTTGACACTGCCGTGCCTTCATAGAGCCGCAGCGCATCGAATCTATCGACATTCATTGGGGTTTCTCGTGGCACCTTTTTGGAGGAAGACCGGGTGGACCTTGCGTCTTGGGAAAATAACCACCCAATAAGAGAAAAAGTTTTCCGTTTATTGGAAAACTTTTGCCCAGTCTACTCGCGCTGAGCCCTCATCGACCCGCTCCGTGCCCGACGAGGGTCTTCTTGCCACAACTTCAATAGCTTGTTTTTAAAGGCAGGGGCGATTCCTTCGCCGTACCCGTTGTCGACTGCATCAAGACGACAAATATCTGGCATGCATATTGCTTTACTCTTGATGTCGGCGGGCCCCTTCTCCACTACCGACGCGCCCCTACGACAGGGCACGGGAATCCGTACAAAACAGGCCTCTTTGAAACGAAGAAACCGATGGACGAAAAGACCGCACGGAAATACATCCTAGACATCACACCGGATATTACCCGGGAGTTCGCCGAGCTGAAATTCAAAGAGATCAACATCCTGCTCAAAGCGAACATGATTGCCAACCTCAACATGAGATTCAAGGTTTCGCTGCACGTCCTTTGCGACTTGATCAGCGAGATGATTCAGTTCGACAGCGCGGTACTGTATCTGCGGGACAATGACCTGAACCTGCTGAGCCCTATCGTCACGCGCGGTTTTCCCCGGGGCCTGCCCGAACCCTATGCGCAAGGCAATCTCTTTGCAGAGTGGTGCCAGCGTTTCGGCAAGACCTTCTTCATCCCTTTCAGTACGGATCCGGAAGTCAGCCGCATCTTGGGGCACTCGGATTCAAAATCCCTGATCGCCGTACCCATTGACGAAAGCAACCAGATTATCGGAACCATCCAGCTCTTCAGCAAAGAGGCCGGCTTCTTCACGCAAGAGGACGCCAAGCTTCTTTGGCTCCTGATGATCCAGTCGGAGGTGCTGTTTCGTCACTTCGATGACCCCGACGCTCTGGAGCAGACGGCCCGTCCGAGCGCCTCGCTGTCGCCCTCAAGTCTGGTGCAATTGCACGAACAGATGGCACGCGAAATCGGCCGGGCCCAGCGGCGAAAAACACCCGTATCCCTTCTGTTGATAGAAATCGACCAATGGGACGATTACCGGAAGCGGTACGGTCACCTCAGAGGCGAGGAGACCTTCAATGAACTGCGCGCCATCCTGACGGACGAAATTCGCCAGATCGATACCGTCTGCCGCTATACGGAGAATCGCTTTGCGCTGATTCTTGCCGAAACAGACCGCAAGGGAGGGACGGTTTTCGCTGAACGCCTCCGGGAAACTCTCAACCGGCGCCGCTTTCCCGATAACACCGGTGAAAGAACGGTGGGTCTCACGCTGAGCGCGAGCCTGGTAACCTTCCCCTTCGACGGCAAGGACAAGTTTGCCCTTCTCCAAGCCGGTGAAGAGGCGCTTCATCGCGCCAAGGATGCCGGGGGGGACCGGATCAGCAAATTCCCCGAGAGGGTGGCGGAAGCAGTCGAGACCGATGGGAACTCCCGCCACCTGGACCTGAGCCGCGTCACCCAAGCCATTCACTCCGTATTCAATGTAGAACGCCTGCTGGAGTTGGTGGTTGAAATCTCGATGGAAGCGCTCGGGGCGGAGAAGGGGTCCCTGCTCCTGGCCGAGAAAGATACAGACGAATTCACCATCAAAGTTGCCTGCGGATTCGGCAAATATGCCGAGTTAATTCGCAACACCCGCATCTCCGGGGACAAAACCGTCACCGGCTGGGTAGCCTTGCGACAGAAACCCGTCGTGTCGAGCGACATTGATGACATTCAGGCGGTGCAGAAGAACCTTTACAAGGACTACCGGAACAACTCGTTTCTCTCCATACCGATCATGGACACAACCCGAACGCGGGGGGTCATTCACCTCTCCAACAAGGCTGACGGCGGCATCTTCACGGAGGAGGACCTGGGCCGGATGCTCCCCTTGACGGAGCACCTGTCGGCCTTTTTGCAGGACGGATTTCAATTTGAAAAAACGCAGCGCAGCTTCTCAAAGAAGGCTCTGTCCGCCCTGGCAAAGATGATGGAATCGAAGGATCCTTACTGCGCGAACCATTCCACTCAGGTCGCCTACTACGCAAAGCACCTCGGGCAGCGGATGCAGATGGCGGAGCAGGACGTGGAAAAACTGGCTCTATCGGGCCGCCTGCACGACATCGGGAAAATCGCTATCCGCTGTGAGCTCTTTCAAAAACCGGCCCGTCTCAATGACGAAGAGATCGCCATCGTCCGACGGCACCCCTTTCTCAGCTGGAAGATTCTGGATGCTTTGTCCGCGGAAGAGGACGACGTGAAGAACACCATTCTGCAGCATCACGAAAGGCTGAATGGCTCCGGCTACCCCTACGGGTTGATCGGCGATCAGATTCCCCTGCCTTCCCGTATCCTCAGTGTGGCCGACGCTTATGTGTCGCTCACGTCGGAACGTCCGCACCGCCCCGCCTTCACCAAGGACAACGCCTTGAAAGAGATGCATCGCGAGGGCGGGGAGCACTACGACGCGCAGGTTCTGCAGCGCCTGTCCGAACTCGTCCAATAATCAAGGCCCACTTGCACGGCACAACCTCCGCAGAACACCGCAAGGCAAGACCTCCGGGACAGAGCTAACTTTGAATCGGTAGAAAGCTAAGAAGATCGATCCGGTTTGTCTTTTTCAGGAGGGCAATCCTGGGGGTTTCCCGACCGGGAAGAGGGGCCGACCCGTCAGGCTCCCCCTTTGTACGATAGAAAGCCCAGCAACACCACAAAAAGCGTCACCAAGACCCAGAGGCCGATTTCATTCATCTCAATAATCCGGCAGGGGGCCCGTCCGCCATAGACGGTCTCGGAATTTCACCGAAGAAAGGCGCTTCGCCCGCTGCCCGTTTCTGTTGTGATCCGGCCCTGCGACCGCAGGGATCAGCCGGCTCAGGAGAACCCGCCCCTCGGAACACACCCTCCCGGGGAAGTAGCCGTGCCGCCCGAGGTATCCGAACGAACGGCGGCAACGGACATCAACTTATCGCACCCAGAACCGCCGCACCGGGGGCAGAGGACCCCCTCGGCTCCCGCCCCCAGTTTTTGAAGGACGTCGAAAATCTCCCCGCATTTCTTGCAGGCATATTCATAAAAGGGCATCGTCCAATCTCCATATGGGCCCATTGTTCCCGTGAAAGAGAAGACGCGTTAACCACACTAAAGAATATATGCAGTTTTCCGAACCGCGTCAAGCCCCTCTTCGAGATGCCCCCACAGAAAGGGGAAGTCAGGTTCGGGCGCGAGGCGATTTTCGGGCAGGTTTTCGCCGCGTGGTCTTCTTGGTCGCGGGCTTCCGCTTTTTGACTGGGGCTTTGGAGGCCTGATTCCTTTTACGGGTGTCCAGCTGAGGAAGGAGGGCAATCTCCAGGACCTCGTCCATCCGCTCTACCGGTATGAACTCCAGATTCTTCTTCACTTTGGGTGGCAGTTCCAACAGGTCCTTTTCGTTCTTCTTCGGAATGATCACCTGCTTGATGCCGGCCCGCAAGGCGGCCAATGACTTCTCCCGCAGACCGCCGATTGGAAGCACTCGGCCCCGCAGGGTCACCTCACCCGTCATGGCCAGATCCTTCTTGACGGCGCGCCCGGTGAATACTGAAGCCAGCGTAGTGGCCATGGTGATTCCCGCCGAAGGCCCATCCTTCGGAATCGCCCCCGCCGGAACGTGCACGTGAATATCACTCTGCGCGAAGGCGTCCTCCGAAATATCCAGTGTCTTAGACCGGGAGCGTATGTAGCTCATGGCCGCCTGGGCTGATTCCTTCATGACATCGCCCAGCTGTCCGGTGAGAACGAGCCCGCCCTTGCCTTTCATCCGGGTTGCCTCGATGAAGATGAGGTCTCCCCCGCTCTGGGTCCACGCCAACCCTGTGGAAACACCCACCTGGCTTTCACCCACTTCCACTTCCGGCAGGTACTTCGGCGCCCCCAGATACTTGTGCAGATTGTTGGCTGAAATGTGTTGCGCGCCCTTGTGTCCCTCGGCCACCCGCTTGGCGATCTTCCGGCAAAGACTGGCGATCTCCCGCTCCAGATTCCGAAGACCCGCCTCCAGGGTGTAATACGTAATCAGGTTGAACAGAGCCGGCTTCGAGAGAACCATGTGTTTCTCGCTGATACCGTGCTCGTCGAGCTGCCTGGGCAGGAGATAGCGTTCGGCGATCTTTACCTTCTCCTCATGGGTGTAGCCGGACAGATAGAGCACCTCCATCCGGTCCCGCAACGCCGACGGAATCGTGTCGAGGATATTGGCCGTGGTAATGAACATGACATGGGATAGATCGAAGGGAACGTTCAGGTAGTGGTCCGAAAAGGCATTGTTTTGCTCCGGATCGAGGACCTCCAACAGGGCCGAGGACGGATCGCCCCGGAAGTCGGAGCCCAGTTTGTCAATCTCGTCCATCATGAAGACGGGGTTGTTCGATCCGGCCTGCTTGATCCCCTGGATCACCCGACCGGGCAAAGCACCCACATACGTCCGGCGATGCCCGCGAATCTCCGCCTCGTCCCGCACACCGCCGAGGGAGATGCGAACGAATTTGCGCCCCAGCGCGCGGGCAATGGAGCGTCCCAGAGAGGTCTTGCCGACTCCGGGAGGGCCCACAAAGCAGAGAATAGGGCCTTTCATTTTCTTCTTGAGTTTGCGCACACTGAGATACTCGAGAATTCGTTCTTTGACCTTCTCGAGGTTGTAATGGTCCTCATCGAGCACCTCGCGCCCTTTCTTGATGTCCAGCAAGTCCCGGGTGCTTTTGCTCCAGGGCATGTCAATCAGCCAGTCCAGATAGGTCCGCACGGTCGAGGCCTCGGCCGAATCGGGATGCATCTTCTCCAGCCGCCGAAGCTGTTTTTCCGCCTCTTCCTGAACTTTCTTGGACATGCGGGCCTTGGCGATCTTCTCCCGCAGCTCATTGATCTCCTCCGCCCGTTCATCGACTTCGCCCAGTTCCTTCTGAATGGCCTTCAACTGTTCCCGCAGGAAGTATTCCCGCTGGATCTTGTCCATTTCTCCCTTGGCCTCGGACTGGATCTTCTGCTGAACGGACAGGAGTTCGATCTCCTTGTTCAAATACTCGCTCACCTTCTGAAGACGCGCCACCGGATCGCTCAGTTCCAGTATTTCCTGGGCCTGCTCCACCTTCAAGCCAATGTTGGACGTGATGAGGTCCGCCAGCCGTCCGGGGTCTTCAATGTTCTCAGAGATGATCAGAATGTCGGGAAGAATCATCTTCCCCAGTGACACCATCTGCTCCAGCTGCTCTTTGACGGTTCGCATCAGAGCTTCCACTTCGACCGTCACTTCGGTGAGGGTCGTCTCGGGAATCTTCTCGATGGCGACCTTGAAGTAGGGCCGGGTGGTAAGAAACTCGTTGACGCGGGCCTTGGCAAGCCCCTGCACCAGGATCTTGATCCGCCCGTCCGGGAGCTTCAGCATCCGCATGATGGTCGCCACCGTACCGATGGGATGAATGTCCTCCGCAGCGGGATCCTCTTCCTCGATCTTTTTCTGGGTGCACAGAAGAATCAGACGATCCTGGGAGAGCGATTCATCGATGGCGCGGATGGATACCTCCCGTCCCACGAACAACGGAAGAATCATATACGGAAAAACCACGACATCCCGAATGGGCAGTAGCGGCATCTCGTCGGGAATCTTGATCTCTTCTTCTTTGGGGCTGGTCTCTTCCTTGACGGCCATTCTCTCACTCCCGAAGTTGTGTTCACTCCCCGGCCGGCACTCACGGTCCCGGGGCCGTTCTCAGCGATGGCTTAATCCCTGCGGCTATCACCGATGGCTCGCCGCGCAGAAAGCGTCGGGGTCAAGCGTTTTCAGATAGTCCCGAAAAGCGGGCCCCAGTTCGGGGTTCTTGAGCGCAAACTCAACGGTGGCCTCCAGAAAGCCGAGCTTGCTTCCTGCATCGTAGCGTTTGCCATCGAACAGGTACCCGTAAACCGGCTCTGCTTCCGCCAGTCGCTCCATCGCGTTGGTCAGCTGGATCTCCCCCCCTGCGCCGCGTTCTTGCAGGGAAAGATAGTCAAAGATGCGGGGCGTCAGAATGTATCTCCCGATGATGGCCAGGTTGGACGGAGCGGTCCCTTTGGGCGGTTTCTCCACCATGTTGTGAACCCGGTAGGTCCTGTCATCCATGGCCGTGCCCTCAATCACACCGTAGAGGTGGATCTGCTCTTTCGGGACTTCCTGCAAAGCCAACACCGAACCGCCATGCTTCTCATAGACAGCAATCATCTGGCCCAGGGCCGGCTTTGCCGAATCGATAATGTCATCGCCGAGAAGCACGGCAAAGGGTTCATCCCCAATCAGGTCTCGGGCGCAATTGACGGCATGGCCCAGACCGAGGGGCTCCTTCTGGCGCACGTAGACGAAGTCAACCATGTTGCTGATTTTCTCAATGCTCTGCAGCGCTTGCGTCTTTCCCTTCGCTTCCAGATGCCTTTCCAGCTCTACATTCCGGTCGAAGTGATCTTCGATGGCCCGTTTGCCCCGGCCCGTTACCAGGATGATGTGATCAATCCCGGCGGCCACAGCCTCTTCCACGACGTACTGAATCATCGGCTTGTCCACCAGCGGAAGCATCTCCTTCGGAGAGGCCTTGGTGGCCGGCAGAAAACGCGTCCCGAGGCCGGCGGCGGGGAAAACTGCTTTGCGAATTCTCTTGGCTGTGCTCACGAACAGACTCCTGTAATGGACTCCGGCACGGCGGCGAAAAGGCCCTCAAGCTGCATTGTCATCGGCAAAAAATTGGGCGAATTATATAGAACTCGCCGAATGGAGTCAAGGCAAACATTGGCGGTGCAGCACCCTTGACGGGGCGAGTCATCACCTGAAATGATCATAGCCGGACGGCCGCAAAGCTTCACAGCGCCCGTCCGGATACTCCAGAACAATGCCGGCATCGGGGGAAAGAATCTCTCCGATCTCGGTCACCGTAAAAGGGAAGCGCCTGCTTCCGAAAACCGCCACAGCGTCGGGGCCGGCGGTGAACAGCAGCGCATAGTCCTCCCCCCCGTGCAGAACGAAATCGAAGGGCTCCGCGGCCATGGCAGCGGCAAGCCTCCGGCAGGAATCCGAGACCGGAAGATCCTGCAGACGGATCTTTGCGCCCACACCGCTGGCCTCACAGATGTGGGCAAGATCCGACGAGAGGCCATCGCTCAGGTCGATCATGGCTGTTGCCAGCCGCCCCTGGGAAAGCGCCCGGCCGAGCCCGATTCCCGGTTCCGGTCGGCACTGGCGTGCCATGGCCGATTCGGCATCGGGGCCGCGCTGCTGCGTCCGGGCCGCAAGCAGCCCCAGCGCCGCGGCCCCCAGCGTCCCGCTGACAAAGATTCGGTCACCCACCCGGGCACCGGAGCGAAGAACGGCCCGCCCCCTTTCCGTCGTTCCCAGAACCATGACGTCCAGCACGAGGACGTCCGGAGACCGCGACAGGTCCCCGCCCGCGATGGTGACACGAAAAGTCTCCGCTGCCTCCCGAATCCCTGCATAGAGCTCCTCCAGCGACGCCGCCGACACGTCGGGGGGAATGGCCAGGGTCACGAGGGCGAAGTCCGGCACACCGCCCATGGCCGCGATGTCACTGACATTGACCCGCACCGCCTTGCTCCCGATCTGCCGGAGCGAGAACCACTTCCGGTCAAAGTGGACGCCCTCCACCAGAAGGTCCGCAGTGAGCAGCAGGTCGGCCTCCGCGCCCCCCGCCACCACGGCGCAGTCATCCCCGATGCCGGTCAGCAGCTGATCCGAAAAGCATGCAACCGAACGAGTCATCCGCCGGATGAGCTCAAACTCTGAGTCTCCCCCTGGAGCCACGATGATGCTCCCTTCCAAAGGCCTCCGGTTTCACCGGGCCTGCGGGATTGAAACTGTGGCGCCCTGGACGGGCTGCCAAGGCGGTATCCCCTGCCGGGGGTGCCGGCACGTCAAGGAAGCAGGGTCTCGATGGTTTCAAGCAGTTCCGACAGATCCGAGGATTTCACAACATAGGCCTCGGCCTGCTGCACTGCGGGGCTCTCACCGAAGGAACCGTAGGCCGAATTCAGGATCACCCGGATATGTGGAAACCGCTCCTTGATCTTCTCCAGAAGCTCCAGACCACTCACCTCAGGCATTTTGATATCCAGCACCACGAGATCGGGCGTGCTGGTTTCAATGTCGTCGAGCACCCGGGTGGCGCGGCTCTGTACCCTGGCATCGTATCCCCGATCCTCCAGCTCCGCCTGGTACAGCAGGCAGATGCTTTCTTCGTCATCAACGATCAGTACGGATCCTCTTTTCGCGGGCATCAGCGACCCCCTTTTCCGATCCCCGGCGCAAGCCATGACGGTGGCCGACGAGGTAGGCAAGCCCCCTGAGCAACGCAGCGGGGGACCGCCACCATCACACGCTCCGACACTTCCGTGCTACGGCAATCCTCAATCCTTGAGGATGCGCTTCAAGGCACTCTTCATTTTGGTAAGATCTGCGGACTTGACGATGTATTCCTCAGAGGCCCAGAGAGAAAAATCCTGTTTGTATTCCTCATAGGCAGAGCAGATAATGACGGGGATGTCATCCTCTTTCCGTTCTTTAATAAGCTTGAGCAGATTCACCCCGTCCATCCCCGGCATCTTGATGTCGAGAATGATGGCATCGGGTTTCTGTGTATTCAGAACTTCCAGCGCCTCGTAGCCGTTGCTGGCAAGAAGCACATTGTAGCCCTCATCAGCCAGCTCTTCCTTGTACAGAATCCGGATGTTCTCTTCGTCATCAACGATCAAAATGGTTTTCATGCGGCTCTCTCCTCATTGGCTGGTGCGTTGGCTCATAGGCAGACGGCGCGCAGCCCCGTTGCTATGTGCTTTTCGAATTCATCGACTCCCGCGCCATTTCAGACCCCCCCCTTTCATCCAGCCCCCCCTGCCCGTCGAGCTTTGCGGGGATGGAGATGAGGAAGGTCACACCCACGCCCGGTTCGTTCTTCACCTGTATATGCCCCCCGTGCATTTCGATCATGCGGTGTGTAATCGCCCGCCCCAGTCCCGTACCGGTGTGTTTCGTCGTGAAAAAGGGGTTGAAAATATTCGTGATCGCATCCTCAGAGATACCCCCGCCCGTATCCTGAACCGCAATCAATACCCCGTCCCCGGCCCCCCCCGCTTCGCACCGCACCGTAAGACGCCCACCCTCATTCATGGCCTGCAGGGCATTCGAAAAGAGATTGATGAACACCTGCTTCAACTGATGGCCGTCCCCGTAGACCAGCGGAATGCCCTCTCCGAATCTCTGAACCACCTCGACTTCACACTCGGCAAAGCTCTCCTCGAAGACCTCCAACGCATCCTGAACGACCCGCACCATATCGCACTCACAGAACCGGGGTTCGGCCGTCCGGGAGAAGGCGAGTACCTCCTGGAGGACCTTCTCCAGGCGGTTCACTTCCTTGACGATGATGCGAGAGTAGCGCTTTTCCGGGTTGGCGGCATCGACCTTGCCGTCCAGCCGCCGGGCAAAGCCCCCGATGGAGACCAGGGGATTTCGGATCTCGTGTGCGATGCTGGCAGCCATTTCGCCCAGAGCGGCCATCTTTTCAGACTGGATCAACCGGTCCTGCAGCTCCTTCAGGGAGCGGTTCGCCATCTCCAGGTCGGAGTAGACCTTGGCATTCTCGATAGCCAGCCCGGCCTGGCTGGCAAAGAGTTCCAGCCGCCGCAGGTCTTCATCGGTGATTTCACGTTTGTTGTAAAGATTGTCCACAATAATGGCCCCCACGACCCGGTCCTGAGAAATCAGGGGCACGGTGGCAAAACTTTCAAACGCCAGGACCTTCAGAATCTCCGGATTGACGCTCGGGTCCTCCTGCACATTCTTGACGTTGAACCCTTTGCGTTCGAGCACCGTGTGTGCCAGCACCCCTTTGCCGTAACCGATGGGAATTCGGATCCCCTTGGCCAGCTGGTCAAAACGGCTGGTGCGGTCCTCCCCCTGGAGTCCGACCGACGAAATCCAGTCCTGGAAGCTCATGTTCTTGGAGCCGATTTCACTCCAGATGTGATACGCGTCCTCCCCGCTGTCCGGTCCGACGCCGAGCATACCCTGGAGCGTGTTGGTTTTCTCGTTCACCAGGAGAAGAATGGCACGATTGAAATTCAGCCCACCGCCAAAGGTCACCGCCTTGAGGATGATCTTGAGGAGCTGATCGAGGTTCATGGTGGTGTTCATGGCGGTGCTGATCTCATAGAGGATTTCAAAATCGTTCGCCCGGCGCTCGTTTTCCCGGAAGAGCCGTTCGGCCCGCTCGAAATTTCTCGCGTTTTCGACCACCAGGGCCCCCTGGTTGGCCAGGGCTTGGAGTAGATCCATATCGCCGCGGTCGAAGTGGACCAGGGTCCCGTGGGCATCCGTTTTGTCATGGAGCGTCAGCGTTCCGATCACCCGCTCCTTAACGATCAGGGGCACACAGAGGAGCGAAGAGCAGACCTTCTCCGATGGCAGCGCCTCGCCCTCCTCCTGGTCGAGATCGTTGAGCTTGGCCGCGTTGGCCTCCGACGCAACCCGACCCGCCACCCCCTCTCCCAGACGGATGTGGGTGCGCGAAATGCTCTCGGGGTCCATGCAAAGCCCGTACATCGATTTGACCTTGAGCAGCTCGTCCTGCTCGTCCAGAAGACGGAGGATGGCGCCGCTCGCCCCGATCAGCTCCGTGCTGCGCCGGGTGATCATTCCGATGAGCTCCTCGAATTCAAAGGTCGCGTTCAGCATATTGCTGAAGTCATAGAGCGAGCTCAGCTCTCTGTACCGCTTGGTGGCATCGAGGTAGAGTTGGGCATTCCGGATGCTCCCACTGATGCCGTCGGCGATGGAACAAAGCAGATGGACCTCATCCTCGCTGAAGTCCCGCGCCTCCCGGGTCCAGATGTTGAGGACACCGAGGCACTTCCCCAGATAGAGGACGGGCGCGGCAATCATCGAACGATACTTTTCTTCGCCCGTGCCCGGGATGTACTTCATTCTGGGGTCGCTGAAGATATCCTGAACGGCCGCGGGGGTTTTCTGCTGGGCCACCCATCCGGTGATGCCTTCGCCCATATCGAGGCAGATGCCACGGATGCCGGCCGCGTTCAGACCGGACGCCGCCTTCAGGCTCAGGCACTCCCGCCCCTTGCGCATCAGATAAATCGCGCAGGCATCCGCCGTCATCTTGGAGACGATCTCCTGCACCACCTGGGTGAGGCGTTCATTCAGGTCCAGGGTGGAATTGCTGATCTTCAGGATGTCCCGAAGAATGACAAATTCAATCTTGCTCTCTTTCATAGCTTCCAACGCTTCGCTCACCGATTCGTCACCGGGTTTGTTTGCGTTTTGCGCCCTTCCTGAGCAGCCGGGTATAGAGTTTTTCATAATCCTGTGCCGAGCGTGTCCAGGAGAAGTCGCAGGCCATGGCATTTCGGATCAGGCGCGCGAACAGAGGCCGCTCGTGATAGACGGAGACCGCGCGGCGCACGGCACTCAAGAGCCGCTGGGGCGAATAGCTGAAAAACTTAAAACCGTTGCCCGTCCGCGTCTTACGGTTAAAGCTTACAATGGTATCATCCAGGCCCCCCGTTCCGCGGACGATGGGGATGGTGCCGTACTTGAGACTGTACATCTGGTTCAGGCCGCACGGTTCATACCGGGACGGCATCAGAAAGAAGTCGGCGCCGGCCTCGATGAGGTGCGCCAGGCCGTCGTCGTAAGCGATCCTGATGCCGAAATGCTTGGGATACCTCTTGGCCAGATCGACCAGATCGCTGCGAACCTTCTCTTCCCCATCACCCAGCACCACCAGCGCCGCATCCAGTCGCGCCAGATCGGGCCCAACGGCGGCAACCAGGTCAAAGCCCTTTTGGGCCGTGAGGCGGGACACACACCCGATGAGGGGACGCCGCATCCGCACCTCCAGGCCGAAGCGCTTCAGCAGTTCCCGCTTGCAAGCCGCCTTCCCGGTGAGATCGTCCGGACCGTACCGTTCGGGCAGGAAGGGATCGTCGGCCGGATCCCAGAGCGTGTAGTCCACACCATTGAGGATACCGCAGAGGTCCCGGGCCCTCTTCTTCAGCACACCGTCCAGACCGAAACCGTATTCCTCGGTCTGAATCTCCCGCGCGTACTTGCGGCTGACCGTACTGAGCAGATCCGCGGAAATCAGACCGGCTTTCAGCAAATTGATCTTGCCGTAGAATTCGATCCCCTCCGGCGTGAAATACTCCCACCCCAGCCCTGTCAGCGGCATATCGTAGTGCCAGAAAAGCCCCTGATAGCCCAGATTGTGAATCGTCAGAAGGGAGGCCACCTGATCATATCGCGAGACCCCAGTGTAGCTCTTGAGATAAAGCGCCGCCAGCGCACACTGCCAGTCGTTCAGGTGCAGCACCTCGGGCCAGAAATCGAGGCTTTGCATCGCATCGAGAATGGTTCTGGAGAAGAAGATAAACCGCGAGGCATTGTCCGGATAATCTCCCTGCGCCGTGCCGTAGAGACCGTCCCGATCAAAGTAGGGATCGTACCGGACGAAATAGACGGGCACGCGCCCGGCCAGTCTGCCTTCAAAGAGGGCACCCACGGCGATCTCATCACCGATCCGCACCGGGGTTCTCGCACCGGTGTCGGCCAGGTCCGTCGCAAATCGTTCGACGCCCCGGTATTTCGGCATCACCACGCGCACGTCGTGTCCCAGTTCTTTCAAAACGACGGGAAGGCTCCCCGCCACATCGGCGAGGCCACCTGTCTTGGCGAAGGGAAAGACCTCGGAGGCTGCAAAGAGGATTTTCATGCTCGCTTCCACGCCGCCCAGCCGGTGGAGCGGCCCTCCGAGTTAGACGCGGGCTTCCCGCAGAAATTCCGCGGCCTCCTCCGGCGGGGTTGGATTGATGTAAAAACCCGAGCCCCATTCGAACCCTGCCACCCGGGTCAGTTTCGGCATGATCTCGATGTGCCAATGGTAATAGTCATTGACCTCCTCCCCGATGGGCGAGGTATGCAGAATGTAATTATAGGGCGGCACGTTCAGGGTCTTGTCGATGCGCTTCAGGGTGTCCTGGAGAATCCATGCCAGCGGGGCAATCTGGGCACGGGTCATCATCTCATACGATGAGGCGTGCTTCTTGGGGAGCACCCAGGTTTCAAACGGGAATCGCGGCGTAAACGGCTCAATGGCGATATAGTGATCGTTTTCGGACACCACCCGCGTGCGCGTCTCCAATTCCTGATGCACGATATCGCAATAGACACACCGTTCCTTGTGCTGATAGTGCACCCGGGATCCCTTCATCTCTTCAGCCACGCGCTTGGGAACGATGGGCAGCGCGATGAGCTGGGAATGGGAATGCTCCAGAGAGGCGCCAGCGGAAAGGCCTTCATTCTTGAAGATCAGGATATACTTGAAACGGGCATCCCGCTTGAGATCGACCATCCGCTCGCGATAGGCCCAGAGCATATCCTCCACTTTCTCCTCCGGAAGGGTGCTCAGCGTCTTTTCGTGATGGGGTGTCTCGATGATGACTTCGTGGGCCCCGATGCCGCTCATCTTGTCGTAGATCCCGTCGGCCCGCTTGTGCAGGTCGCCCTCGATCTGTAGCGCAGGGAATTTGTTCGCCACCACCCGCAAACTCCATCCCTCGGTGTTGGGCGCGGAGTCGTTCTTGCGAAAGGCCAGTATCTCAGGGGGGGTGACCTTTTCATTGCCGGTGCAAAAAGGACAGAACCCGCCGTTGCCCTTATGGAGCGTCTCCCCGAAATCGGTGGGACGCTTGCCGCGATGCGTCGAGATAATCACCCACCGACCAATGATCGGATCTTTTCTAAGTTCCGGCATAGGGGGCTCCCTGATTTCACAGGCGAAAAACACCTGCTTTTCAAATGGGTTAGCGATGCCAAAGACATTGAGAAATATACCATCTCTGGTTAAGGCGCGCAACACAAAACTTGCCCCGGAGGCTTTTACACTTGACACTGCACGGTACGAAGATGAGAATATGCTCGACGGAGCGAGCATGGGGTTCCTCCGCAAGCAACGAATCATCGGACAACGGGATGCGTCTACGAGGCAAAAGCAGCCCCCCCGCCTCAGCGGGGAGTACCCTGCAGCGGGTGTTGCGGGAGTTGGGTGTCGATCACATCATGAAGCGGCATGCCATCTGGTCCGCCTGGGATCAGGTTGTGGGAGACCAGGTGGCCGCGCACACACACCCCGAGTTTCTCTCCGGCCAGTGCCTCTTTGTGACCGTCGATCAGCCAACCTGGCTGCACCACCTTGGCTTCCTCAAGGGTCAGATCCTTGAAAACATTCATCAGTGGCTTGGCTCGGATGAAATCGGCGAGATCCGTTTCCGGCTGGGCACACTGCCGCCCCGGGAGGAATCCCCTCGAACGGCTGCGGCCAAACCGCACAGTACGGAGCCGAGTCCCGCAGTCCTGCAGGAAATCGAGTCCTGTCTGTCGAGCCCCTTGCCCGCGGCCCTCGAAACCGTCCTGCGGCGTGTCCTGGCCAAGGATCTGGGACGAAAAGAGACGGATCAGCACCGCTAGACGCCGGGGTGTTGCCCCGCCAGGGGGCGGCAGCGACGCAACAGCGCCGTGCACGCCGAAGGGTTATGACAGCGGACGAACAGAATAAATTGAACGAGACGGAGACGCCCGAAACGCAAGGATCGCTCGTCAAGAGCGATCCCCTGCAACGCTACCTTGCGGAAATCAGACAGCATGCCCTGCTATCACCGGAGGAGGAACACCGGCTCGCCGTACGCTACCACGAAACACAGGATGTGGAAGCGGCACAGCGCCTGGTCCTCGGAAATCTGAGGCTGGTGGTAAAGATCGCTTTCGACTTCGTCCGCCTCTACCAGAACGCCCTTGATCTGATTCAGGAAGGCAACATCGGCCTCATGCAGGCCATCAAGAAATTCGACCCGTACCGGGGTGTCAAGCTCAGCACCTACGCCGCCTGGTGGATACGGGCCTACATCCTCAAGTTCATCATGAACAACTACCGGATTTACAAAATCGGAACGACTGCGGCCCAGAAGAAACTATTCTATAAACTCAACCAGGAATATGAAAAGCTCCGGGCCCTCGGGGACACACCGAGCCCGAAACTTCTGGCCGAGCGGTTTGATGTGCGCGAATCGGATGTCGTCGAGATGCAGCAGATTCTCGGCGACGAGGACCTTTCGCTCGATGCACCTGTGCGGGAGGATTCGGAGACGCCACTGATGCAGCTGTTCGCCTCGGGGGAGCGGCCCGTCGATGAGCGGCTTGCCGATGAGGAGTTGATGGCGCTCTTTCGGGAGAAGCTGGATGCCTTCGCCGCCACCCTGGAGGAGAAGGAACGGGATATCCTGGCGCGCCGACTGCTGGCAGAAAAGCCGGCAACGCTTCAGGAGATCGGCGACACCTTTCAGATCAGCCGCGAACGGATCCGGCAGCTGGAAAGCCGAGTGGTCCGCAAACTCAAAGCGTATCTGTCTCAATTCGAGGAGTTCGCGGATATGGAAATCGGGCCCGGACGGCCCTGAGGCGCTGTCCCCCTGAGGCGCTGTCCAATGAAGCTTCCGGCGCGGCCGCGCCTGGACGCTGATCCCCGATCCATCTGCGCAGTGCTACTGCTTCCAGACATGTATCTCCCGCGCGATCTCTCGGTCGAGGGCGAGCGTCGTTTCCTCGAATAGAATCACCAGTGCGGGCTGCTGCTGATGGACCGTCACCACCGCCCCCGGGAAGAGCCCCAGGGAGCTCAGTTGGTCGAGCCGGGCATGATCGCCCGTTGAGATATAGGCGACCGCACCTTTCTCACCGGGCGGCAGGGTATCGAGTGTGCGGATCAGGCTTTCCACCCGGGTGCGTCGCTCAGAGCAGCACGGACCGGGTGGAATGGGCCTGCCGTGGGGGCACTCCGTTGGATGCCCGAGCAGGGTACAGATGCTGTCGGTTAGCTCATCGCTCAGGGCGTGCTCCAGATCACAGGCGGAGCGCTCCGACGCCTCGGCACTCTTCAGGGTGAGCACATCGGCAATCAGGCGTTCCGCAAGACGGTGGCGTCGGATCACCCGCTGCGCCAGGGTGCGGCCCGCCGGGGTAGGCCGGACCCGCCCGTCCCCGGCGACCACGATGAGCTTCTCCGCCTGAAGGGTCGCGATCTGCTCGGCCGTCAAGGGGTGGGACAGGCGACTTGCCTGCAGGCTCTCCACGGTCAGCTTCCCCTTTTCTTCAAGGGTCCCGACAAGCTCCATCGCCTCTTCCCGTTCCATTCGATTCATCTGAGTACTCCCGCAAAGACCGGTACCTCCCGCAGAAGCAGGTTCAAAACCCCGCCCACGAGAACAGCATAGACCAGAATGAAGCTTACCATATACAAGGCTTTCTTCTTCCCGTGTTCTTTGATCATCACAAAGTAATTGGCCAGACACGGCACGAAGAGCACCATCACCGTCGTGCTCACCGTCAGCTGAATGAGGTCGAGCTCGCCCTGCTCGGCCAGTCGGAAAAGGCCGGCGGAGCCGTAGTCCCGCCGCAGAAATCCGAGGATGAAGGCCTCCGCCGTGCGGGCCGGCAGACCGAGCACCCCCTGCAGGATCGGCGCGATGGCACGCTCGATTCCGCCCAGCAGGTGCAGACGGCTCAGGACAAACAGTAGGAAGGTGCCCAGCATGAAGAGGGGCACCGCCTCCTTGAGAAACCATTTCACCCGATGATAGGTTTTGACCAGAATATTTGAGAATTGGGGAATCCTGAGCGGCGGGATTTCAATGAGGAAATCGGAGCTCCGGCCGGGCAGGACCTGGGCCGCAAGATACCCCACGATGAGCAGCTGCAGGAGCACCGTCACGGCCACCACGATCAGGGCGGACAGGGAAATCCCGCCGAGCAGCCCCATGATGACGCCGAGCTGCGCAGAGCAGGGGACCCCCAGCGCGAGCAGCAGCGTCGCGATGATGCGTTCCTTCTTCGTATCGAGGATCCGCGTCGTCAGGGTGGCCATGGTGTCGCAACCCAGGCCGAGGACCATGGGGAGCACGGCGCGCCCGTTGAGCCCGATCTTTTTGAAGATCTTGTTGCTCATCACGGTCAGCCTGGGGAGGTATCCCGAATCCTCCAGCAAGCCGAAGAAAATAAAAAAGAAGCTGACCACGGGGAGCACGATGGCCACGGAGTAGGTCAACCCAACGGAGAGCACCCCGTACTCTCCGACCAGAGCGTCCTGCACCAGGGGAAAGGGGAGCAGAACAGCCAGGATGCGGGAGATTCGCGGGGTGATCCACTCCCCGAAGACGACCGACTCGAGATAGTCCACGCAGACGCCGGCACCGAATCGTCCGACAAAGAGGTACATGATATAGAGCAGAATGAGCAGAATGGGTAACCCGTACCACGGGTGCATGGCCCAGTTGCCGAGCTGTTCCCGCCGGCTGGAGCGCACCCGATTCTCGGCGTGAACACAGGCCTGAAAAACCCGGTCGACCCACTCCTGTCGCTTTTTCAGGATCCCGTATCCCAGGGGCTCCGGATAGGTTTCGGCCGTCGCCGCAATGATGTCCACGATCCGTGTCGTCGGCAAATCCTCCTGAATCCCCTGCAGAATTCCAAGCAGTTTCCGGTCGCCCGCGAGCAGGGCCAGCGCAAGGAACCGTTTGGACAGATGCATGTCGGGCAGCAGCGCCGCCAACCTTTCAACGCCCGCCTCGATGGTCGGATGAAACCGGACCGGGTCCTCGCGGTGTCGGAACCGGTTCAGCGATTTACGAATCTGCCGAAGCCCCCGGCGTTCCGTGGCCACGGCAGGGATCACCTCAATACCCAGCATCTGACCGAGTCGCTCCGTATCGATCCGAATGCCTCGCTCTTCCGCCTCATCATACATGTTCAGTACCAGGGTGATGGGAAAACCCATGTCGGACAGCTGGGAGTTGATCAGCAGAGCCCGCTTGAGGTTTTTCGCGTCGGCGATCTGCAGAATACCCGCCTGCGCCGTGGTCAAGAGAATGCGGCGGGTGACCTCCTCGTCTTCCGACTTGGGGATCAGGCTGTTCACACCGGGGCTGTCGACGATTTTCACGGTGCCCCGCCCCCCGGCGGGCGCCGCAATGATCCCTTCCACAACCTCCACCGAGGTGCCGGGGTAATTGGAGACCGTCACGTACTTGCCGGTCAAGAGCCCAAAAAGCACACTCTTGCCCACATTGGGGTTTCCCACCAGAATGACCGCCGCGGGTGTGTTCAGGTTCATGCTCACGTGTGGGCCTTTCGATCAAGAGAATTCAGATATCCTGCCGGTCCTGCCTGCCCCCGCGTCTGGTAGTGTAGTATAAAACAGAATCCCATGACAACTCGCTTTTATCTTGAATTTTTCCGGTTCATTGCCTATGATTTGGTCGGGCGGGCCTGTTTGCTTCTCTCCCAACCTAAGGTGGTGTCATGAGTCTGCTGCGTGCGGCGATGGCGCAAATCAATCCGGTCGTCGGCGATCTCGACGGCAACCTGAAGAAGATCGTGCGGTGGATCCGGAAGGCCCGGAAAGCGGGTGTGCAGCTGCTCACCTTTCCGGAGTTGGCCCTGACCGGTTACCCGCCCAAGGATCTGCTCCTGAAGCCCTCTTTTATCCAGAAGAATCTCGACTGTGTTCAGAAGATCGTGCCGGAAACCCAGGGCCTCTGTGTCATCCTCGGCTTCGTGGACTACCAGGACGATCTGTATAACGCCGCCGCCGTTCTGCACGACGGCGTCTGGCTCGGAACCCAGCACAAGATCTATCTGCCAAACTACGACGTCTTCGATGAGAACCGCTACTTCCAGGCCGGAGTCGAAAGCCGCCTCTATGCCCTGGACCGCGCGCTGCTCGGGGTCAATATCTGCGAAGACATCTGGTTTCCCGGCGGTCCGACCATGGACATGGCCCGAAGCGGCGCCGAAGTGGTGATCAATATTTCAGCCTCCCCCTTCCACGCCGGCAAAGCCCCGAACCGGCAGCAGATGATCTCCACCCGCGCCCGTGACAATCTGGTTTTCCTGCTGTTCAACAACCTGGTTGGTGGACAGGACGATTTGGTCCTCGACGGACGGAGCCTCATGGTGAATCCCCAGGGAGAGGCGATCGCCCGGGGCCGTGCCTTTGAGGAAGACCTGGTGATGGCCGACCTGAATCTGGACGAGGTCCGTCACGAGCGCCTCAAGAGCCCGCGCAACCGGCGCAGCGTCGTTGAGGCCCGAAAAAGCGGCACCCTGCTGCCGGTGGTCACCTCCCGGGGCGCCACTGCTGAACCCGGCAAGAAAATCGGCGGTGGCCGGCGACCTGCGCCGCCGCCTTACACCCTCCACACAGAGCTTCCCGACCCCTGCGAGGAAATTTATCAGGCCCTGACTCTCGGCCTGGCGGACTATGCGGCGAAAAACAACTTCAAGAAGGTACTCATCGGCATTTCGGGCGGGATCGACTCGGCGCTGACCGCCGCTCTGGCGACGGATGCCGTGGGCGCCGCCAATGTGCTCGGCGTCTTCATGCCCAGTGCCATCTCTTCGCGCGAAAGCGCGGAGGATGCGCAAGCCCTGGCAAAGAACCTCGGCATCGCCCTGAAAACCATTCCCATCCAGGAGGGCTTTGATGCGCTTCTGAAAACCCTGGCGCCCAGCTTTAAGGGACGCCCGCGGGACACGACCGAGGAGAACATCCAGGCCCGTCTGCGAGGCATCATTCTGATGGCCCTTTCGAACAAGTTCGGGTATCTGGTTCTCAGTACCGGAAACAAGTCGGAGGTGGCGGTGGGCTACGCAACCCTTTACGGAGACATGGCCGGCGGCCTCTCGGTGCTTTCCGATGTGCCCAAGACACAGGTCTACAAACTCTCCGCCTATCGCAATGGCCTCGGGCGCCGCCCCGTGATCCCGGAGCGCATCCTCACCAAAGCCCCATCGGCGGAGCTTTCACCGGGCCAGAAAGACTCGGACTCCCTGCCGGATTATGAGATTCTCGACGGCATCCTGCATGCCTACGTGGAACGGGATGCGTCGGCCGATGAAATCGCAGCCCTTGGCTATGACCGTGCCACTATCCGGCAGGTCATCGGCATGATTGACGGCAATGAATACAAGCGCCAGCAGGCGGCCCCCGGTATCCGCATCACCCCCCGGGCCTTCGGAACCGGCCGCCGTCTGCCCATCACCAATAAATACCGCGGCTGAAGGACCGCCAGTAAACTGTGGCAGATAGAACGAAACAGATACGCATCGTCGGTGCCGGCCCGTCGGGTTTGTGCGCGGCCATCAATCTCGCGCGCGCGGGCTACGGGGTGACCGTCTATGAACGAAACGACGAGGTGGGAAGACGCTTTCACGGAGACTTTCAGGGAATCGAAAACTGGAGCACGCCGGTGGATTTCCGTGACACTCTACACACCATGTCGATTGCCCCCGACTTTTTCTGCCGACCCTACTCGGAAGGAGAGTTTCGGATGAGAGGCGGTTACGGCGGGGCGGTAACCTCGCCCCGACCTCTTTTCTATCTGACCCTGCGGGGCCCCATGGAGGGGTCCCTGGACCGCTCCCTGAAAACCCAAGCCCTCGACGCCGGCGTAACGCTGAAATTCGGGTGCCGCCGGAACCCCGGAGACGGCCATATCATTGCCGCCGGTCCCGGCAAGCCGAACGTCATGGCCAGCGGACTGATTTTCCGGACCGACCTGCCCGACACCGCCATGGCGGTGCTGCACAACGGCATCGCCCCGGGCGGCTACGCCTACCTGCTCGTGCAGGACGGCCGCGCCACCCTGGCGAGCATCTATTATCGGGATTTCAAGGGAGCCGCGGAGCATCTGGAGCGCACCACCCGATACTTCCAGGCCGGGCGGTCCTTTTCGATGGAGGGGACCCGGCGCTTCACCGGCTACGGCAACTTCTACCCCGTCCGCTCGGCCGTGCACCGCGGCCGGCTGTACGTCGGCGAAGCCGCGGGGTTTCAGGATTTTCTCTTCGGATTCGGGATCCGTTATGCCCTCACGTCCGGATATCTGGCGGCCCGCAGCATCATCGAAGGCCGCGCCTACGACCTCTTGTGGCGAAAGGTTTTCGGACGGCAGCTGGCCGTTTCCCTGGCCAACCGGTATCTCCTGCAGTGCTTCGGCCCGTTGGCGCACCGGCTGATCATCTGGGGAACCACCCGGGGCAACCCCTGGGCCTTCATGAACCGTTTCTACAACTCAGCGGCCTCCCGCTTGCTTGCGCACGCCCCGGCGGCGCGCTGGCTGCAGAAGACGGCCGGTGGGGACAGCCGGCCCTGGCCCGCGCGCACCGCGAGTCCGAACCGGAACCGATGTGGGAGGCACCCCACCGCCTGACCATACCCAAAGATAGGGACCCAAACCTGAGAGGAGGAGCCATGAAAAAATTCTGGATCTTTTTTGCGGCCTGTCTGTTGCTGGAGGCCGTGACCGCCGCCCGGAGCGAGGCCGACTGGAATCGCACCTTCACACCGACCGTGACGCTGGCCACCGAGTATGACAGCAACGTCTTCAACGACAGCGACAACGAAGTGGACGACTTCAACTACCAGGCGGGCCTGCGGCTTCCCTTTACCGCCGCCTCCCAGGCAACCAGTATCGATTTCTTCTACCATTTCACCCAGTTCATGTACGGATCGGAAAGCGAGGCCGACAACGGCAATCATGTCGCCAGTCTGGGCGTCTCCCACGCCCTCTCGCCCCGGCTCAGTGTCTCCCTGTCGGACTACTTCTCGCAGACCGAGGATGTCGACCGGATTCTGAGATCTGAGTCGAGCACAGGCGAAAGCGGTATTCTGGAAGAGCGGGACCGCAGGCGGGCCAACAACGTCAGCGGCACCCTCCAATATCAGCTCACCCGGCGAAGCTTCCTCTCACTCAGCGGCTCCAACAACATCTACGACCACTCTCAGGACGACCTCTACGATTCGAAGGCCAACGGCGGCACCCTCTCGTACAATTACGCGCTCAGCGCCAAGAACACGATCTTCGTCTCCGTGACGGGCCGCAACACCGACTATGATCGAAGCAGCAGCCAGCTGCCCGAAAACGCGAGGTTCAGTCTTATTGGGACAACGGGTACCAGCCGAAACGTGGCGCTTGACTTCGAAGATGAATACGACGAAACAGATTACTACGGCGGCTGGCTCGGCTGGACACACCGCGTCTCCGCCACCCTGGAGTTCACCGCCTATGTGGGCGGGCGCAGCACCGATGAGACAGTCCAGCGCCTCTTCCTCGTCCCCGCAGCCGGCAATACCATCATTCCCCACGGCCTGAGGGAAAACGATACTCTTGATTATACAGTTGCGGGCGTACCCGCCCCTACGTATACGGTCAGCGCGGCGGACGCGATCAGCGGAACAATCACCCTCCCCGGCGTGACCCTCAACACCATCGAGGACAGCGAGGATGACACGGGGCTCGTCTACAGCCTGGACATCGCCAAGTCCTTTCAGAAGGGCACCCTCTCCTTCAACTTCAGCCAGGACGAGAGGGACCGATCCGCCGACGGAGGGACTACGGAAACGCAGACTTACAGAACCGCATACAACCATCGCTTTTCGCCGCGTCTCAATGCCTTTGTCAATGCCAGCTTTTACAAGAACAAACTGGAATCGGACACCGGCGACGAAGATGAAGATGTCGACACAGTGCGCACGGGCGCGGGGCTCCGCTATGCCATCACCCGGAATCTTACGGGCCTGCTTTCCTGGTATCATACCGAACAGAAAAACGAGTTCGAGAACTCCTTCCGCAATTTTAGAACCGACCGGGATCTGGCCACCCTCGGATTGACGTACGCGTGGCCGGTGCTGCACTGATCGGCCCGGAGAGAACGGGGCATGCAAGTCAGCCACTCAGAAACATCCCTGATCCTGATTCTGGTACTCCTGCTCTTTTCCGCGTTTTTTTCCGGCTCGGAGACGGCGCTTATCTCCTTCCGGAAGACGCGTCTCAAGCATCTCGTTCGCAAGGGACACAAGGGCGCCATCCTCGTCGACCGGCTTCTCCGGAAGACCGATCGCCTCCTCGCCGCCATCCTGGTCGGAAACAACCTGGTCAATGTGGCCGCCTCGGTGCTGACCGGGGTGCTGGCCATTGAATGGCTGGAGCCGCACTTCGGCGAAGAAGTCGCCATGCTAGCGGCGACCCTGGTGATGACTTTTCTCCTGCTCATTTTTGCCGAGATCACCCCGAAGACCTATTCGGCCTATCATGCAGAGCGGGTCTCTTTCTGGGTGGCCCGTCCCATCTACTGGTTCTCCATCATCCTGCACCCCTTCGTCTCGGTGGCCACGCTGATCTCGAACTTCTTCCTGCGGGTCTTCTTCCGCATTCAACCGGAGAAGGCGGCCATCTCCACCGAAGAGATCCGCTCCATCATCAGTTACGGCGAGGAGGAGGGGGTCCTGGAGAAGGAGAAGCGCGAAATGCTGCACGGCATCTTCGACATCAGCCAGACCATGGTCAAGGAGGTCATGGTGCCGCGGCCCGATATCGTCGCCATCGGGGTGCGGGATTCCGCCGAGGAGATCCTGAAAAAGATAGAGACCACCGGTCATTCCCGCTATCCCGTCTATCAGGATCAGATCGACAACATCGTCGGTTTTCTCTTCGTCAAAGACCTGATTGCCTATTGGGCCCGTCCGGAGGCCTTTGAAATCACCCGGGTGCTCCGCAGCGTCTCCTATGTCCCCGAGACCAAGCGGGTCGACCTTCTGCTCGGTGAGTTCCGCAGGGAGAAACGGCAGATCAGCATGGTGGCCGACGAATACGGCAGCGTGGCCGGTTTGGTCACCATGGAAGACCTCCTGGAGGAGATCACCGGAGAGATTCAGGACGAATACGATCTGGAGGCGGAGAAGATCGAACGGCTGGCCGACGGATCGATGATCCTCGACGGCAGTCTCACGCTGGATGAGGTCTATGAGAGCAGCCGAGTCAAACTCCCTGAGGGCGAGTACGAAACGATCGCCGGATTCCTTCTCGATATCTTCGGAAAGATTCCGAAGGAGTCAGAGGTCATCTCCTTCGGGCAGTTCCTCTTTGCGGCGCACAAGGTGGTCCGGCACCGAATTCTCAAGGTCAAGATCAAGCCGATCGCGGCCCGCAGCGCAGCAAAACCCTGATCACAGGACGCTTCCGTCATGCGAAAAGCAATTCTATGGGTCGTAGCGGTCTGCTGTCTCGTCGGGTGCTTCCGGCGTCCAGCCGACGCCGCCGAGTCCATTGAACCGCTGCTCAATGAGGATTACTTCCAGGTCCTCCACGAAGAGATTGCAGAAGCAGAAAAGGAAATCATTGTTTCCGTCTTTCTGTTCAAAACATCCCCCTCTCCACGGGGCCGGACCCGCCGGATCGGAGCCGCCCTGAAGAAGGCGGCCCGGCGGGGCCTCCGGGTGGTGGTCCTCCTGGAGAAATCGACCCAGCGGGGCCTCAATGAAGCCAACGGGAAAACGGCGGCAGACCTGAAAGACGCCGGCGTGCTCGTCCTTTACGACAACCCCGCCAGGACCATGCACACCAAGATGGTTATCATCGACCGCGAGATCGTGCTCCTGGGGAGCCACAATCTGACAGAAAGTGCTCTCAAACACAACCACGAAGCATCCCTTCGAATCCGATCCAAGACCCTGGCCACTCGCCTCGTCGAGTATCTCGACACCATTCATCCGTCGGTCCGCGAGTGACGCCGCTTTTGCAGGATCGCATCTCTCACACGACCCCCTGACTGCTGCCCAGGTGGCTGGGGACGCCCACCCATGAGAAGAGATCGGACAAAAATTCCTTCTTTACAGGAAAAAGATCCTTCGTTACAATTTAACTATGCAAAACTTCCTGTAAACAATGAACATTTTTCTATATTTCGATTCAACCGACATCCTATGATTCAGGATTTCCGCCTTCACGGCGTCGTCTCAGAACAGATTGAATATTTCGCGACCATCGCGGGTCACGATATCAGCCACCGGTACTTCTTCGAAGAAGGAAAGGACGCCCAGGGGCACCCGCGGGTGCGCTTTTTCTCCCTGGGCAGCGAACTGATCCTCTCCGCCCAGGACGTCACCCATAAGGGAAACGGGGGGAGCTTCTGTGAATATATGTTCGGCGGGGATCAGCCCATAGAGGATCTGATGCGTTCGGAGGTTCTGAATCGTCTGATCATGTACGGCGGTGTGGCGACGGAAAACCGAAGGGGAATCGAATTTGTCCCGCAGACTCAGGGAGCGGAAGAGTACAGCAGGATCTTCTTCGAGGGACATGCCGTCACGAACTATTTTTTCTTTGTCTATATGGAAAAGGGGGACGAGTTCACCGAACAGCAGGCCCTCATACTGCGCCATGTCGGCAAGCGACTTAAACGCTCCCCTCACGTCGGCCGCGGAGACGATCTCGGCCTCGTGCATGAGCTCCTCGCAGAATTGGACATGCCCCGCTGCATGCTCTTCTTGATCCGGCTGGTGCACAAGCAGCACGACGCCTTTTACCGCCTCTTTCGCGAAGTCTACCATCGGGACCGCTCGGTGAGCGATCGGGACGGCGAAAGGTTGCACGCCCTGGCCTCACACTACCGGATCAACCATTTTGACCAGGAACGGATGAAAATCGATGTCATCTACAAGCACCCCGACAACAAGCGCATCATCGATGAATACAAAGACGTTCTCATCGAAGGAGAGCGGGACCAGGAAATCAGCCACACTCAGCGGGCGCGACTCATTCGACTCCGGACCCTCTGCGTTCGCAACGACATCCCCATCATTCTCCCCAACATCCTGGATGAACTGCTGCTGAAGAACAGGGCTGTGGCGGAGGTCCACGAACCGACCTATATCCAGGAGTGCCGGGAGATCTTTGAAGGGATCTTTTTGCGGGAGTGGAAACCGGACAAACTCATCACGCAGGAGGATCTGGCCAAGCTCCTCTGGGCCAAACGAAAAGCCACGGAGGGCCAGGACCCAACCTTTGACGGTATTCTGATGGACACGGTAAGGATCTGCGATGAGCTCTCAGAGCAAGAGGGCAACGACGGCCCCCTGGAGAACTTCGGATACATCGTCACCCATTTTGACCGATACGACGCGACCTACATGATCATCAACCACCTCGCCTTCAATGAGGACGCGGAGCTGAGCGGAGACAAACTCAGAAGCCTCATCGGCCACAAGAAGGTATTCGACGGCATCGACCCCGATCTCTTCTACACGCTCTTCATCGTGCCTATCCTAAGAAACAAGTACCTCACCCATTTCGGAAGGAACAAGATCCGCGCCGTGGACGGCGGCCTGAGGACCATTGAACGGGGCGACCAATCGGTAGCCGACGTTCTCAAGACCATCTCGGAAATCCGGCATCAGGAGCAGCTCTATCTCAGCATTTATGATCGCGTCACGAAGCGTATCCACGACGTCTACACCCGCATTCACTCAAAAGAGCAGCGCGAGGAGATGCGTAAGCAACTCATCTCGGAGCTCTCCATGGACATGGAGATCGACACCCCGTTGCTGGACCGCCTCCTGAATCAGACCATCCTCAACATCAACAAGGAGATCTACTATACCGACCGTCTGCTGCCCCAGATTGTCCACGAAGAAAACGCAAACCTCCGCCGGGACTTCTTCGACAACAGTGGTCTCGACCGCTTCACACTGGAGGAGCTGGAGCGCAAGTACTACGAACAGCACAAAATGGACGGAAAAAACCTCGTCGCCCTTCAAGCCGGTTAACCCGAATATTACATGAGTAAGTCTATTACGAAGCCGGATAAGCCGCCGTATCCGGCGTTGCAGAAGAATTTCCTGACTTCGAAATAATGCAATATGTCTTCAGCCAGAAAATCTTCTGCGCCTTGCCTGCGGCGCTTCTTCGACCTCTCATCACGATCACGCATGCAATATTCGGGTTAATGGGGACCAACATCCCGCCAGCCCACCTCCTGAATTGCCTTGCCTTCCCGCTTTGCTTTTTGCTATAAAGGAACCCGCGGATTCAGCTGTCCGAATCCCGGAACCGTTATTGAATCCGATATATCATCATGAGGGGGTCGGTATGCGAAGCTTGAACCGTGTCCAATTGATCGGTAACCTCGGGAAAAACCCGGAGGTCCGGTACACAGCGAACGGCTCGGCGGTGGCCAATTTCTCCCTGGCCACCAATGAAAGCTGGGTCGGTAAAGACGGACAAAAGAACGAGCGGACCGAGTGGCACAACATCGTCGCCTGGGGAAAACTCGGTGAGATCTGCGGAGAATATCTCGCCAAAGGACGACAGATCTATATTGAGGGGAAACTGACCACCCGGTCCTGGGAAGATCGTGACGGGAACAAACGCTACACCACCGAGATTAAGGCGGAGAACATGATCATGCTCGGAGGCCAGGGCGGTGAAGAAAGAACGAGCGCACCGGGTCCTGCGAACGAAGCCCCCCCCATCGAAGACGACATCCCTTTCTGAAAAATACCGAAAATTAATTTGTAAAAAAAAGGCGGGAGCCCCCAGGGTTTCCGCTATTTTTTCAATGACTTGCGATGACACTAGAAAGAGAATATTAGAGTATTACCTTAAGTGTTTAATGAAATGCTATAATTTTAAAGCCATATCGCAAGAAACCCCTATTTTCTTGAACAATGAATACTTTCTTGCTATATTCGGGTAGCGCTAATGTTTCGCTAAGGGGGCAGGTTTTGGCGTTGCACGCAAGACGGATCTGGCTGACCGGTATTTTTTTCACG